>NZ_JBANBJ010000119.1:0-17887 GCF_059803515.1 Bradyrhizobium sp. UFLA05-125 | reverse complement strand
CATGCGGATCAGGCAAGAAATACAAGAAATGCTGCGGACTCAATTAGCCGCAGCCGCGGTGCTCACCGGAGGGTTACTGCCGGGCGGCAGTTGAGCTAGATCAACGAATAGGCAGAAATCGGGAAAAACTGGTAACGCCAATGCTGAGCGTTCGCGACGGCATTAGCGTTCTATCTGTTCGCCTTTAGTCCGATCTCGAGCGTTCGCGAATGCGAAAACGGGAAAAAGTGGCAATGGGTTGAACCGTAGCCTAATTCAACCAGACTAATTGGTACCGGGATTTTTGCATCATCCCCACCCGGGGCTGGAACGCCGCCGTCCGCGATACATTTAAGCGGGCGGCGTTTTTGCTTCTATCTGTAAATGAGGAGCGGCCCCGGCGCTTGGGGCTGGCAGAAACGCCAGGGCCGTCCACATGCACGGCCGGCCGCCGTTCGCACCGAAATCACTATGTCGGGAAAGATAGGCAGGAACGAGATGTCTTAATCTGCTTCTGCGGATTTAAGCAACACCGCAAGCAGGCGAGCGAGAGTTGACACGTTTTGTTCTCTTACAACCGACAAAGCACATTCAGGTTGTGTGCGCTGAGAACCAAAGAAGATCGAACGGGGGCTTGTTATCGATTGGCTGGCTCTGTCTTCAAGAGCCGCACATACGTGCCGCTCTCATGCAGCTCGAGCCAACCGCTTTCGACCGCGTGCTTGATCCCGGCGCCGAACTCCTCGCCGCTGGCCTTCAGCGTGTAGAGGAACGGCGCGTTGATCTTCTCGATATGGATGCGGCCGTCCTGCACGGGCTCGATGCCGCTGGCGATCTCGACGAGCTTGCGCGCTGCAGCTTCCGGGTTGGCGAAGGGACGTTCGGCGGTGAGCTTCATGCAGCGGATGCACCGCGTTGGCTGGGGCACTGGGCCTGAGCCCGGTCAAGGTCCTGCCACGCCAGAGCGACACGCAACCACTTTAAGCGGTCAATTGCGCACGTAGCGGCTACGGCGTTGCGCATCGCCTCTTCGGCTTCGATTCGCGGATCAGCATCTTGGCTCATCCTGCCCCTATAGCTGGTACAGCTTAATGGCCGACGAATAAACACAGCCGGGAAACTACGGCCGTAGGAGTTCGAGAATGGCGTCGCGCGTTCCGGCCTATCAGGCCCAGTTTGGCACGACGTTCAATGCGCTTGCGCCGCATCGCAAACTGGCCATCCCGGGGCGGTGATGAGCGGGCGCACCGGCTCTTTGATGGCTTCGCGAATCGCTCTATCGTTCTCGCATTGTCAACACTTTGGGGGTTCGATATGGACGACGTTAAAGCTGCTATCGAACAAACGACCGATGCAATGGGCGCCCCTCCGGAAGCGCCGAAGCCTGAGACGAAGAAAGTCCGGCACGCCGCAAAGAAAGTCGCTAAGAAGGTCGGGTCGAAGAAGAGGGTCGGTAAGAAGGCCAAGAAGTCAGTCAAGAAATCCGCAAAGAAAGCGCCCAAGAAGGCGAAAGCCAAGAAAAAGAAGACAAAGAAAGCGAAGCGCTGAGGTCAAACGAAAACCTCCTGACGAGCGTCGGGAGGTTTTTTGCTTTCGTCTCTTAGAAGGCGAGTCCGCATCTCGGCGAAGATCATCGCTCGGCTGTGACAAAAAGTGAATTAGAAGAATAGCGCCTTCGCCTAGCAGAGCGGAGTTGCTCGCTAAAAACGCTGCAATGCGGTTGAGCCACGCGGCACGCTTTGTCGCGACAAAAAACGGATCGTCATCCGGCGCTTTACGAGGACGGGCACGACCCTCAACGGCTCGACGGCGTCAACCTGCTGCCGTTCTTGAAGGGCGAGGTGCAGGAATCGCCCCGCAAGGAGTTCCTGTATTGGAGCGACGATGGCAAAGGCAACCCAATCTGATGGCGCTGCGCTTGGTAACTGGAAGGTCAGCTTCTTGGAGCAACACGCGGAGTCGATCCGAAGATGCCGGCTGGTGTCTGGCAGGGGAATTTCCTCAAGCTGCGCGTGCCCATGCTCTATAATCTCGCGCGCCGATCCGTTCGAACGTGGACCTCATGGTCAGCTCTATTCCTCATGGTTCATGCACATTCCTGTTGGTTCCTGCACAAGCCGCCGTCGGTCTGCGCCGGTCTGGTTGCCTGTCGCGAAGACTGGACGGCCGCGCTCGCGGGCGTGCACGCAGCACCAAATAGCCCGGGCGCTGGTCCGGGCTATTTGGCTAGTCGTTATCGTGATGAATGACGGTTTTCTCTCAGCTGCCGTCCTCATTCTCTTTCTTGATGACAGTCGTTCTATCCGTTTCCCGAGGCTCGCGCTCCTTGATGACAGTTGTGCGGTCCCGATCGACGGGCCGGTGCTCGCGAGACTCTCCAACTGTGACGCCGCCGCCCACTGGCCCCGCTTGAACACCAACACCAACTTCATCCGCAACCGTAGGCGTCGCAATCGCGCTCACGATCGCCGCAGCAAACAAATACTTGCGCATCCTACTCTCCTTCGATTGTCGAGTTGGAGAATGTCTGGATGCGACAATTCGTTCCCGCAAGAAACCCTAGTGTCTGACCTTCACGCAAGTTCCGAGGTTGTGAAGGCAGGCCGCGCGAAGCGCTCCGGCGCGGACACCGGCCTGCAATCTACTTCGATCCCTAGGCCGAATTCGGCTCCGCAGTAATTGGAGGTGGCCTTTGGCGGCCTTCCGCGTGACCCGAACCAGATCAGTTAGGGTGTGTGGTGACAAACGGACTTTGCCATGTCGGCGCTCACGTCCGCGCACTAGAGCGGACAATCCGGGACCGTGGCTTCGGGCCAACTGATGCAGCGCACGAGAGCAGGAATCAATCACCGCCGCCCGTTAACCCGTGTGGGCGCGAGAGCCGCGAGATCAGCGGACCGGCAGCATCAAATGCTCGTACCGCGTGCCGGGCCACATCACATAGGGGCTCGTTGGATCTGCCTTCGCCTCCGTAGATAACCATCCAACATCTTAGCGCCAGAACCGACGATCATCACGTGGGCGCCGGTCTTGATCCAATTGTTGCCGGTGATCCGGCCCATCGGCATCAGGCCGCCCGAGCTGCCGCTGCCGATCGCGTAATACCCAAAACAGACCCCTCGCGAGAGGGGCCGCAGGTAACCGAAGCTTCG
This sequence comes from Bradyrhizobium sp. UFLA05-125, assembly GCF_059803515.1. Classification (NCBI taxonomy): domain Bacteria; kingdom Pseudomonadati; phylum Pseudomonadota; class Alphaproteobacteria; order Hyphomicrobiales; family Nitrobacteraceae; genus Bradyrhizobium; species Bradyrhizobium sp. UFLA05-125. The sequence goes on along the minus strand of NZ_JBANBJ010000119.1, from coordinate 14,756 downwards.
TCACCATCTCGGTCCCAGTCTCGGTGTTGCGCATGACCGGCACGGGGTAGTCGGGAAACACATCGGCGCTAGGTTTCCGACGTAGCGGTTGATCACCCGAAACAAGTTGATGATCGCAGCTTGGTTGGTGGTGATGCTGTAGATTGCACATTACGCGTGGAGAGTGCCGAGAATAGCGGCAAACGCCAAAATCGAGGCCGACTTGCAGCATAGTCTTACTTCTTGAGAATGCCGATATCGGTGTTGCCCAGGTTTTTCATGGCGCGTTCGGCGGCGGGCGTATCGACCGCGTTGTCATGCGAGGGCGGAGGCTGAGTAACCGAGGAAGCATCCACGTCGCCGCCGGTCGCTGAGTGGCTGAGCGCGTTGCCCACGTTGGGACCCGAGGAGCCCGCAGTGCCGCTTATGGTATGCCCGGTCGATAGGGCGCCGCCCGCATAGCCTGGGAGCCGGTGGCCGCAGTTCCGCTCGCCGCCGAGCCGCCACTGCTCGATCCGCCCGCACTCTGGGCCAAGGCGAGCGAAGAGCCCCCAACGAGTAAGATCAAGATAAGGGCGATGTGGTTCACAGAGCAGTCCTCGAAATGAATAACCGCTCAATGAGTTGCACGTCCGATTGTTCCGGAGGGCCTATCGCTCCTCCGGCCACCACATTGATGGTGGATCGCTCGCCGAAATCTTGGTGCGCCGAGGCGCGACCAGATCGCTCCGCTTGTACGGATAGCCGCGCACTTGCGAGCAGTCCTTGCACCGCATGTAACGCTCCAGCTCATGGATCGGCGTCGTCTTCGGCCGACGCACGATGTCGAGCGCAACGGTCTGATGCGTATCGCAGCCGAGACAGCGGACCTCAAGATATAGGTAACCCGCACTGAGTGCATCACCCCAGGGTAGGCAAGGGGTGCGCTGGTCCTTTGAAGGCCAGCATGCGCTTGGTCCAGGCTTCGCAGGCGAGCCTGTCGGCCTCCTGCCGGGCCGCGGCGGCCCGTTCGGCGGCCATTCGGACGGATGAACCGTAGAGCCTATCGCGTGATTTGGTGCCCATGGCGCGGGAGAATGCGCCGGGCAGGGATGGGCTCACAAGCCGCTAGACCTTGCGGCCGGCCCAAGAACTGACGGCTCCCCCTGAGATGCCGATCTCACCGATAACGTGTCGTCTCGATAGGTGTAGACGGATCAGCGTCGTCGCTATCCAGCGGGTACCCGCGCTCAGCAAGTTCAGCAGGACTAAGGCCAAGCGCCTCGACAGCCTTGGGATTATAAGCCATTCGACCGGAAATCCGATGAAGAACAAACAGGCTGACTTCCGCTTCATTTTCGATCTGCATAGCGTCCCCTTGGGATTTCGGCAGGAGGGGATGTACGCGGCAAACTTTATAAATCAATGATGGTCGCTCCATCACCGGGACTCCCGTTGGCTCGCCTTGCGTTTCTTCGCGGGCCGCTGTCTTCGCAGGGGGTGCCTTGGCTGTCTGCGGCCGCTTGGCCGGCTTGGCAGTCTCGTCGGAGGCTGGGCTCTGGCGCAGCGCATCCATCAGAATGATGACGTTGTTGATGACGTTGCCGGGGGCTGGCTTCTTCACTGCCGATGTCTTGTGGCCCCGGTTGTGGCCCCAAGCAAAAAAGTGCCTCCAAGTGCAAATCCTAGCCCATATAAGTCTTTGTTTTGTTTGGTTTATTTGGTGAGCGCGCTGGGGCTCGAACCCAGGACCCCGTGATTAAAAGTCACGTGCTCTACCGGCTGAGCTACGCGCTCCCATGGCCGATTGATGGCTTCGCGGATCGGTCGCCATCACCTTCGGACATTCGAGAAGCATGTCTTGCCGCAACGTAAACGCGCGTCGCGGGGAAAACCGGCAGGCTGTTTCCGGATCATGCTTTCGGCCCGCGCTGTGTAGGGTGAGCGGCCGCTGAGGTCAATAGTGGGCGCAGTCGCCGAAGATCGCGGCAGGCGCGGGGATTTTCGCGCCCATTCCGTGATTTAGGCCGGAATGTTCGACCCACCGACGAGCGTCGTCCACCTCAAAGAGCGGATGACTTCCAATCCAGGGGTCCTCGACCGCAGGCCGAACTGCTGCGCCGGGTCAGTTCGCCTCGCGGCGGACCTCGCTGGCGACCTGCTGCGAGGAACCGGCGGGGCTCGGCAGCGCGACAGGGCGCAGGCCGATCAGCTCGGCGGCGCGCACGGCGCTGTCGCGCCAGAACTGGAAGGAGTTGATGCGGCTGAGCTCGAGTATGGCGATCGCGACCGCGGCCAGGAACGGCAGGCTTTGCAGCACCAGGACGCCGGCGAAGATGTAGATCTCGGTGATCTGCCGGAAGCTGTTGGAGGCGACGAGCACGCCGGCGCCAATCAGCAGCAGGGCGCCGATCACAGCTTCCCAGAATGCCTGGAACTCGATCGACATCCGCGACAGGCCGCCCTTGGAGGTGCGGGCGAAGGCGAGATGCTCGGTAATCAGACCTTGGGCGACCGCACGCGACACCGTCCACTGCACGCTCATTGCCGCGATCATGGCGCCCAGCATCTGGCCGGGCTTCACCGCAACGCGCAGGCGATACATCGACAGGAAGTGCGCGAGCGAGACGACGAAGGCGGCGATGATCGGCAGCGTCAGGATCTTGTCGGGGATCGCAATGTCGGCGAAGGCGACGATCGGTACCCAGACGAGGTTGAGAAGGGCAACGACGACGCCGAGGCTTTCCGCGCCCAGCCAGTTCAGCCAGCCGAGGCCATATTCGCGCTTCTGGTCCTGCGTCAGCCGGCTTGCGCCGGGCAGGAAGCGCCGCCAGTGTTTCTTCACGATCTGGAAGCCGCCATAGGCCCAGCGGTGGCGCTGCTTCTTGAAGGCCTCGTAAGTGTCGGGCAACAGGCCCTGGCCGTAGCGATGGCGGGTGTAGTGTGTGGTCCAGCCAAGCTCCTGGATTGCAAGGCCGAGATCGCTGTCTTCGCAGATGGTGTCGCTCGACCAGCCGCCGGCCATGTCCATCGCGGCGCGACGGATCAGGCACATCGTGCCGTGCACGATGACGGCATTGAACTCATTGCGCTGGACCATGCCGATGTCGAAGAAGCCGGCATATTCGCCGTTCATGATGTAGTGCATGATCGACAAATCTTCGTCGCGGTGGTCCTGCGGCGCCTGCACGAGGCCGACGCGCGGATCGGCGAAGGCCGGCACGAGATCCTTCAACCAGTCGGGATCGACGACATAGTCGGCGTCGAGAATGCCGATGATCTCGGCGTCCGCTGCGGTGCGGTCCATGGCGATGCGCAGCGCGCCGGCCTTGAAACCCTGCACCTTCTCGGCGTTGATGAACTTGAAACGTTCGCCGAGCGCGCGGCAGTGATCCTGAATCGGCTGCCAGAAGGCGGGATCGGGCGTGTTGTTGATGATGACCACACACTCGTAGTTCGGGTAGTTCAGCCGCGCCAGTGCATCGAGCGTTTGCTTGAGCATGTCGACCGGCTCGTAATAGGCGGGGATGTGGATCGAGACCTTCGGGAAGTAGTTCTCGGGCACGCCTTCGACCGGCTTGTCCTTGGCGAGCAGCCGGCGCGGCGGCCGGCCGAAGGCGACCGCGGCGATCTCCTCGATCCGCGCCATCGCGATGAGAACCAGCGGAACGAGCAGGATCATGCCGAGCGTCAGCGCGAAGGCCGAGCCGAACAGGAAATAGTGCCCGGCCCAATAAGCGAACACGGTCGCGACCCAGGCGCCAACGCCGTTCGCGGTCGCCGACAGCAGGAACGCCTGCCTGGGGGTGGGCTGCTCCAGCCGCAGGATCGGCAGGGACAGCAGGATGCCGACCAGCAGTGCGATGGTCATCAGCTTCCAGTAGTCGGGGTTCTCGACCGGGCCGGTCCACGAAAACTTCGGCTCGCGGTTGGCATTGAGGATGCCCCAATACGGACCTACGCCGCCTTCGAAGAACTTCCAGGGCTGATCGATCGCCTCGACGATGTTGTATTCCATGCCGAGGGCTTCGGCGCGGCTGACGAAGTTGCGCAACGTCAGCGCCTGCTGGAACGGACCGGGATCGGCGTTGCGCAAATTGTAGCCCGCGCTCGGCCAGCCGAATTCGGCGATCACGATGCGCTTGCCGGGGAACAGGTTACGCAGCAGGTTGTAGCGGTCGACGGCCTGATCCACCGCCTGGTCCGAGCGGAAATTTTCCCAATAGGGCAGCACGTGAGCGGCGATGAAGTCGACGTTGGAGGCTAGGTCCGGATTGTCGCGCCAGATGTTCCAGATCTCGCCGGTCGTGACGGGCACGCGAACCGCGCTCCTGACCTTCTTGATCATGTCGATCAAGTCTTCAACCTTCTGCTCGCCGCGGTAGATCACCTCGTTGCCGACGACGACGCCGATCACGTTGCTGTTCTTGCGGGCGAGGTTGATGGCAGCCTCGATCTCGCGCTGGTTACGCTCGTCGTTCTTGTCGATCCAGGCGCCGACCATGACCTTGAGGCCGAACTCCGCCGCGATCGGCGGCACCAGCTCTACGCCGCCCGTGGACGAGTACAGGCGGATGGCGCGCGTCATGGTCGACAGCGTCTTCAGATCGGCGCGGATTTTCTCGATGGTTGGAATGTTGTCGATGTCGGGATGGGCCGATCCCTCGAACGGCGCATAGGACACGCTCGGCAACAGGCCCTTGAAGTCGGGTGCGGGCTCCTTGTCACGCAGGACTCCCCACAGCCCGGCGTGAAGCGCGGACACGAGCAACAGAACGGCGACGATGGCACGCATCGCGGCTAAACCAATCGGGGCTGAGATGGCAGGGAAGCGGATCCGACCCCGAGATCCGACCGAGTCCGCGGCAAACGGAACATACCTCTGCCACGCGTTTTCACAACTGTCATGACGCCGTGTCGTTTAGCGGCATGGCCTTTTGAGGGCACCGACGATCTGAAAGCACGAGCAGTGCCAATCGCCGGTATCGCCCATCGTTCCTGAACGGCTGGTGAAGTGATCGCGGCTATTTTGGCGGGGCGGCGGGCGAGGGGCTCGCGGCAGGCGCGGGGCTTGCAGCCGGCTGCGGCGAAGTGCCGGTCGTCGGCGCGGGCGGCTGGGACGCTGCGGCCGCGGCCTGCTGCGGCTGCGCCGCCGGATTGATCCAGCAGGCGTGCACGCGGCTGTCCAGGGTTTCGGCGACCTTGGGATCGATCTGGCCGCCGAAGCGGGTCAGGCAGCGGAACGCCGCCTGGATGTGGCCGCCGGGGCAGCCGAAGCGGTCGTAGAGATCGAGATGGCGGAAGGCGGTATCGAGGTCATCCCGCCACATCAGCCGCACCACGCGGCGCCCGAGCCAGACGCATTCGGGGTTTCCAGCCGGGCCGTTGATGGCCTGGGCCGCCTCGGCGAATTCGTCGGTCCGGCGCTGGTTCTGGTTGGCGTCCTTGGCGGCATCGGCTGGCGTTGTCGCGGCCGCCTTGCCTTGATCCTGGGGAGCTCCGCTCTGGGCGAGCGCGCTTGACAGGCCGAGCAGAACGACAAGGGAGGGGACGGCAACATGCCGCAGGACCGCGTTCGTCAACTCAAGCACCCGTCGCCGCATAAATTCCCCGATCTCTCTGGCCGCCCGCGGGAGAACGCCATGGACGCGCGGTGTGATGCCGTCCAAATGGGTCTCCAATGCGGCGGAAAAGTCCCGTTGAAATGCCATGACTGGTATTTCGAATTTTGTCCAGCAAAGTCACCATGCTATGCGCCGGTCGAAGAGCCGCAGGCGAAAGGGGCGGGATGGCAGGTGCAATTGCCGCTTGTCGGCATCGGCCCCCCTTGGCAGACGGCCTGCAAGCAGGTAATCGACGGACCCTTCGCGGAGGACGGAACTGATTACTCTTCGTACGCCACTGGCGCTCTTGCTCTTATCGTTGGGTGCGATTGCTGCCGTGTGGTGGTGGCTGGCCACGCCGATCACGCTGGCGCGCGCGCCTATTGATCCCAGTTCCAAGCTGCAATGCGTCTCCTACGCGCCGTTCCGTGGCGACCAGACGCCGCTCGACCCCTCGACCCATATCGGGGCCGACCAGATCGAGCAGGATCTGCGACAGCTCAAGGACATCACCGACTGCGTTCGCACCTATTCGATCGAGAATGGGCTTGATCAGGTGCCTGCGATCGCCACCAAGGTCGGCGGGCTGAAGGTGATCCAGGGCATCTGGCTCGGCAGCAACCGCTCCAAGAACTTCTCCCAGGTCGCGACCGCAGTCCGCCTGAGCAAGGAATTCCCCGACACCGTCACCTCGCTCGTGGTCGGCAATGAGGTGCTGCTGCGCGGCGAGATGACCACGGCCGATCTCGTGGCCATCATCCGTTCGGTGAAGGCTCAGGTTGCCGTTCCCGTGACTTATGCCGATGTCTGGGAATACTGGCTCAGGAATCGCGAGGTTTACGACGCCGTCGACTTCGTCACGATCCACATCCTGCCCTATTGGGAGGATTTTCCGATCCGCGCCAAGTTCGCCGCCGCCCATCTCGAGCAGATCCGCCAGCGCATGGCGGTCGCCTTTCCCGGCAAGGAGATCCTGATCGGCGAGACCGGGTGGCCGAGCGAGGGGCGGATGCGCGAAGGCGCGCTGCCCTCGCGCACCAATCAGGCGCGCGTTGTGTCGGAGATCCTGACCCTCGCCAAGGCGCAGGGCTTTCGCGTCAACCTGATCGAGGCCTATGACCAGCCCTGGAAGCGTCAAATCGAAGGCACCGTCGGCGGCTATTGGGGGTTCATCGATTCCGTCCGCCGCCAGCTTAAGTATCCGCCAGGCGAGCCGATCAGCAATTTCCCGTACTGGAAATGGTACATGGGCGCCGGCATGGCGGTCAGCATGCTGGTGTTCGCAGTCGCAGGCCTGACGTTGCGCCGTCGGCCCTGGACGCCGCGCTTCTCGGCATGGCTCGGCGTCGGCATTTCCGCGACGTCAGCCGGCGTGCTGTTCGGAATCGCTTTCGACAAGATGTACTACGAGAGCTACGGCTGGGGCGGCTGGCTGCAATGGGGCGCGCTGCTTGCCGCCGGCGTGCTGTCGCCGATCTTCTGCGCGCAGGCGCTGGTGTCTGGACGGGGACTGCCGACCTTCCTCGATATCCTTGGTCCACGCGAGGAACGCAAATGGTCGAAGCTCACCGCGGCGCTCGGGCTGACGCTTGCGGTGACCGCGGTGATCGCAACCGAAACCGCGCTCGGCTTCGTGTTCGATCCGCGCTACCGCGATTTTCCGTTCGCCTCGCTGACCATGGCGGTGGTGCCGTTTGCGCTTCTGATGCTGAACCGCCCGCAGACCGGCTTGCGTCCGATCGCGGAGTCGGTCTTTGCCGGCCTCTTGGCGCTATCGGCGGCCTACGTGCTGATCAACGAGGGGCGCGACAATTGGCAGTCGCTGTGGACCTGCGCAATGTACCTGCTATTGGCGTTCACGCTGTGGCGGGCGCGGGCCGCGCAAAGCCCAGAATAAGCAGCGCGATCGCGATCCCCGACAACACGATGTTGTAGAGCACGATGCCGAGGCCTGCGGCGATCACGCCCAGCGTCAGCAGCACGATTGAGGGCCGCATCAGGTTCAACGTCGCGATTACCAGCGCGACGATGCCGAACACCGAGTTCTTGAACAGCACGGTCGCGGTCGCGCGCGCCTTGCACATCACGGTCTGCAGGCCGGCGTCGCAGGCGAGCGAGACTTGCGAGAACTCGATCGCGAGATAGCGCAAATAGAGCGCATAGCCGACGGTGATGAAGCCGACCACGAGCAGGAACTGCACCTGGTAGGGCGTGAGGCGGAACGGTTTCTTCTTCATGGGGCCAATATGGTCGGGAAGGTGGATGCGGGCAACAGGCAAGGCGGAGGCCGTGTGAATTTGCCTCAGAGTCTCGCGGTAACGGGCTGATCTAACTTCAGTTTTTGTTTCTGCTGAAGAACGAGGATATGGTCGATGTGGCCGTCGCCTCTTGCTTGGGCGGCGGTGCGGCCGCTGCCGGCGAGGGTGGCGGCGGCTCCTCGCGCTTGGTGCGCTTGGAAGAGTAGCTCCGTCGGTGTTGCGGCTTCTCCGGCTTGGCGGTGGCCGGCGCTGTATCGGCTTGCGGCGCAGCCTGCGGCACCGGGTCCTGGCCACTGCGCATAGACAGGCGCTGGCCGTCGAACACGCTAGTCTCGCAGGCCCGTTCGTTTTCAGTCAAACCGGCGCAGATCTTGGCAGCGGCGGCCGCATTCACCAGCGGACCGGCACCGAGGTGGAGCTGCATGCCCGCGCCGGTCTTGCTCTCCTTGATCATGATGATCGGCCGGAGGTTGGCAATCTCCGGGTTGGACTTGATCAGGCCCTGCCACAGCGTGCGCAGCCCACCGATCGAGCTGGCGCTGCCGAGATCGACTGCGAACCGGGTCTGCTGCACGGTGATAGCCGGTGCCGGCGCTTCGCTCTCAGCGGCTTCGGGCTCGGCAGCCGGAGCCGCGACCTCGGCTGGGGACGCCGCGTCGGACTTTGGCTTCTCGCCCTTTTCCGTCTTCTCTGTCTTGTCGGCTTTGTCAGCCTTCTCCGATTTGTCTGCCGTTTCCGGCTGGACCAGCTTGGATGCGGCGGGATCGGGCGGTGCCATCAGCGATTTGGACGCAACCAGCGGCATGGTTGGCGGTCCGGCAGACGGTGTTGAGGATTGCGGAACGAGCGATGCCGCCGCCGCGGTCTGGGGCGGCGGAGCTGCCTGCTGCTTGACCTGATCCTTGCTCTGTTCCTTGTTCAGTTCCCTGGCCGGCTCTTTGGCGGCGTCCACGCGCGGCTTGTCGCCCGCCACAGGCGTCGAGGCGACCGGCGCGACGTTCGGCGCGGCGGGCGAAGGCAAGGGTGTCGGCTGCGCGGTGGATGCCGCTGCGTCCTGCGGCTTTGACGCGGATGCCTGCGGGGACGTGGCCGGCGCGGCATTCTGCTTTGCGATTGCACCGGTGACGGAATCGAGCCCTTGCTCCAAAGCCGTGACGCGCGAATAGAGCCGGTCGCGATCGGTGTTGAGCGTCTCGATCGCGGAGGCCAGCCTGCGGGCTTCGCTCTGGCTCTCCCTTGTCAGCAACTGGAGCCGGTCGGCCTGGCGCGAGAGATCGGCGGCTGCGACCTGGTCGCGCCGCCACCCGAGCTGCGCCTGACTAGCCATGACTGCGATCACCACGGCGCCGACCGCCCCGACGCCCCACGAGCCGAGCCGCCACATCATGCGGCGATCGAACTCGTTCTCCTCGGCCAGGAGTCCGGCGAGAAGACCGCCGGATTCCTTGGTCTCGAAGACGCCGGCCAATGGGTCGGAATCCTTTGCCATGCTTGTTAAGCGCCCAGCCCGTCGAGCTTCCCCGAATCAATCATGGAACATTAACAGGAAAAGCGGGATGCACTTGAATTCCCGGCGTTTGCGGGGGGAGCAAAACGCCTCTATGACAACGCTTAAGGCAGCTCGCTCCGATCAGAGGCGACTCGGCCGGCACTGGAATCACTGGGGATATCGATGACCGCCCGCTCCAGCCTCACCATCGTACTCGCCGCCGGCGAAGGCACGCGCATGCGATCGAGCCTGCCCAAAGTGTTGCATCCGGTGGCGGGCCAGTCACTGCTCGCCCATGTGCTCGCGGCCGCGCCGAAAGGAACCGGCACGTCGCTCGCGGTGGTGATCGGGCCCGACCACGGAGCCGTTGCGGACGAAGCGCGGCGAATCCGGCCCGACACGCTCACCTTCGTGCAGGCCGAGCGGCTCGGCACCGCGCATGCGGTGCTGGCGGCGCGCGAGGCGATCGCGCGCGGTGCAGATGATCTTCTGATCGCGTTCGGCGACACGCCGCTGATTTCGGCCGAAACGTTCGAACGGCTGCGCGTGCCGCTCGCGAGCGGCGCAGCACTTGCCGCGCTCGGCTTTCGTGCCGCCGATCCGACGGGCTACGGCCGATTCATTGTCGAAGGCGACCGCCTGGTTGCGATCCGCGAGCACGCGGATGCGACCGCCGAAGAGCGCAAGATCACGCTGTGCAACGCCGGCGTGATGGCGCTGGATGGGCGCCGCGCGCTGGCGATCCTCGACCAGATCGGCAATGCCAACTCCAAGGGCGAATATTATCTGACGGACGCAGTCGGCGTTATCAGCGACAAGGGATGGGAGGCCGTGGTGATCGAGACCAGCGAAGACGAGGTGCGCGGCATCAACACCAAGGCGCAGCTTGCGGAAGCAGAGAGCGTGATGCAGGCACGGCTGCGGAGAGCGGCGATGGACGCCGGCGTCACGCTGATTGCGCCGGAAACCGTCTATCTCGCCGCCGACACGACGTTCGGCAAGGACGTGACGATCGAGCCCTTCGTGGTGATCGGCCCCGGCGTGTCGATCGCCGACGGAACGGTGATCCACTCCTTCTCGCATATTGTGGAGAGTTCGCTCGGCAAGAACGTCTCCATCGGACCCTATGCACGCCTGCGGCCAGGCACCTCGCTCGGCGACGGCGCGCGCATCGGCAATTTCGTGGAGACCAAGGCCGCAACGCTGGAAGCCGGCGTTAAAGTCAACCATCTCTCCTACATTGGCGATGCGACCATCGGTGCCAGCTCCAACATCGGCGCCGGCACGATCACCTGCAACTACGACGGCTTCAAGAAGCACAAGACGCTGATCGGGAAGGGCGCCTTCGTCGGCTCCAACTCCTCACTGGTCGCCCCCGTCAAAATCGGCAACGGCGCCTACATCGGCTCAGGTTCGGTCATCACGAAAGACGTGCCCGACGATGCGATGGCGCTGGAACGCAATCAGCAGACCATCCGCGAAGGTGGCGCTACGCGCTATCGCGAGATGAAGATGGGTAAGAAGACGGAGAGCTGACTCGGGCGCCTATTTGCATTGTCGGTCGCTGTGCAGGACGAATTGCCCGGGACCTTGCTCGTCCATGAACCAGGCTCGAACCTTGGGAGCGGCGCTCTCGTCGCTCATGGTGATTACGCCATAGCAGGCTGGCAATTGCTCCAGCCGCATGGTGTGGAGAGCTTCCTGCGGCGATTTGCCGTCCAGTCGGCTCCGAAAGCCCTCCTCGTCGATTAGCCGCTGGAAAGCTCCCGTATTGGCAATGGTGACGCTGAAGAGATCGTTGAGTGCGATCGATCGTGCATCCTCATACTGGTGGGTGTGACCGTAGATGAAGTAGCGTACCGCGCGGAATTGCTTCTGACGATTTCTCAGATGACGGGCGAGGATCTTGTCCTTGGCGTCGAGCGCGTACAGCACCGCAGAGCCAAGTTGCGCTTCGATACAGTACTTCTGGTTCCTGTCCGCGCCGAGATCGCAGAGGTGGAGCACGGCCTCATCCGGCAGTTGCGATGCATCATGCGCCATTTGCGCGAGTTGAGCCTTGGTCGCCCTGGCCTCGGCACTGTCGCCGGAAATCTGGCCGCGCAACGGGTCGTCGGCGTTCAGCGCATTGAGGAACAGATCCGCTCCCAGATCGCGCGCGTAACGGATATTCCACTCAGGCTTTCTGTCTGGAGGCGCGCCAAGCATGATCGCCGCCTGTTTCGAAGATGCATCCCAGAGATTGAAGAGAATGAAGCGAGCCGAGTCGGCGGCGGTCCCGAGCCGCCCGCGTTCGGCCGCCCTGATGCTCACGCCGACCGACTCCGGCATCAGATTGTCGATGATCTCGTAGCTGTGCTCTTCCTCGTTGAACAGCTTTTGCACGAAGAGTTCGCCCCAGGGGCGCACGACGTAATCGATGCCGTTGATCTTCTCGACGATATCAGGCCAGTTGTCGTATCCGTTGACGTCCAGTCCGATCTGGTGGCCGTGTTCGGCAACAACCTTTCCTGCCGGAGAGCTCCAGATGCCGCTGGTCACGAGTTCGATCCGACCACTGTCCGCATGAAGAGCTGCGCCGATCGGTCGCCAGACCTGTTCGTAGCGCAGCGTCGAGTCATGGTTGCCCGGGATAAGATGCAGGCGATTCTCTCCACGTTCGGCGAACGCGCGCAGGAGCGCGAGTTCTTCGTCGTGCGCCTTGGCAACGATCCCGGAAAGCTTTCCCATTTCCTCGAGCGTGCAGCCGAAATTGGCGCCCATTCCAGTGCATGTAATGTCCGGCGGCGGCTGCCAGAGCTCCAGAAAATCCCCGACGATCACGAGATCGACCTTCTCGTGACCTTCCGTCGACAGTGCCTTCAGGAAGCCCTCGAGAGCGCGAGGCCATCGGAAGTCCTCGGTCGGATCCCAGGACCCGTCGGCTTTCTTGCCAATCCCGAAGTGAAGGTCGCTGATGAAGGCGAGGTAGCGTCCTTCGGGGGACGGCGCTTGATAGGCCGCGGTCGCGACGGCGGCGCTGTCCGTTTGTGCCGTCGTTTGAGTCTGGCTGGACGCGAAGGCGACGCTTCCCAGCCAAAATGCAAGGGCAAGGCCGGATCCCCAAATGCTACTATTTCTGGTCATCATGAGCGGCCACCTGACTTAGGGTTTATCGCAGAGCGGCGTGTTGGGATTTCCCAACAGCACGTATTCCAGGCCCATCTCGCGAAAGTTCCGTTTGGCGTCCTCTTCCAGCCGGTGGGCGGTCCTCGCAATGGCCGCAGCGAAGAGGTCGCCAACGGTTGGCTTGGCGCCTTTACGAACGTCCTCGATGGCTTGCGGAAACTCCAGCGCAAGCCGCGTGCCATAGGTTGCAGGGACGGGAAATGGTGAAGCGATCAGCGTGTCCACGCCGCGCTCGTTGAATCGTTGCACGAAGGTGGTGTCGTAACTCGCCGTAGCGACGGAGCAGGCGGCAAAGACTGCGACACTGCCGCCTGGAAAGCGGCGGGTGACGTTTTGACGAATGACGCGCTGCGCCTCCCGTCTGCCAGGCAAAGATCGACTTCTTGCGGTTCGCTCGCCCATCGACAAACACGACGAAGCTGCCGGCGGGCGTATCGAAAATATGGAAAGCGGCCGACGCGAACCTTGACGAGTTGGTCTCTTCCAGCTCGAGCGAAATACGAAGCAGTTGGTCGAGCCCGCTGTATTGTTGCAGCCTCTGCCCCGACGCCTCGGACTGGCAGGCTGGAGAAGGATCACCCGGTTTGGCCGTCGCCACCCATCGGACGAGATGATCTAGGGGGAAACCGCTCTCGTTCAGAATGGCGAGGACGATGGCGAAGCAGCCCGCGGCTTCGGTATGAAACTTGAAGCGCATCGCGCCGGCCGCTGCCCTGGCCGAGAACGTCGGCAAGGTCGTAGCCCCGGCCGCATAGCGCTTCTCCTCCTCTGTGTTCGGACTACGGATCCGCTCCAGATCAGCCTCAAGAGGGAGATCGACTTGGTTGGGCGCGTCGAAGCGCAAGCCGGTTCCCTCGGACAGCAGAGGCTTGATTTTGAGTTGGAGCGTCTTCCACTTGGGATCGGCCAATATCTCGCTGATGGCGGGATCGACGAACGTGCTGCGGACGGCCGCGGCGCGGAGGTCTGCATAGTTGAAAGCGGAGATGTCGAGCGCAAACGTGTAGGTGTTGCCGACCGTCAGCGTCTCGGGGGCAAACTCATCCTGGTATTCAAACCAGCTGTTCCAATAGGCCGACAGTTTCCGAAGTGGCTCAGAGACCGGTGTCGCCGATGGCGAAGGAGTCGGCGTCGCCGATGGCAAAGGACTAGGTGTCGGAGGGGGGCCGGCGGTCTGCCCACTTGATGGCTCCGAGCTTGGAAGATCGATCGACACCTGTGTCGGTAACAGCAGATGCAGATACCAAGCAAATACAGACAGTATCGACGTCGCAGCCAGAACGGCGAAAACGGGGGGGGAGCAGGAGCGAAGCCTCGCGCTTCGCTAGGTAAAGCAGCGCTAATGCCGCCAACCAGAATGCGTCGATCAAGAGCAGCCAGATGAACAGGACCCGCATTAGATACAGGACAATGAAAGGCGGCGTTCCGCGGAATTCGATGATACCGAAGTAAATGAGCCCGATGACCGCGAAAGCCGCAAGATTGAAGGCAAGCAGCAATCCCAACTGAAATGTGCGCTTGCTCTGGTCGCGATGACGAGATTCCGGTTCGGGAAGAGATGCTTGTGTCATCTTCCGCCTCAACCAGTTGAGGTAAGAATAAATCAATAATTGCGACTATGCCGCAACTTAAGGATGAAGCAAGGGGAATTCGCCGCCCCGGAGACAATTTCGGCAGGCTCCAGCATAGGCCCGGGGGCGCAGCCGGCCGTCCGTCAGACCGTGAGGGGGCGCCGCGCGCGATCGCGAGATCAAGACGGAAAAGCAGGCGAAAGCCGGCCCGCGCTATTCGTCCTCGGCGAATTCCGAGAAGATCGCACGGGTCAGGCGCCAGCCGCGCGGCTTGGCGCGCTTCACCGGCTCGCCGGTCGGATGCTTGACGAAGACGGGCTTGCTTTCCTTGCCGCGCTGGGGCGGCGGCCAATGCGCCAGATGCGTGCCCGCGGTCTCGCTCGCGCGCAAGTAAATCGACGACAGACCCTTGCGGTCGGATGAGCCTCTCATGGCGTTATCTCCTGCGCCGGAATCGTTGGCCAAACTTGTTGACAGCAAGTTAATGCGCGGGGTTAAAGGCCAGCCAATTCGCGGCACGTTAGGGCTACCGCCATTTGGTGCTGTCGCAATCCGCAATAATTCTTGAGTATCTGGTTCCTTGCGAGTTTCGATAAAAACCGATCGCGTCGTTTTGGCGATTTTTCGACGATTTGGGGGATATTGATCCGCATGTGCGGGATTGTCGGCATTCTCGGGCGCGAACCGGTTGCAGAGCAATTGGTGGATT
>NZ_JBANBJ010000118.1:0-18471 GCF_059803515.1 Bradyrhizobium sp. UFLA05-125 | reverse complement strand
GGAACGCGCATGGCGACGCAGGCCTCGGCTTCGCCGAATGCGAGCGGCTGGACGAGGAGGAGATGAGCTATGTCCGCGATGCGCTTCTGAAAGAGCGCATGCTGCATTGGCTGTCGGAGCTGAAAGCCGAGGCGATCTAGCGTTTTGTGGCTTGGGTGCGATCTGGCCGCCGCCTCCGCTTCACCTCTCCCGCTAGCGGGGGAGGTCGGCGCGAAGCACCGGGTGGGGGCTCTCTCCGCGTAGCGGCTATCGATTGCGGAGCCACCCTCACCACAGCCCTCTCCCGCAGGCGGGAGAGGGAGCGCACCTCCTACGCGGCTCTATTCAATGCCCTTCGAACGTCATCAGCGTGCGCACCGGCACGTCCATGGCGCGCAGCTTGGCGGCGCCGCCGAGCTCCGGCAGATCGACGATGAAGCAGGCCGCGACCACGTTGGCGCCGATCTGCCTGAGCAGCTTCACCGCGCCCTCGGCGGTGCCGCCGGTGGCAATGAGGTCATCGACCAGAATCACGCGCTCGCCGGGCGCGACCGCATCCACATGCATCTCCATCTCGTCGATGCCGTACTCCAGCGAATAGGCGATGCGCACCGTGGTGTGCGGCAGCTTGCCTTTCTTGCGGATCGGCACGAAGCCGGCCGAGAGCTGATGCGCCACGGCACCGCCGAGGATGAAGCCGCGCGCCTCCATGCCGGCAACCTTGTCGATCTTGTTGCCGGCCCAGGGATGCACGAGCTCGTCGACCGCGCGGCGGAAGGCGCGCGCATCGGCCAGCAGCGTGGTGATGTCGCGGAACTTGATCCCGGGCTTGGGATAGTCCGGAATGGTGCGGACGCTCGCCTTCAGATCGTAGTCAAAGGTCATTGGTGCCTCTCAATCGACGCCCGCATTCAGCCGGAACGCGTTCTCGACAATTCGTAAACCCACCTCGCCGCCGAGCGACATCAGCGATTCCGGATGGAACTGCACACCGGCGACCGGCAGCGTCTTGTGCTCGAGCGCCATGGCGACGCCGTCCTCGGTGCTCGCCGTCACGGATAGAACATCCGGCATGCTGTCGCGTTCAACATACAGCGAATGGTAGCGGCCGATCACGATCTCGTTCGGCAGGTTGCGCATCAGGCGCCCACCCCGCACCTGCACCCGCGACGGCCGGCCGTGAGCGGGATGCGTCAGTTGCCCGAGCTCGCCGCCAAAATATTCGCCAATCGCCTGCACCCCAAGGCAAACGCCGAACACCGGCAGCTTGTTCTGAAGCGCCGCATCGATGGTCTTCTTGATCCCGAAATCCTCGGGCCTGCCCGGTCCAGGCGACAGCACCAGCAAATCCCATGTCTTCTGCTTGAGCATGTCGAGCGCATGCACATGGCGGACCACGCTGACGCTGGCGCCAACCTGGCGGAAGTAGTCGGCGAGCATGTGCACGAAACTGTCGTCATGATCGATCAGCAGCACCTGCTTGCCCGAGCCGGTCGCATCGGGTGCAAAGGTCGACAGCGGCTTCGGCGGATCGCCGCGCAACGCCTGGAACAGCGCCGCCGCCTTTACCTGGCACTCGCGGTCTTCCGCAGCGGGATCGGAGTCGAACAGGCAGGTGGCGCCGACGCGCACTTCTGCGAGCCCATCCTTCATCCGGATGGTGCGGATGGTCAGGCCGGTGTTGATGCTGCCGTCGAAATTCACCGCGCCGATCGCACCCGCATACCAGCGGCGCGGCGAACGCTCGTGATCCTCGACGAACTGCATTGCCCAGAGCTTTGGCGCGCCAGTGACCGTGACGGCCCAGGCATGGGTGAGGAACGCATCGAGCGCATCGAAGCCAGGACGCAGCATGCCTTCGACGTGATCGACGGTGTGGAAGAGTTTTGAGTAGGTCTCGATCTGGCGCCGTGCCAGCACCTTGATGGTGCCGGGCACGCAGACGCGCGCCTTGTCGTTGCGATCGACGTCGGTGCACATGTTGAGCTCGAACTCGTCCTTCTCCGAGTTCAGGAGCTGGCGGATCTGCTCGGCATCGCCGATCGCATCCGTGCCGCGTGCGATGGTGCCCGAGATCGGGCAGGTCTCGACACGACGGCCGTCGGAGCGCACGAACATCTCGGGCGAGGCGGACACCAGGAATTCGCCTTCACCGAGATTCATCAGCGCGCCGTAGGGCGACGGGTTGATGACGCAAAGGCGCTGGAACACTTCTGCAGGCGAACGCTCGCACGGCTCGGCGAAGAGCTGTCCCGGCACGGCTTCGAAGAGATCACCGCGGGCAAAGGCCGCGCGCGCGGTCTCGACCGTTGCCTGGTATTCGCCGGGCGCGTGATCGGCAAAGCCCTGCCGCGGCGTCTTGAGATATGGGCTATCAGCGGTCTCGCGTGGCAGGCCCTCGGTCGACCGGCCCTTCCAGCTGAAGTCGTAGCTCAGCACCACGCCGCGGCCGGTGGCGCGGTCATAGGCGAGCAGGCGATCGGGCACATAGAGCACGATGTCGCGCTGGTCCTTTTCGCGCGCGCGCTTCTGCACGAGATCCTCGATCTGGAAGACGAGGTCGTAGGCAAACGCACCGAACAGGCCGAGCAGGCCGTCGTCATTGGCGGAGAAGGCGCTGACGAGATCGCGCACCAGCGACATCACGCTGGCGCGCCGCGTGCGCTGGTCCTCCTCGACCGGCGCATCGCCGCGGATGATGTGGCCTGTAAGCCGCGAGGCCGTCTTCTCGGAGATCACCACGCAAGGCTCGCGCAGGACGTCGGCGAGGAAGGCGATCAGCACCTGCCCGCGCTGGTTCAGCGCTTCGAGCTTGAAATTGACGCCGACGGTTTCGAGCTTGAGCGGCGGATCGGAGAAGCCGAGGTCAAAGCTCTCGTAGCGGCCGGGCACGGTCGTGCCCGACGACAGCACCACGCCGCGGCGGCGGTCGAGCAGGTTGACGAGGTCGTCGAGCCTGCTGGCGCCACCGCTGAACTGCTCCGCCACGCGCGTGATCGCGAGACCCGCGCGGGTCACATAGTCGCTTCTGGCCGGAAGGGCAAAGACTGTCCTGTTCATGTGATCCTCTTGAGCTCCTCTTACGAGACTTGCCGAGGGAACGCCACACAGGACAAACGATCAGGCCGCCGCACTGCGTTGGCGACCTTCGACGATTTGGGAAAAAGAAATCGCACCGGCCACCTCTTAGGAGGTGCGCCACCAACGACAGGATGGGCAGATGACGGTGCTCATGGGGAACTACACACCATGGCACGGCGGCGGCGTCAAGATGGTTGCCGGCGCAGTAGCCCGGATGGCGCGCAGCGCAATCCGGGACCAGCGCCACATTTCGAGACAGCCCGGATTTCGCTTCGCTCCATCCGGGCTACGGATCAATACGCCCCCACCTCATATCCGATCGCCCGGTATCCGGTGTCGGGGACATAGCGGAATTCGAAGGTGAACTCGGAATTGGTGTCATGCCAGGTCAGGGCGCAGCGGCCGTCGGGCAACGATAGCAATTTTGCAGTGTGCAGATGCTTGCCCATGAAGGGCGTGAACAGCGTGTTGTAGCGTTGCAGGAATTCGGCCTCGCTCTTGACCGGCCCGCTCTGGACATCGTGCTTGCCTTCCCCCGACCAATACTCGACCGGAAAAGCGATCAGCTTGACGATACGGTTCTTGTCGTTCGCATTGGCCGCGCTCTCAAAGTCAGTCCGGAAGGCCTGAAATTCCGGCCCGTTGCATGCGGGATCCTTGGCCCAACACGGGGCCGCAAGGCCGGTCACGAACAATGATGCGATCAGGAAGGCTTTCATATGGGATGCTCGGCGCCAATGTGTGTTGGCTCCGACGCGGCAAAGTGCGTGACCGCGCCAAAGCAGCCGCCCAATACCGGGCGGCTTGCCTTGTGTCGCATCAGCGTGCCGCTGCGTTCATCCCAAATGCTTCCTAAAGAACTCCGTCGCGCGGCCCCAGGCGAGCTCGGCGGCCTCGCGGTCGTGCACGGCCTGGCGCTGCTCGTTGACGAAGGCGTGCTCGGCGTCATAGCGGAACAGCTCGAGCGACTTGCCGGCGGCCTTCATGGCCTTCTCGAACGCGTCGACCACTTGCGGCGTGCACCAATCGTCCTTGCTGGCGAAATGCGCCTGGAGTGGGATCTTGACGTCGGCCGGTTTGGCCGCCTGCTCCGGCGGAATGCCGTAGAAGACCACGCCGGCCGCAAGCTCCGGAATCTTGGTGGCGCCGATGATGGTCACGGCACCGCCGAGGCAGAAGCCGGTCAGGCCGACCTTGGCGCCGTTGCGCGCGAGGAATTGCGCGGCGCCGCGCACGGTCTGCGTGGTGGCGTCCATGAAATCGAGCGAGTTCATCTCGCGGCCGGCAGCGTCGGTGTCGTGATAGGGCACCACCGTGCCCTTGTAGAGGTCAGGCGCCAGCGCATCGAAACCCGCAAGCGCGAAGCGGTCGCACAGGCCCTTGATCTGGTCCTGCAGGCCCCACCATTCCTGGATCACGACCACGCCTGGCGCGTTGCCACGCGCGGCATTGGCGAGATAGCCCGACGCATCCTTGCCGTCCGGACGCTTGAAGGTGATGACGGTGCCCATGCTTTCCTCCGACGAGTTCCTGGGGGGGTGTTGGAGGCATTTTGGCGGGTGCGAGCACGATAGGCAATCGCTTCAAACAACACACTCTCGTGCCCCGGATGCAATGCAGTGCGCCGCCCCTCGCGGCGTGGTGCATTGCTGATCCGGGCCCAGCCGTGGATACGCGGCTCTGCGCAGCAGCGTACTGGACGATGCTTCGCATCGCCAGGAACGCTGCAGCGCGTCCGCGACGCGAACGCCCTAACAAAAAAGCCCCCTTGCGGGGGCTTTCCTATTTCTATGGCTATTAAACCGCTCAATGCGCGTCGGCCCAGACCTTCTTCTTGGTGAAGTACATCAATCCCGCGAAGATGATCAGGAAGACGAACACCTGGAAGCCGAGCTGCTTGCGCGCTTCCATGTGCGGCTCCGCGGCCCACATCAGGAAGGTGGTGACGTCCTTGGCGTATTGCGCGACCGTGGCCGGCGAGCCGTCGTCAAAGGTGACCTGGCCATCGCTGAGCGGCTTCGGCATCTTGATGGCGTGGCCCGGGAAGTACTTGTTGTAGTAGGAGCCCTCCGGAATGGTCACGCCCTCCGGCACCTTGTCCTCGAAACCCTGCAGGATCGCCGCGACGTAGTCGGGGCCCTGCTCCTGGTACTGGGTGAAGAAGTCGAAGATGAACCACGGGAAGCCGCGCTCATAGGACCGCGCCTTGGTGATCAGCGACAGATCCGGCGGTGCAGCACCGCCGTTCGCCGCGCGAGCCGCCTGCTCGTTCGGGAAGGGCGAGGGGAAGTAATCCGCCGGGCGGCCCGGGCGCTCGAACATCTCGCCCTGGTCGTTCGGGCCGTCCTTGACCTTGTAGTCCGAGGCAAACGCCGCCGCCTGCGCCGGCGAATAGCCGGGTCCGCCGGCTTCCGCGAGGTTGCGGAAGGCGATGTAGGACAGGCCGTGGCAGTTGGAGCAGACCTCTTTGTAGACCTTCAAGCCGCGCTGCAACGCGCCGCGGTCAAACTTGCCGAAAGGGCCTGAAAACGACCATTTCTGCGCCGGCGGCTTGTCCGTGCCTTCGGCGGCGCGGGCATCCTGCAATGTACCCGCAAACAGCGCGCCGGCCGCGATAAGTGCGACGACGACTGAGGCCGCAACCTTTCGACCGTTCGCCAGGACTGACTCGGAGATCGAGTTCGGCACCGGCCGCGGGGTCTCGATACGGGAGAGCAGCGGCAGCACGATCAGGAAATACGCGAAGTAGCAGACCGTCAGGATGCGGCCGGCGATCACGTAGATGCCCTCCGGCGGCTGCGCGCCGAGATAGCCGAGCAGCACGCAGACCACGACGAAGATCCAGAAGAACTGCTTGGCGAGCGGACGATACTTCGAGGACCTCGTCTTGGCGCTGTCGAGCCAGGGCAGGAAGGCCAGCACGATGATCGCCGAGAACATCGCGATGACGCCCGCGAGCTTGTTCGGTATCGAGCGCAGGATCGCGTAGAACGGCAGGTAGTACCATTCCGGCACGATGTGCGGCGGCGTCACGCCCGGGTTCGCCGGGATGTAGTTGTCGGCGTCGCCGAGATAGTTCGGCATGTAGAAGATGAACCAGGAATAGAGGAGCAGGAAGCAGGACACGCCGAAGAGGTCCTTGATCGTAGCATGCGGCGTGAACGGTACCGTGTCCTTTTCAGTCTTGGCTTCGACGCCGTCCGGATTGTTCTGGCCGGCGACGTGCAGCGCCCAGACGTGCAGCACGACGACGCCCGCGATGATGAACGGCAGCAGATAGTGCAGCGAGAAGAAGCGGTTCAGCGTCGGGTTGCCGACCGAATAGCCGCCCCACAAGAGCGTCACGATGCTCTCGCCGACATAGGGAAAAGCGGAGAACAGGTTGGTGATGACGGTGGCGCCCCAGAAGCTCATCTGGCCCCACGGCAGCACGTAGCCCATGAAGCCGGTCGCCATCATCAGGAGATAGATGATGACGCCGAGGATCCACAGCACCTCGCGCGGCTCCTTGTAGGAGCCGTAGTACAGGCCGCGCAGCATGTGGACATAGACGGCGAAGAAGAACATCGACGCGCCAACCGCATGCATATTGCGCAGCAGCCAGCCGTAATTGACGTCGCGCACGATCAGCTCGACCGACTTGAAGGCGAGATCGGCATGCGGCGTGTAGTGCATCGCCAGGATGACGCCGGTCAGGATCTGAATCCCGAGCATGAAGGACAGGATGGCGCCGAAGGTCCACCAGTAGTTCAGGTTACGCGGCGTCGGATAGGCGACGAACGAGGAGTGCATAAGACCAAAGATCGGCAGCCGCCGCTCGATCCATTTCAGGGCTGGATTGCTCGGCTGGTAGTCGGAGGGTCCGCTCATGATGCGATCCTGAGGAAATAAACGACGCGACGGCTCGAAGCTTCGGGCGCGGGGTCCGAAGCTCAGCCGATCTGGATTTTGGTGTCGGAGACGAACTGATACGGCGGCACCGTCAGGTTCGCGGGCGCCGGCCCCTGACGGATGCGGCCCGAAGAGTCGTACTGCGAGCCGTGGCAGGGGCAGAAGAATCCGTCGTAATTGCCCTCATGGGCGATCGGGATGCAGCCGAGATGGGTGCAGATGCCGATCACGACGAGCCACTGCTCGTGGCCGGATTTGACCCGGGCATCGTCGGGTTGCGGATCTGGCAGGCTCGCGACGTTCACCGCGCGCGCCTCTTCGATCTGCTTCTTGGTGCGGTGGCTGATGTAGATCGGCTTGCCGCGCCAGAACACCTTGATGTCCTGGCCCTCGGCGACCGGGGTCAGATCGACCTCGATCGGCGCGCCGGCGGCGATCGTCGAGGCGTCCGGATTCATTTGGGAAATGAACGGCCAGAGCGTCGCAACGCCCCCCACGGCCGCTGCTGCCCCCGTTGCAACGAAAAGGAAATCACGGCGTGTCGGATGGTCCGCCGAAGACGCTGTCGTCACGATTCCAACCCTTTCTTCTTATGCGACCGGCGGAACCGCCCCAGGGGTCGCCCAAAGGTCCCCAGAACAGGCTGCCGGCGCCCGCGGCCCCCCGCGGCGGCAGAACTTTGCTTGATCCGCGCGAAAACGAGCGAAACAGCAGTCCAGAATCGTTCTATTGGCACCCTTGCCGGGCGAGCGCAAGCCCGCTATCGGCGCGGAAGCGTGCAATGCACGAATTCCGCGGCTAGCGATGTTTTATTGAGACATTTCCGGCCCGCAACCAGCCCCCGTCATGCCCATGCAGATAGCGCTTTTCCAGCCCGACATCCCCCAGAACACCGGCACGATTCTCAGGCTCTGTGCCTGTCTGGACATGGCCGCCCATATCATCGAGCCGGCAGGCTTTCCCGTCTCCGACCGCTTGTTCCGCCGGGCGGGAATGGACTATCTGGACCAGGTCAGCGTGACCCGTCACGACTCCTGGTCGAAATTCGAGGCCTGGCGCAGGGAACAAGGGCACCGGCTGCTGCTGTTCACCACGAAGGGTGCGACCAACTATCTTGATTTTCGCTACCAGCCGTCGGACATCCTGCTGCTCGGGCGTGAGAGCGCAGGGGTCACCGACGAGGTGGTCGCGGGTGCGGATGCGCGGCTCGTCATCCCGATCAAGCCGGGGCTGCGCTCGCTCAATGTGGCGATGACCGCGGCGATGGCCGCAGGCGAAGCGCTGCGGCAGACCCGCTATGTTCAAGCTTAGCGTTTCAAGGAGTGGATGGTGAGTTACGCGGTCAAGGAGATCTTCCTGACGCTGCAAGGTGAAGGCGCCCATGCCGGGCGCGCGGCCGTGTTCTGCCGCTTTGCCGGCTGCAACCTCTGGAGCGGCCGCGAGGCCGACCGCGCCGGCGCCGTCTGCCAGTTCTGCGACACCGACTTCGTCGGTACCGATGGCACGCTGGGCGGACGCTACGCGGCTGCGGAAGACCTTGCTGCGACGATCGCCGCGCAATGGACGGGAACCCAAGAAAGGCATCGAGGGAACCGTTATGTCGTGCTGACCGGTGGCGAGCCGCTCTTGCAGGTAGACGCCCCGCTGGTCGATGCGCTACACGCGAACGGCTTCGAGATCGGGGTCGAAACCAACGGTACGATCCTCCCGCCTGATGGCCTCGACTGGATCTGCGTCAGTCCGAAAGCGGGAAGCGATCTCGTCGTGCGGCGCGGTCACGAGCTGAAGCTGGTCTATCCGCAAGCGCAGGCGCTGCCGGAAGCGTTCGAAGGCCTCGCCTTCGAGCGGTTCTCGCTGCAACCAATGGACGGGCCTGACGTGGCCGAGAACACCGCGCGCGCCATCGACTATTGCCTGCGCCACCCGCAATGGCGGCTCAGCGTGCAAACACACAAGACGCTTGGCATCAGGTAGCTGGCATCAGACAGGACTGACGTTCACAAGATGTGGGAATTGACCAAATCATTCCGCTTCGAGGCGGCGCACTCGCTGTCGGGCACGACCTTTGGCGCAGCGAGCGAAGAGATTCACGGCCACTCCTTCCGCGCCGAGGTGAGCTTGCGCGGCACACCGGATCCGGTGACCGGCATGGTGATCGATCTCGGCCTCCTTCAGCGCGCGATCGAGGATGTGCGCCTGACGCTGGACCACAAGTTCCTCAACAAGATCGAGGCGCTGGGCAATCCGACGCTGGAAAACCTCTCGCGCTTCGTCTGGGAGCGCCTTGCGCATCTCGGCGGGCTGACCCGCGTCAGCATCCATCGCGACAGTTGCAACGAGAGCTGCACCTATTACGGTCCGCAAGGCTAGATTCGTAGATTTCGTAGGGTGGGCAAAGCGAAAGCGAGCCCACCTCTTTGGCAACCGCGATGACGGTTGCAGGAGTGGCGGGCACGGCGCAAGAGCGCCTTTGCCCACCCTACGCGACACTCCGCTTGGCTAGCGACGGGAATTGCATATGGACGTTTCGATGATCGAGGAGCGCAAGACGCGGGCACGGAGCTGGTTCGAATCCTTGCGCGACGACATCTGCGCAAGCTTCGAGCGGCTGGAGGACGACGCGCCGCAAGGTCTCTATCCCGGTGCGGCGGGGCGCTTCGTGCGCACGCCGTGGCAGCGCACCGACCACTCTGGCGCGCCCGGCGGCGGCGGCGTGATGTCGATGATGTACGGCCGCCTGTTCGAGAAGGTCGGCGTGCACTGCTCGACCGTGCACGGCGAGTTCGCGCCCGAGTTTCGCGCGCAGATCCCCGGCGCGGCGGAGGATCCGCGGTTCTGGGCGTCGGGCATCTCGCTGATCACGCACATGCGTAATCCGAACGTGCCGGCGGTGCATATGAACACGCGGTTCGTCGTCACGACGAAAGCCTGGTTCGGCGGCGGCGCCGATCTGACGCCCGTGCTCGACCGGCGGCGCACGCAGGAGGATGCCGACGCGATCGCCTTCCACACCGCGATGCAGGAAGCCTGTAGCGGGCCGAACGGCGTCGCCAACTACGACAAGTACAAGAAATGGTGCGACGAGTATTTCTATCTGCCGCACCGGAAAGAGGCCCGCGGCATCGGCGGCATCTTCTACGACTGGCATGACAGCGGCGATTGGGAAGCCGATCTCGCTTTCACCCAGGACGTCGGCCGTGCCTTCCTGAATATCTATCCGGAACTCGTGCGGCGCAATTTCGCGACCGCCTGGACGCCTGCCGATCGCGAGGAGCAGTTGGTCCGGCGCGGACGCTATGTCGAGTTCAACCTGCTCTACGACCGCGGCACGATCTTCGGGCTCAAGACCGGCGGCAACGTGGATTCGATCCTGTCCTCGCTGCCGCCGGAAGTGAAATGGCCATGACATCGATGAAGACCGCAAAGCCCCTCCCCCGCGCCATGCTGATCGACATGGATGACACCATCCTGTCGGCCTATGGGCGTCCCGAGATCGCCTGGAACACGATCGCAACCGAGTTCGCGGCCGAGCTCGCACCGTTGCCACCGGAGCAGGTCGCAGCAGCCGTTCTGACGTTTGCGCGGAATTTTTGGGCCAATGCGGAAGCCGCCTGGCGGCTCAAGCTCGGCGAGGCGCGGCGGCTGACGGTGAAAGGCGGTTTCGCAGCGCTCGCCGCAAGCGGGCACCGCGCCCTGCCCGACGATCTCGCGGTCCGCCTCGCCGATCGCTTCACCACCTATCGCGAAGAGGAGATGTTCGTCTTCCCCGGCGCGCACGAAGCGATCGACCGGCTGAAGGCGCTTGGGGTCAAGCTCGCGCTGGTGACCAATGGCGCTGCCGACATGCAGCGCGCCAAGGTCGAGCGTTTCGAGCTGACCCACCGCTTCGACCACATCCAGATCGAGGGCGAGCACGGTTTCGGCAAGCCCGAGGAGCGCGCCTATCTGCACGCGATGGATGCGCTCGGTGTCACCCCCGATGATACCTGGATGGTCGGCGACAATCTCGAATGGGAGGTCGTGACGCCGCAGCGGCTCGGCATCTACGCCATCTGGATGGACGTGCATGGCGAGGGCCTACCCCAGGGATCGCCGGTGAAGCCCGACCGCATCATCCGCTCGCTGGCCGAGCTGTTGCCCCACGAACCCTAACCGCTTCCTCAAGTGAAATTCTTCACAGATCGCAATCCGGGATTGCGGTACGATCGCGCTCGGGCGCGACGAGGTCGAGGCGCGGACGGAGGCAGCGATGCAGGACGTTCCAAAGGAGACGAAGCGCGCGCAGGCGCCTGCCAAGAAGCCGGGCCTGTGGGACAGCATCCAGTCCTGGGACAGTCGCCTCTCGGTCACCAAGGGACTGACCATCGTCACCCTGCTCACCGGATTCTTCGGCGGCTACTTCCAGTACCTCAATTCCTACGAGGAGAAGGTCGGCGAGCAGGCCAAGGCGGACATGGCGGCAGCGACCTCGACCTTCATCGAGATCTCGAACGCCTTCGCCGAGGTCCAGATGCTTCAGGAGAGCATCCTCGCCGACTATGCCGAGGCTCGAACGGCCAAGGCAGACGCTGCCGTCGTGCAAGTGGACGCGAAGGCTGCGTCCGACCTCGCTTCGGACTATTCCAAGGCGCGGACCACGCTGCGACAGAACGGGCTCGTCTTTGCGCGCAAAGCGGAGATCTATATCGATTGGCCGAGCGATCTCAGCCGCGATCCGGCCGCCCCGCGCACCCTCGACCAGGACCCGCTCACGGACACGCTGCTGACCGAGTACAATTTCGACTGCGACGCAGAAGCCAACCTCCCGCACTTCAAGGGAGCCATCTACGACGGCAGCGAACACGGGCCGCCGAACGAGGAGTTGTGCACGGACCCCACGGCCAATGGACCGAAGGCCTACGTCGATCTTTGTGCCAGGCAGCCGGGCAGCGGCGCGGTCGATCCTTTGCGGAAGGTGGTCAACATCAACTGGTGGAGCGCCAAGCACCACGTGCTGATCATGCATCATTGCTTCGAGGCGCTGCGGGGCAGGCCTGGCGCCGCAGTCGATATGAACCAGAGCGGGAAACAGGCACTTCCAAAGCAGCAGGAGGACTACAAGGAGCGCCTTAACACGCAGGCCCGACGCATCGATGCATACATGACGCTGACGATGGCCCAGCTCGAGCGTATCAGGGTGAAATACCGTCCATCCGGTTTCCTCTGCCACGTTCCGCTGGCGCGCGATGCCATCGGTTTGTTCAGCGACCAGTGCACGCCGATCCGGACCGCGGTGAACGAGCGCGGCTGAGGTCATCCACAGGAACGAAGTCCCTCTCCCGATCCGTGATCGGCATGTCATGACGGCTTGCTAGCGTTGAGCCGTGTGGATCAACACGGAGGACAAATCCATGGAACTGAAAGCCGGCGATGTCGTGATGCTGAAATCCGGCGGCCATCCGCTGACCGTCGTCGAGGTCAAGGAGGAGGACGTGCTCTGCCTCTGGATGGGCATGGAGGGCAGCCTGTTTCGCGAGACGCTGCCGCTCGCCGTGCTCGAGCAGGCCGACCCCGAAGAGGACGAAGACGACGAGGATGAGGAAGAGGACGAAGAGGAAGACGACGAGGACGAGGAATAGGCGCGGCCAAGCTCGATCGCGGTCCAGGAGAATGTCACCTGGACCGCGACGTTCCGGAAAGCGCGATCAGATCGGGGTCGCCCAGACTTTGGGACCTCCAAAAACCTCGAAAACAACCCCATGCAAAGTAGCCGGCGACTGTCGACGTGACGCCTTGCGGATTTTACGAAATAACTTGACGCGTCGGGCAAATCACATGCAAGATGCCATCATCGCGACATTTGGGATGACCGCCCCCGATCTCGTCATGCCTTAGCTGACGAGTTGCTTCACCGCAGCCGAGATCATCACGAGCCCGCCCGTGATCACCGCGACATCGAGGATCGCGGCGTGGATATGCACCGGCATCCGCTCGACAAAGGCCTTTGCCAGGAACGCGCCAGGCACCGCCATCCCGCCGATCAGGAGCGCGAACGCCAGCACCTGCGCGGTCACCGCGCCGGCGAGACCAAACACCGAGATCTTGATGAGGCCGGTGCCGAGCGAGATCATCGCGTCGGTCGCGATCACCGCCGCGCCTTCGAGGCCGGCGGCCATCAGCAGCGAGAGCAGGATGACGCCCGAGCCCGAGGTGCCGCCGACCAGCACGCCATAACCGACCGAGCCCGCCGCAAGACCTGTATTGCCGATCTTGACCTGGCGGCGGCGCAGCACGCGGCGCAGCGGCACGCTCAGGATCAGCATGGTGCCGATCACCAGCGCCGCGCCGGCATTGGTGAGGCGCGTGTAGCCGTAGGCGCCGAGCGCCGTCGTCAGCGCCGCGCAGGCGAGCACGACGAGCGCGCGGCGGCGATCGGCATAGCTGACATAGGCAATCGCGCGGCTGAGATTGGTGAAGATCGCGGAGATCGCGATGATGGGCACCACGGGCTCGGCGCCGACCATCGGCACCAGCACCAGAGGCATCAGGGCGCCGGTGCCGTAGCCTGCGAGCCCGCCGATGATCGAAGCAAACAATGCCATCAACGCGACCAGCAGGAGCTGCAAAATCGAGATATCGGCGAAGGCTGAGACGATCGTCACGTTCTCTGATCGCGGCTGACGCGTGCCGCAGCTTGATCGGCGATGGAAGCGAGCGCCGCCTCCTCTAGGGGAAAATCCGCGGCAAGCCAAGCATCCTCGGCGAGCGTCAACACATGCCCGAGCGCGGGCCCTTCCGCCATGCCGCGCGCGATGAAGTCGGCGGCTTTCAGCGGGAATTTCGGCGGCATCCAGCGTTGCGGCAGCTCGGCAAGCTCACGCCAGCGTGCGGAATTCGAATCGCCACCGTCCCTCGCCCAGGCCAGCAACACACGATCGTGATAGCGCTCGACGCCTAACCGATAGAGCAGCCGCCGCGCATTGGTCTCGTCCTTGTTGGCGAACCGCCACCAGCGGTGTCCCATCGAATCCAGCGCCTTGGCCTCCGCATTGCTGAGCCTCAACCGCGACGCGACGCGCTTGGCATCCTCGGTGACGGCGACGGTCAGCGCCGCGAGACGCCGGGTCGCGCTCGCCGGCAGGCCGAGTTCGTGCTCGATCGCGATCATGCTCGCCAGCGGGCCGGTATAGGCGACGCCGCCGACCAACGATTGGAGCAGGCCGCCGTCGGCCATGGCGAACGTCGCAGCTGCAGCGCCGCCTGCGACGAGCAGCTTGAGCATTTCCATGCGCACCCGCTCGGCCGAGAGACCGGCCAGCCCGGCGCGGCCGCGAATACAGGCGAGATAGCCGTCGCGATCCGGCTCACCGGCGCCGAAGGCGGCGTGGATGCGGAAGAAGCGCAGGATGCGCAGGTAATCTTCGGCGATGCGCTGGTCGGGATCGCCGATGAAACGCACGCGCCGCAGCGCAACGTCGGCAAGCCCGCCGACATAGTCGTGCACGACGCCCTTCGCGTCGACCGACAGCCCGTTCATGGTGAAGTCGCGCCGCTCGGCGTCCCTCACCCAGTCGCGGCCGAACGCGACCTTGGCCTTGCGGCCGAAGGTCTCGGTGTCCTCACGCAGCGTCGTGACCTCGTACGGGTGCCCGTCGATCACGAGCGTGATGGTGCCGTGGTCGATGCCGGTCGGCACGCTCTTGATGCCGGCGCTCTTTGCCCGCCGCATCACTTCCTCCGGCAATGCGGTGGTCGCGATGTCCATGTCCCCCGGCCGCAAGCCGAGCAGTGCGTTGCGCACGGCGCCGCCGACCACGCGCGCCTCCTCGCCGTCCGCGTTCAGGAGCTTCAGGACGCGCGCGGTCCCGCCGGAGGTCAGCCATCGGGCATCGGCAAGCAGGGGCTCCGCGCTCATCTGCCAGCCCCTATTTCTCGACGCCCGGCACGAGCCGGCCGTTCTCGACATGCGCGGGGACATAGGTCGAGTTCGGCGATGCGCCGGTGAAATGTGCAAGCCCGACCAGGCTTGCGATCACCAGCACCAGCGCAACCAGCCCGAGGCGGGCGATGGTGTAGACCGGCCAGGACGACTGCACCAATAGGCCCGAGCGGCTCGCGACCAGGAACAAGGCATAGACCGCGAAGGGAACGAGGAAGATTCCGATCTCGGTCAGCGCCGGCCGGATCATGGCAAATAGATCCGCTCATACAGCACACGCAATATCCCGGCGGTCGCCCCCCAGATGTACCGCTCGGCAAACGGCATCGCGTAATAGAAGCGCTCCATGCCCCGGAATTCCTTGCTGTGCACCTGGTGGTTCGCCGGATTCATCAGGAAGGATAGCGGCACCTCGAAGGCGTCATCAACCTCGGAATGGTTGATCACAAGCTCAAATCCCGGCCGCACCCTTGCGACCGTCGGCAGGATACGGAAGCCGAAGGCGGTACCGTAGAGATCGAGATAGCCGACCGGCTCGACGAAGTCGCGCGGCAGGCCGACCTCTTCCTCGGCCTCGCGCAGCGCCGCGTCGCGCGGCGAGGCGTCAATTGCGTCGATCTTGCCGCCGGGAAACGCGATCTGCCCGGCATGGTCGTTCAGATGCGCCGAGCGCTGCGTCAGCAGCACGGTCGGCTCGGGCCTATCGATGACCGGGATCAGGACCGCCGCGGGGCGCACCGGCTGCTCGCGCGCAACGATCTCGAGCATCTTGTCGGTGCCGGGATCACCCGACATCGGCACGATGTTGGGATCATAGAGGGCGGACGGCACGTCGAAGGTCAGCCGCGCCTTGGAGCGGGCGAAAAAATCCGCCGCGCCCAACCGGACGGGTTCGTCCTTCAGAAACGGCTTGGTCAAAGCGCGGCCCTCACCTGCTCAGCATCCGCCATGGCGAAGAATTCGCCGGCCGACTCGACACCGAACATTGGCTGGCCATCGATCATCCGCTCCTCGCCCATGTCAACCAGATCGTAATAGAGCGCGCGTGTCACCTTGGCCCAAAGGTCAGAGCGCACGTGCAGATAGGGTGTCAGCCCGCCATCGGCTGCTTGCTCGAAGCGCAAGCGATGCGCAGCATCGCACCTCACCCAGTCGTCGACATTGGTGCGGAAGCTCAGCACGCGATGGTCGCCTTCGCCCTCCTTCTGCATCTCGACCGCCATGAACGGCGCGTCATCGACGCGAATCCCGACCTTCTCCACGGGCGTGACGAGAAAGTGCTTGTCCCCTTCGCGTTTTAGGATAGTCGAGAACAGGCGCACCAGCGCCGGGCGACCGATGGGCGTCCCCATGTAGAACCACGTACCATCGGAGGCGATTCGAATGTCGAGATCGCCGCAGAATGGCGGATTCCACAGATGAACCGGCGGTAACCCTTTTTGGGCAGCGCCGGCGTTCTTGGCGGCGGCAGTCAGCCCGTCAAGACCCCGATTGCTGCTCTGCCCTTGCTTCGCCATGGTTTGCCCTGACTTTGTCTTTGGCACGATTGGTGCAGGTCTACGTTGTACCTCGGTGAGCGGTTCCACACCGGAATCATCCGGTGTGCAAGGTCGCCACTTCGTGATGCCGTACATATCCCGAAGCCGATAAGGTGGGGATAGGTTAATTCAGCGAATACAGGGCCTTCCTGCAAGTCTAGCATGGGGCCCGAGACGTGACATGTCGTGAGCTATCATGTCACGAGCTGACATGCATGAGATGACGACGCAGGCAAGCCGCGTGAACGGCTTAAGGAGCTGACGGATGGCGGAAAGTGTCGAAAAACTCGAAGACGTGATCGTCCGCTCGGCGGAGCAGGTGTCGGGACAGATTCGCGCCGCCAAGGACGCGATCGCAACCGTCATCTTCGGCCAGGATCGCGTGATCGAGAATACGCTGGTGACGATCCTCTCCGGCGGTCATGCGCTGCTGATCGGCGTGCCCGGTCTTGCCAAGACCAAGCTGGTCGAGACGCTCGGCGTCACGCTCGGTCTCGATGCCAAGCGCATCCAGTTCACGCCCGACCTGATGCCGTCGGACATTCTCGGCGCCGAAGTGCTCGACGAGAGCACTGCCGGAAAACGCTCCTTCCGCTTCATCGCCGGTCCGGTCTTCGCGCAGCTCCTGATGGCCGACGAAATCAACCGCGCCAGCCCGCGCACGCAGTCCGCGCTCCTGCAAGCGATGCAGGAGCAGCACATCACCGTCGCCGGCGCGCGTCATGACCTGCCGAAGCCCTTCCACGTGCTCGCCACGCAAAACCCGCTGGAGCAGGAAGGTACCTATCCGCTGCCGGAAGCACAGCTCGACCGCTTCCTGATGGAGATCGACGTCGACTATCCCGATCGCGACGCCGAGCGGCGCATCCTGTTCGAGACCACCGGCGCCGAAGAAACGCTGGCAAAGGGATCGATGGCGGCGGATGCGCTGATCGCGGCCCAGCGGCTGGTGCGGCGCCTGCCGGTCGGCGATTCCGTGGTAGAGGCGATTCTGTCGCTGGTGCGCTCGGCGCGTCCCGGCCCCGACGGTGGCGACACCGGCAAGCTGATTGCCTGGGGACCGGGTCCTCGCGCCAGCCAGTCGCTGATGCTGGCGGTGCGCGCACGCGCGCTGCTCGACGGCCGCCTCGCGCCGTCGATCGACGATGTGCTCGACCTCGCCGAGCCGGTGCTGAAGCACCGCATGGCGCTGACGTTCCAGGCGCGCGCCGAAGGCCGCACGATTCCGGACGTGATCCGGCAATTGAAGACACGGATCGGTTGATGGCCGCAGACAACGGGCACACAGCGAAGGAGATCATTGCGATCCGACGTGCCGATGGCGAAAGCCGTACGCTCGCCGCTTCGCTGCCGCGCCTGGTGCTCGAGGCCCGCCGCATTGCCGCCAACGTCATCCACGGCCTGCATGGCCGCCGTCGCGCCGGCTCGGGCGAAAGTTTTTGGCAGTATCGCCGCTTCGTTTCCGGCGAGCCGTCGCAGAACGTCGACTGGCGCCGCTCGGCGCGTGACGACCATCTCTATGTCCGCGAGCAGGAATGGGAAGCCGCGCACACCGTGTGGATCTGGCCCGACCGTTCGCCCTCGATGGCGTTCGCATCCAGACAGGCGCGCGACTCCAAGCTCGAGCGCACGCTGATCGTGGCATTCGCGCTGGCCGAACTGCTCGTCTCCGGCGGCGAGCGCGTCGGCATCCCCGGCCTGATGGCGCCGACCGCGAGCCGCAGTATCATCGACAAGATGGCGCAGGCGATGCTGCATGACGATTCCGAACGGCCGAGCCTGCCGCCGTCCTTCGTGCCCTCGGCGCTTGCCGAGACGGTGGTGCTGTCCGATTTCTGGTCGCCGATCGCGGAGATCAGGAGCATGCTTGCAGGGCTCTCCGGCTCCGGCGCCCATGGCACGCTGGTGCAGATCGTCGATCCGGCCGAGGAGACGTTCCCCTATTCCGGCCGCGTCGAATTCGTCGAGCCCGAGGGTTTTGGCGCGATCACGGCAGGGCGCGCCGAAAGCTGGGCCCAGGACTACACCGCGCGGCTCGCGCTGCATCGCGACCAGATCCGCGAC
>NZ_JBANBJ010000117.1:0-18548 GCF_059803515.1 Bradyrhizobium sp. UFLA05-125 | reverse complement strand
GTCCACTGTGACCGCCGGCGTGGTCTCGGCGCTGGGCCGCTCGATCCGCTCGGTCAGTGGCCGGACCATCGAGGACGTGATCCAGACCGACGCCGCGCTCAACCCCGGCAATTCCGGCGGGCCGCTTGTCTCGTCGAATTCCGAGGTGATCGGCATCAACACCGCTATCATCAGCGGCGCGCAGGGCATTTGTTTTGCGGTTGCGAGCAACACTGCGCAGTTCGTGCTGTCGGAAATCATCCGCCACGGCTATGTCCGCCGCGCCTATATCGGCGTCGCCGGCCAGACCGCGCCGATCCCGCGGCGCCATGCGGTGCTCGCCGGCGTCGAGAACAAGATGGGCGCGCTGCTTGCCCAGATCGAGCCGGACGGGCCGGCGGCGAAGGCGGGGCTGTTCCCCGGCGACGTCGTGATCAGGCTCGACGGCGTCGAGATCAACGGCGTCGACGATCTGATCCGTGTGCTCGACCGCGACCGCATCGGACGGAAGGTCGCCATGGACGTGCTGCGGCTCGGCCGCCTGCGGGCAATCGACGTCGATCCCGTCGAGCGCAAGCCGGCCCGCTAGCCTGTGACCAGCCGGGCGAGTATGACTGCGTCATGCTTTGCCCGGGAAAGTCCGCCGCATGATGCCGGCGCACGAGACCTACGACGTCATCGTGATCGGCGCCGGTGCCGGCGGCATGACGGCGGCGGCCGTCGCTGCCGCCGAAGGCCTGCGTGTGCTGGTGATCGAGAAGACCGCGTTCGTCGGCGGCACCACCGCCTGGTCCGGCGGCATGGTCTGGATCCCCGCCAACGGCAAGATGAAAGCTGCGGGACTCTCCGACAGCGTCACTGACGCCGTCCAGTACCTCGCAAGCACCGTGCCCGAGCCTGCCAATGCAGGCCTGCGCGCCGCATTCCTTGCGCGCGGGCCTGAGGCGATCGCCTATCTCGAGGCCAACACCGAAGTGCGCCTCCAGCCGGTGAAGGCCTATCCCGACTACTATCCGGAGCGGCTGGGCGCCACCATGGGCGGGCGCGTGCTGGAGCCGGTGGCGTTCGATGGCACCAGACTGGGCGCCCATTTTGCCCGGTTGCGACCGCCGCTGCCGGAGTTCACGCTGCTCGGCGGCATGATGGTCAACCGGCTCGACATCCCGCACTTGCGCAAGATAGGAAAGTCGGTCCGCTCGACCCTGCGTTCGCTGCGGCTGATCTCGCAACATGCGCTGCAGCGGCTGCGTTCGCCGCGTGGCACCACGCTGCATCTCGGCAACGCGCTCGCGGCAAGGCTCTACGCCTCGCTGCTGACGCGGCAGGTCGAAATCCTCTTCAGCACGGATGTCGAGGACCTCGTCGCCGAGGGTGGCCGTGTCAACGGCGTGACCATCCGCCACGGCTCGCGCGACCGCCTGATCTCGGCGCGTCGCGGCGTTGTGCTCGCCACCGGCGGCTTCTCGCACGATGCGCCTCTGCGCAAGCGCTTCTTTCCCACCGCCGCGGGGTATGTCTCGGCAACCACGCCCGCAGGCACCGGCGATGGGCTGCGCCTTGCGATGGCAGGCGGCGCCGTGCTGAACACGGAGGCGACGAGCCCGGCCTATTGGGTGCCGGCTTCGCTGTTCCGCCGCGCCGATGGCAGCCGCGGCGTGTTCCCGCACACGGTGACGGACCGCGCCAAGCCTGGCGTGATCGCCGTCAACGCGGCGGGCCGGCGCTTCGTCAACGAGGCGCTGTCGTACCACGAGTTCGTGCTCGCCATGCTCCGCGACGGCAATGGCGAGCCTGATCGACGATTCTACCTGATCTGTGACCGCAACTTCCTGTGGACCTACGGCTTCGGCCGTATCAAGCCCTTCACCTGGAATTACCGGCGCTACGTCAGGAGCGGCGAGCTGATCGAGGCCGCGAGCATCGCGCCTCTCGCTGAGCGGATCGGCATCGCGCCATCCTCGCTCGCAGCAACAATCGCCGACTACAACGCCCATGCGTGCGAGGGCCGCGATCCCGAATTCGGCCGCGGCAGCACCATCTATCAGCGCCACCTCGGCGATATCGGCCACAAGCCAAATCCGTGCGTTGCGCCGATCACCCGCGCGCCGTTCTTCGCATTGCGCATTTATCCTGCCGATCTCGGCACCGCCATCGGCATGCAGGTCGACGCCCACGCCCGCGTGCTGCGCGAGGACGGCACGCCGATCGCCGGCCTCTATGCCTGCGGCAACGACATGGGCTCGATCATGAACGGCAACTATCCGGGCCCGGGGATTACGCTGGGACCCGCGCTGACGTTTGGGTACATCGCGGGGCGGCACATGGCGGAGGGGGCGATGGTTACGCCGAGTGCTGCCGCAGTCTCACTCTGACCATCCCCTCCGCCGTCATGCCCCGCGAAAGCCGAAAGCGGGGCATCCAGTATTCCAGAGGCGGCGAGATTCACAACAAACGCCGCGGCGTACTGGATCGTCCGGTCAAGCCGGGCGACGACAGTTGAGTGTGTGGCACGCACGTCCCACAATCTCGTCATTGCGAGCATAGCGAAGCAATCCAGACTGTCTCTGCGGATAAACTCTGGATTGCTTCGCTGCGCTCGCAATGACGCGTGGAATGAGTTTCCCGACTAAACTCTACTCCGCAGCAGCCGCAAAGCGGCTGTTCTCGAGCTCGGCTTCGAGCCGCGCCTTTTCGGCTTCCGCCTGCTTGATATTGCCTTCCTTCACGTGCCCGAAGCCGCGGATGGTCTCCGGCACACGCGCGAGCGTTGCCAGCAGCGGAAGCTGTTCGGCCTTCAGCACCGCGAACCGCTGGTCGATCATCGCAATATAGTTCTCGACCAGCTTCCGCTCGGTCTTGCGCTCTGCGGTGCGGCCGAACGGATCGAACGCGGAGCCGCGCAAGAACTTCAGTTTTGCCAGCACGCGGAAGGCGTGAATCATCCAGCCGCCATATTCCTGCTTCTGCAGATGTCCGGTCACCTTGTCGCGGCGCGCGAAGATCGGCGGCGCCAAGTGGAATCTCAGCGTGAAGTCGCCGTCGAACTTCTCCGACACTTTTTTCGCGAAGCTGCCGTCGGTGTAGAGGCGGGCGACCTCGTACTCGTCCTTGTAGGCCATGAGCTTGAACAGGTGCTTCGCCACCGCCTCGGTCAGCTCGGTGGAAGAGGGCGCGGCGGCCGTCTCCGCCTGGCGTACTTTTGCGACCGCCGTGAGGTAGCGATCCGCATAGGCCTTGTCCTGATAATTGGTCAGAAACTCTGCACGCGTTGCGATCATGTCGTCGAGCGATCTGGCCGGCGCGCTCGCCCGGCTCTTGAACTGGAGCACGCTGCGCACCCGCGAGATGTCGTGCGCGACAAGGCGCCCCCAGGTGAAGGCGAGCTTGTTCATCTCGACCGCGGCGCCGTTGATCTCGATGGCGCGGAGCAACGCCTCCAGCGAGAGCGGGATCGCGCCCTTCTGGAAGGCGAAGCCGAGCATAAAGGGATTGGTCGCGATGGAATCGCCCATCAGGCTGGTGGCAATGCCGGTGGCATCGACGATGTCGAGGTTTTTGTCCCCGACCGCATCGCGCAGCACGGTCTGCATCGCGCCCATCTCGAAATCGAGATCGGGGTTTTGCACGAAGCTCGCGGTCGGTTGCAGGTCGGTGTTGATGAACGCCTTGGTCACGCCGCGCTCGGCGCGGCTCAGCGCGGTGGGACCTGCCGAGACGATCATGTCGCAGCCGAGGATGACGTCGGCGCCGCCGGTCGTGATGCGTACCGCGGAAATGTCTTCCGGCCTCTGTGCGATGCGGACATGGCTCATCACCGCGCCGTTCTTCTGCGACAGGCCGGTGAAATCGAGTGCGGAGCAGCCCTTGCCGTCGACATGGGCCGCCATGCCGAGCAGCGCGCCAATGGTGATGACGCCGGTGCCGCCGATGCCGGTGACGAGGATGTTGTAGGGCCCGTCCAGCTCGCGCGCGGGCGGCAGCGGCAGATCGGCGAACAACTGCCCGGAATCGACCGCCGAGGTCTTGATCCGCTTCAGCGTGCCGCCGTGAACGGTCACGAAGCTCGGGCAAAAGCCCTCGACGCAGGAATAGTCCTTGTTGCAGTTCGACTGGTCGATCTGCCGCTTGCGGCCGAACTCGGTTTCCAGTGGCTGTACCGAGACGCAGTTGGAAGCCTGCGAGCAGTCGCCGCAGCCTTCGCAGACGAGCTCGTTGATGAAGGCGCGTTTTTGCGGATCGGGATAGAGCCCGCGCTTGCGGCGGCGGCGCTTTTCCGCGGCGCAGGTCTGGTCATAGATGATGACGGTGAGGCCCTTGATGTCGCGCAACTCGCGCTGGATCGCATCGAGCTCGCGGCGGTGATGGACGCTCGCGCCTTGCGGGAAGTAGTTGCCGGCTGGGTATTTCGTGGGATCGTCCGAGACGATTGCGAGCCGCTTGACGCCCTCGGCCCAGACCTGGTGCGCGATCTGTGCGACGCTAAAGCCGCCTTCGGCCGGCTGGCCGCCGGTCATCGCGACCGCGTCGTTGTAGAGGATCTTGTAGGTGATGTTGATACCGGCGGCGGAGGCGGCACGAAGAGCGAGAAGCCCCGAATGCGTGTAGGTGCCGTCGCCGAGATTCTGGAAAATGTGCTGTTCGCTGGTGAACGGCGATTGCCCGATCCAGTTCACGCCCTCGGCACCCATATGCGAGATCAGGTCGGTGCGGCGGCTTGGCATGCTCAAGGCCATGCCGTGGCAGCCGATGCCGGCCATGGCGCGGCTGCCTTCGGGCACGCGTGTCGAAGAGTTGTGCGGGCAGCCTGAGCAGAAGAACGGCGTGCGCGAAAGCTTGATCGGCGCGTTCGCTGTGACGGGATTGTCGAAGGCTTCGAGCCGCGCCAGCCGTTGCTCGAGCAGGGGGCTCTGATGACCGAGCCGACGCAGTCGCGCCACGAGCGCGGAGGCGACCATGGTCGGCGTCAGCTCGCCTTCGCTCGGCAGCAGCGGCGCGCCGTTCTCGTCGCGCTTGCCCGCGATGGTCGGGCGCCGCGCAGCATCCACATTATAGAGGATGCGCATCAACTGGTCCTCGATGAAGCCGCGCTTCTCCTCGACGATCAGCACGTCCTGAAGACCTTCGGCAAAGCGTCGCGCACCACTTTCTTCCAGCGGCCAGGTCATCGCGACCTTGTAGATGCGAAGGCCAAGATCCTGCGCGTCCTTGTCGGTGATGCCGAGATCGGCGAGCGCCTGCCGCAAGTCGAGATACGCCTTGCCGGTCGCGAGAATGCCGAGACGTGCGGGCTTTGAATCCAGCACGATACGGTCGAGCTGGTTGGCGCGGGCAAACGCCTTCACCGCCTCCATCTTCGGGCCGAACAGACGCTTCTCCGCTTCCAGCGGCGGATCGGGCCATCGGATATTGAGACCGCCCGGCGGCATCTCGAAATCATCAGGCAATTTGATCTGGATGCGCGCCGGATCGCTGTCGATGGAGGCCGAGCTCTCCACGGTCTCGCCGATCGCCTTGAAGCCGACCCAGCAGCCGGAGAAGCGCGACAGTGCAAAGCCGTAGAGGCCGAGATCGAGATAGTCCTGCAGAGTCGCGGGATTGATCACAGGGATCAGCGCCGCTGCAAACACCTGCTCGCTCTGATGGGCAAGTGTCGAGGACTGGCAGCCGTGATCGTCGCCCGCCAGCGCCAGCACGCCGCCGTGGCGCGCGGTGCCGGCGGAGTTCGCGTGCTTCAGTGCGTCGACCGAGCGGTCGACTCCGGGGCCCTTGCCGTACCAGATGCCGAACACGCCATCGACCTTAGCACCCGGGAACAGGCCGACCTGCTGGCTGCCCCACACCGCGGTTGCTGCCAGATCCTCGTTCAGGCCGGGGACGAAGGCGATGTCGTGCTTTGCGAGGTGAGATTTCGCGCGCCACAGCGCGTGGTCGTACATGCCGAGCGGCGAGCCGCGATAACCCGAGATGAAACCGCCGGTGTTGAGCCCCGCCAGCCGGTCGCGTTCGCGCTGCAACATGGGAAGACGGACCAGGGCCTGCGTGCCGGACAGGTAAATCCGCTTCGATTCGAGCCGGTATTTGTCCTCCAGCTCGACCTGCAACAGCGTCATCTCGTTCTTCCTTTTTCTTGTTCCGGCTGGAGGAATTGCGTCGCGGGGAGGGGGCTCGCGGCCTTGCGAAGCAGCTCGTTGCAGTCAAGAGCATGCGCCGGCGAAGTCAATATCGCTGGCCGCATCCGTGTCGCTCCTGCTAGTCATGGCTGCAAGGGAGGCCACCATGACGGCACAAGCGTTCGACACCGACATCACTGAAACCGACAGCGCCCTGATCGGGCCATGGCGCCAGCCGCGCCAAATGTTGCAGGCGCAGGTCTATGACGCGCATGCGTCGATCCACGATGATGCCACCGCGCAAAAGCTCGGCTTCAAGGGCGGCACCATCGAAGGCCCGACCCACTTCAGCCAGTTCGCGCCGCTCGGCGCGCGGCTGTGGGGACGGACGTGGTTCGAGACCGGCTGCCTCTCCGCGCATTACCGCAACGCCTGCTTCGAGGGCGAGGAGGTGCAGGCGATCCTGTCGAAACCGCTTCCCGGCACGAGCCAGTGCCAGATCCAGATGGTCAAACGCGACGGCACCGAAGTGCTGCGCGGCTCGGCCTCCATCGGCGATCCGCAGGTTGCCACCGCACTCGAGACGCGCCTCACCGAGCTCAAGCCGCTCACTGATCCCGTGATCCTGCGCGACGTGAAGGTGGCGCAGACCAGCAAGCGTCAGGGCGTACGCATGGGCCTCGACCAGAACATGGGTGACCTCTATCCGTTCTCGTTGCGGCAGAAGCTCGCGGTCATCACCGAGAACTCGCCGTTCTATTCGAGCGGAGAAAATCCGTGGCGGAAAGCCGTCATCCCGATGGAGATGCTGAGCGTGCTCTTCCAGTATCGCGCAAAGGACGATCCGCTGCCGTCGAAGGGACCGGCCGTCGGCCTGTTCGCCGATCAGGAGATCCGGCTCATCAAGGGCCCGCTCTTCGTCGACGAGGACTACGAGGTCGAGCGCGAGGTCGTCGCGCTCTCCGGCAGCCGCCGCACCGAGAGCGCCTGGGTGAAGACGCGCGTGTTCGACAACGCGAACGCGCTGGTCGCGACCATGCTGCTCAATATGGCGACGATCAAGGATTCGTACGCGCCGTATGAGGAGGAGTATCGGCGGTTGTATGGGAGCGCGCGATAGGCGCCAATCCCTCCACTCGTCATTCCGGGGCGCGACGAAGTCGCGAGCCCGGAATCCATCGGGCCGCAGCGCAAATGGCGAGATGGATTCCGGGCTCGACGCTTCGCGTCGCCCCGGAATGACGGCGTGGAGAGAGCGTCGCTGCCGCTCATCCTTTGAGCAGATGCCCGTCGCAAAGCCGTCGCACAGGGAATGAGCAGGCCGCGGCTTCCGGCATAACGCGCTGAAAGTGCAGCGAAATCCTGCAGCCGCCCCGCGCCACCGCCATTGTACACAATGGCACGGTGCTTGCAGAACTGCTGGTAACGGGAGTTCTCGCGAGGACGTGAATGTTGAACTCAGCGAAACCGACACTGGGCGTCATCACCGCAGAGCCCGAGCCGATCAAGCTCGACTGGTCGACCACTGCGCTTCTCATCATCGACATGCAGCGCGACTTCATGGAGCTCGGAGGTTTTGGTGAGACGCTCGGCAACGATGTCAGCCAGCTCGCGCGCGCGGTGAAGCCGATCGGCGCGGTGCTTGCGGCGGCGCGCGACACCGGCATGCTGGTCATCCATACCCGCGAAGGCCATCTGCCCGATCTGTCCGATGCGCCGCCCGCGAAGGTCGAGCGCGGTGCGCCGTCGCTGCGGATCGGCGATCCCGGTCCGATGGGCCGCATCCTGATCCGCGGCGAGGCCGGCCACGACATCATCCCCGAGCTCTATCCGCTCGACAGCGAGGTCGTGATCGACAAGCCGGGAAAGGGCGCGTTCTACGCCACCGAGCTCACCGACGTGCTCGAGAAATACGGCATCGAAAATTTGCTGGTGTGCGGCGTCACGACGGAAGTCTGCGTCAACACCACTGTGCGCGAGGCCAATGATCGCGGCTATCGCTGCGTCGTCATCTCGGACGGCTGCGCATCCTATTTCCCCGAGTTTCACGAGATGGGCCTGAAGATGATCAAGGCCCAGGGCGGCATCTTCGGCTGGGTCGCAAGCTCAGCCGCAGTACTGGAGGCGCTGAAGACTTCGACCATTTAGGGGATCACCATGAGCACATTGACAGGGACGGCCGGCAAATCTGAGATCAATAAGACCGAGTTCAAGCCGGCACTATGGACACCGGGCGACTGGAACGCGTTCTTCGGCTTCGGCACCAACATCCTCGTCAACATGCTGGTGCTTACGGGCCTGTTGCGCTTCGTGCTGAAGATGCCTGACAGCCTCGTGTTCGGCCGCATCCTGCCCGCGCTCGGGCTGATGATGTGCCTGTCGACCTTTTACTATGCCTTCCTCGCCTACCGACTGGCGCAAAAGACGGGCCGCAGCGACGTCTGCGCACTGCCCTCGGGGGTGAGCGTGCCGCACATGTTCATCGTCACATTCGTGATCATGCTGCCGATCACGCTTCGGACGGGCGATCCGCTAAAGGGCTGGTCGGCCGGCCTCGTCTGGGTGTTCTTCCAGAGTTTCATCCTGATGATCGGCGGCTTCATCGCGCCGTTCATCCGCAGGATCACGCCGCGCGCGGCGCTGCTCGGTACGCTCGCCGGCGTCTCCGTCACCTTCATCTCGATGCGCCCCGCACTGGAGATGTACATGACGCCGCAGATTGGTCTCGTCTGCTTCGCCATCATCCTGGTAAGCTGGTTCGGCGGCGTGAAATATCCGCGCGGTATCCCGGCGGGCCTCGTCGCGATCGCGGTCGGCATGATCATCGCCTGGGGCTCGAACCTGTTCGGCCTTGGTCTCGGCGGATTGAGCGTGAAAGGCGTTGGCGATGCCTTCGCCAATTTCGGCTTCTCGGTGCCACTTCCTGCCGTGGGCTACGTGTTCTCCGGCTTCGAGTTCCTCGGCGTGATCCTGGTCACCGCGATTCCCTTCGGCATCTATGACCTCGTCGAGGCGATGGACAATGTCGAAAGCGCGGAAGCCGCTGGCGACGAATATCCCACGACGCGCGTTCTCACCGCCGACGGCGTCGTCAGCCTGATCGGCTGCCTGATGGGTAACCCCTTCATCAACGCCGTCTATATCGGGCATCCCGGCTGGAAGGCGATGGGCGGGCGCATCGGCTAT
This sequence comes from Bradyrhizobium sp. UFLA05-125, assembly GCF_059803515.1. NCBI lineage: Bacteria > Pseudomonadati > Pseudomonadota > Alphaproteobacteria > Hyphomicrobiales > Nitrobacteraceae > Bradyrhizobium > Bradyrhizobium sp. UFLA05-125. Next base: position 9,273 of record NZ_JBANBJ010000117.1, on the reverse strand, counting down.
TCCGCGGCGACTGGCGTGATGGTGGTGGTGCTGTCCTGGTTCGGCATCATCTCGGTGCTGCTGGCGCTGGTGCCTGTGGTCGCGATCTCGCCGATCCTGCTCTATATCGGCATGCTGATCGGTGCGCAGGCGTTCCAGAGCACGCCGGTCAAGCATGCACCGGCGATCGTGCTGGCGCTGACGCCGCATCTGGCCGCCTGGGCAAAACTCCAGATCGACACCATGCTGGCCTCGACCATGACGGCGGCGGCGACCGTCGGCGGAATGGCCGGCGACAAGGCGGATGCCGTCAAGGCCGCCGCAATCGCCGCGCTGCCGCAGCAGGGCGTGTTCTATCACGGCCTCGAGGTGATGGGCGGCGGCTCGATCCTCGCCGGCCTGATCCTGGGCGCGATCGGCGTCTTCATCATCGAGCGCGACTTCGAGAAGGCATCCGGCTTCGCCCTGGTCGGTGCGGTCCTCACCTATTTCGGCTTCATGCATGGCGAGGCCGTCGGCATCGGCGGCGGCTTCGGCGTCACGCCGGCAGTGGCACTCTCCTATGCCGTGATGGCCGGCGGCCTGTTCGCGCTCGGACGTCTCGGCACAAGCGAGCACTACGCGTCGCATCCGGAGATGTCGGCCGTGCCTGCGGAGTAGACGGTCGAGAGCCCACAAAGCGGCCGGGCGACGCAAGCGACCCGGCCGCCTGTTATGGCGTCAGCGAAAGTTAACGATTGGTCGATAAAACTTCGCGGTTCCAACTCGGATCCGTGACCGATGCCACCCGCGCACAACGCTTCCGTCCGGGAGGCGCTCGATCTCTGGCTCGGCCGGCTCCCGGTTCCAATTGCGCTGCGGCACGTCTATCTGACCGCCATCCTGCTGATGGTGTGGATCACGCCGACACCGTACACCAGCCTTCAGGTCGAGTCCGCCACCAACGGCCCGCTCAACTACACCGTCTTCGGGCTGATGGCCGGCCTGTCGCTGCTACTGGTGCATGAGCGCTACGGCGCGCTGGCAGGCGCGGCCGGCGGCACCATGTCCGCTTACTGGGTCTGGCTCGCCGTCAATGCGGTCCTGTCGACCAGCCCCTCGGTCTCGGTCATGCGGCTCGTGCTCGTTGCCTTCGCTTTCGTGCTGGCGGCAAGTCTGCCGCTGCTGGCGGGTTCGGAAGCGACCTTGAACCGCTGCATCGCGTTCGCGGCCTGGACGCTGCTTGCGCTCTGCTATCTCGGCGTGATGCTCGTGCCGGATCTCGCGACCCACACCCAGCACGACATCGCTGAGCCCCACCTCGCCGGCGATTGGCGCGGCACTTTCGGCCACAAGAATTCCACGGCGCCTGTGATGGCCATGCTGGTGTTCGTCGGCCTGCATCTCTTGCGCTCGGGCAATCTCATCGGCGGGGTCTTGGTGGTCGCAGGCAGCGCGATCTTTCTGTTCTTTTCAGGCGGCAAGACCGCGACCGCGCTCTGCGCCTATACGGTGCTGGTCTCCTGGCTCCTGCTTCGGCTGACGAGCCTGCGCGCGATGGCTCTGGTCGCCTTCGTGCCGCTCGCCCTGCTGAACGTGATCTCCATCGGTTCGGTGCTGTTTCCGCAGTTGCGTTCGGTGCTGGCGATTCTGCCGGTGGATGCATCCTTCACTGGCCGGTCCGATATCTGGAGTTTCGTGCTCGACGCCATTCGCATGCGTCCGATCCTGGGCTACGGCTTCGCGGCGTTCTGGGGTGAGCCGGCTTCCGCGAACCTGCAGCCCGAAGGCGACACTGCCTGGGCGGTGGAGGCTGCGCACAGCCACAACGGCTATCTTGATCTTGCTGTCACCATCGGACTGCCCGGTCTCGCGCTGAGCCTTCTGGTGTTTCTCTACAATCCACTTCGAAACTATTGTCTCGCGCGACGGATTCACCCGGACAGCTCGCTGCTGGCGCTGTTCCTGCAAATCTGGCTCTTCGGCATCCACCTCGCCTCGATGGAGACGGTGTTTCTCTATCGCATCGAGCCGGGCTGGTTCACGTTCCTGTTGGCCACGTTCGCGCTGCACTACTTCGCCCGGTTCCCCTCGGCGGCGGGCGAGCCCTCGACCATCTGAACGATCAGTCCGCCGTCGGATCGTCGAACAGGCCAAGGGCGCGCAGACCACTGCGGCCGAATGCGGATGAGGGGAAATCCGCCGTCTCCAGCCGCAAGCGGTGATGGCCGTTCGGCAGGTCGGTTGCGAGTACGATGGTTTCCCGGTCGAGGAAATTGCGCGCCTCCATCGGCCGGACCGCGACGCCGTCGATTGTGAGTATCGATCTCTCGAGCAGCGTCGAGGCGCGGCCGCTGACGATGAGCGCGATACCGCGCGCCTTGCAGTCGAGCTCGAAGCGGGCGGTGCTTTGCATGATGGCCCAGATCGGCCCCCAGATCTGCGAATGGGTCAATTCCCAGCCGTCGCGATCGATGGGTGCAAAGTCGATCGCCGGCATCAGCCCGACATGCGTATAGAGAGGCGATCCAAGTGGCGCCGGCAACTGGTCGAGGGTGGATACGCCGCGCGTCGCGGCCTGCTGCTGCAACACCTTCCCGAAGAAATTCGTGCAGAAGCTGGCAGTCCAGCGATGGCCAAGATCATTGGGATGAACCTCGTCCACGATCACGTCGCGCCAGGCGAGCCGTCCGGCCTCCATCTCCGGCCACAGCGCATCGCGGACGCTGATCATCGGCAGGTCGTAGTGCCGGCCGATCGGCGCCTGCATCGATTGCATGTTGCCGCCCTTCTCCCACATCATGAACAGCAGGAGCGCGGCCGGCGCGGTGTGGTGGCCAAGGATCTGCCGCAACAGTCCCTCGTAGGCGTCCGCATCGGCGGAGGCATCGTTGACACTGAATTCGACGACCACGAGATCCGGGTCCTTCGACAACAGATCGGCGCCGGCGCGAAACGCACCCAGCAGCGAGCCGGTGCCCGCGAGCCCGGCATTCACCACGGAGAGAGACGCATTGGGAAAGCGGTGGCCCCACCAGGCCGCAATTTGCGATGCATAGTTTCGCGACGGCTCGGATGCCAGCGATCCCTGGGTGATCGAGCCGCCGATGAAGCCGAGTGTGACCGGTTCGCCCCGCGCGGCCTTGGCAAATACCCGCTTCAGGCGCGTGGTGTTGCCCTGCGCGACCACGCTGCGCGCAATCATCTCGGCATTCGGTGCAGCGAAGGCGAGAAGGGAGGTGGGCAACACCGTTGTGCCAACGGCGATGCTGGCGCCGAGCAGCAGATCGCGCCGCCGGAGGATCACGGCGTGCTTCCTTGCGTCACGACCGCCGGGCGGCGGCGCTGCCGCGTCCAGTTGAGGATCGGCCGCTCCAGATACCAGTAGGCAAGGCATCCGGCGGTGAGGCCGGCAGCGATCGCTGCAACGGCCAACGGCGCATAGTTGAATGCGCTGACCGGACCAAACAGCTTCCGTCCGATCGCCCACGCCGCTGCCATGGCGAAGAAGTGGAAGAGGTACAGCGAATAGGATGCGTCGCCGAGGAAGCGGAAGGCCGGAACGACCGGAAGGCGCCCAGCCTCTTCGGCCCAGATCACGGCGACGACGATGGTCATGGCGCCGAACGACATCGACAGGTGGAACAACAGCAGATGCACATCCGGATCGGTCCGGTACAGGACGGAAAGTGACAGCGCGCCGGCGGCGAGCAGGCCGAGGACCTGGATTCGGCCGAGCCGCTGCAGCAAGCCGAGTTGATAGAGCCGGCCGACGCCGGCGCCGACGAGAAAGCCGAGCAGGCTGGGGCTCGTATAGAAATCCTGGACATGGGACGGCTGGTCGATCACGCGCCCGATGACGATCAGCCCGACAAAAAGGACCGCAAGCAGCGCGGTGCGCGTCGCCGATCTCACGAAGAACAGGCTTCCGAACACCAAATAAAAGAAGGCCTCGTAGTCCAGTGTCCAGCCGAGACGCAAGAGCGGCGCCTTCGGCATATCGGATGGAATGAACAGGAGCGACTTGATGATGCCCTCGGTCGTCGGCACCGTGGTGAGAAAGCTGCTCGGGCTGGCGGTTGCGAGACCGACCACCAGCAAGGTCGCAACCCAGTACATCGGCACGATGCGCAGGATCCTGTTGCGGGCGAAGGCGATCGGCTCGAAGCGCGCTTCTCCTCCGATCACCGTGATGATGAAGCCGCTGAGCACGAAGAAGATCTCCACGCCGAGCCGGCCGGTGACGAGCAGCGCCTCGTTGCGGCTCTCGAGTGGCCAGTACAGCGCGTGGGTGACGAGGACCATCAGCGCGGCCAGCGCCCGCAGATACTGGATGGAAACGAGCTGCGGTCGCGCGGCCGGCGCCTCGCCTGTCTCGAAGCGGGAGATCAACTGTGTCATTTCAGACCACTCTCTTCCTCGAAAACGCCGATGCGACGAAGTTTGCAAGCCGCGAGCCAAGGATTGTCGGCAACGCGGCGGCAGGTGAGGGGTCTAAGCCAAAAGCGTTGATGCACGTCTAAGGGGAATGACAGCGAGTCCGGGGATACCGTTAACCATGGGACGCTGGAGCCGGGCACAGGTCATTTTTCGATGGCATACGTCGCCCGGCCGTTTTTCGGCCGAAGTTACTGTCAGGCCACGCCCAGATCGCACAGGATATCGGCCCCGGCGCGAACCTCGTGACTTGATCCTTCAAAATCCTGTCCGACCGGTTCGCAGGCCCCGCCGAGATGGCGTGCGAGAAAGGCCTCGGTGATGGCGAGGTGGGAAAACTGATTGGGCGGTCTCTGGAAGCCGTGTCCTTCGTCGGGATAGACGATATAGGTCACCGGAATGTTCTTGGCCTGCATGGCTGCGACGATGGTGTCGCTTTCGGCCACCTTGCACCGCACGTCGTTGGCGCCATGGAAGATCAGCATCGGCTTCTTGATGTTGTCGACCCTGTTGATAGGCGAGCGTTCTGCAAGCAGCTTGCGGCCTTCCTCGGTGCGCGGATCGCCGTAGCTGCGATACATGAATTCCGCGAAGCCGGCCCAATAGGGTGGCATCGATTCCAGCAGCGTCTTGAGATTGGAAATGCCGACGACCGGAATGGAGCAGCAGAACACCTCCGGCGTGAAAGTCGCGCCGACGAACGACGCCAATCCGCCGTAGGACATTCCGAAGATCGCAACCTTGTCTTTTTGCGCGATGCCTTCCGAGATTGCCCAATCGACCATATCGATGAGATCGTCGTGCATCTTGCGAGCATGCTCTTTTTCGCTGGCCGCGACGAACGCCTTGCCGAAGCCCGTCGATCCCCGATAGTTGACCGACAGCACGGCGTAACCGCGATCGGCCAGCCACTGATGATCGCGGCGATAGCCATAGATATCGCGCGCCCAGGGACCGCCGTGAACGATCAGGACCATCGGCAGCGGTCCGGGCGGGCGATCACCGTCGATATCCGCCGGCAAGGTCAGGTAAGAGACGAGAGTGAAGCCGTCGCGCGACTTGCCCTGCACGGCCTGCATCGGCGCCAGCCGGTACGGCTTGAGCTCGGGTCGCGCCGTGAACAGCTCGGTGAGAGTCTGCTTGTCGCGATCGAGGAGATGATAGGTCACCGGCTGCTCCGGTGCATGACTTCCCACGATCCACCGACGACCGTCATTGCTCTGGCTCTCGAGGTGAAAGTCATGCCCGGGAAGCTTCGCCTGGATCAAGTCGAGTTCGCTCGTCACCGCAGGCGTCAAGGCCGTCCATTCCTGTCGGCCGGGATCGATGCAAACCGCTTCCGGTTCGAAGGTTCGAGCATTGAATATGGCGCCCGTGACATCGGCGCGGTCGCTCCCGAACAGGACGCTCTCTTTCCCCGTCGCCCAGTCGATCCGCATCAGCGCGGATTTGTCGTGCTCCAGGCTCGAGCTCATATGAAGGTGGCTGCCGGCAGCATCGAACGTCCAGAGCCGCGTGCCTGCAAAGGCCTCGAACGGGACGTCGCGCCAATGCGTGACCTTCCCGTCATTAAGGCGCCAAAGCCGCGTGCCTCCGTCGGGAGCGTTGCTGCGGGCGTGGCGTGGCCTCAATTGCCAGTCGAGCCCGACGTAGTCGAACTCCTGGCGATTTTCCCAGACCAGCGTGCGCTCGCCGGTTGCGAGGTCGAGCAGGAAGACGTCGTGCCATCGCACGTCGCGATCGTTGAGACCAATCGCGATCTTGTCGGGGACGACGTGCGACCAGTAGGTCGGCAACGCGCGGACATTGGCCAGCGGCGTGAGATCCCTGAGCTCCAGGGTGCTGGGATCGACGACGAACAAGTGCAGATTTTCGTCGCCGTTTTCGTCGTTCAGAAACATGATGTGCCGACCGTCCGGACTCCAATCCTGCCAGTTGATCGGTCTGCCCCTGGTGCGCGTCACGGGCTGTCCTGCCGCGACGTTGTCGGCCGGCGACACCCAGATGTTGAGGACGTCGTCAACGGGGGCGAGCCAGGACAGACGCCGGCCATCCGGCGACAACTTGGCTCCAACGTATGTCGGATTACCAAACAGCTTTCGGCGAGGGATCAGGGGACGAGGTGACATCTGGCGTCTCTCGTGGTTCGGGGGCGCACCACATTGAGCTTGTGCTACAAACCGTAGCATACGCATATGCAAACTTTGCGTCAACGCCAGGTAGAGCGCCAACGGCACATAGCAAGCTTCGGAATGGGACGTGCAAGCGCGGGCGGCCAATCACCGCCCGCCGTTTTTCACGGCGTCGACATCTTGCAGATGTAGCTTGCGGCCCCTGCCTTGTCGCCACCGACATAGTGCGGGTAGTTCGGGTAGCGGCACATCGGCCGGGCTGCCTTCAGCGCGAACGGCGGCGCAGGCTCCTTCGACGTCTGGACCAGTGCGTCGGGCGGCGCGACGCCGTCGCTCGCCCAGCGGTCGAGCGGTTCGAGCAGGTCGACCATCGTCGGGATCGCGGAGCCGTCGAGCACGCTTGTACCGTGTCCTGTATGCGTCGAGCCGGGCGAGACGTAGAGCCGCGCCGATGCCTCGACCGTCGCCTCGCCGAGCCGCGCCACGACCGACTGAAAATAGTTGATTCCGGCGAGCGGGCTTTGCGCGAGGTCGGCCATGTTCTCGCGCAGGATCAGCTTGCCGCCATGGGCGAAGAACGCGGACAGGTCCGGATTGGTGGAGTCGAGGATCTTCGACACCCCCTCGACGCGCGCTCGAAAGTCTTCTGGACGATAGGTGCGCGGGTCAAACTTCTCGTCACGCGTCAGGAGAAAGCGCACGGCGTTGCTGCCGTAGAGCCATTGCTGCGAGACCGTGGCGACATCGAGTTGCTCCGTTGGCGCCGCCGTGCCCATCACCCAACGCGTCATGGTCATCCGTTGCGGGTCTGGTGTGGTCTCGTTGCCGTAGAGCGATTGCGGATAGGTCGTGATGCCGTTCGCCATCGCAAGCGGGAACGGATGTGCAGCGTGCACGGTCTGAACCGCTGTTATCTGCGCGTCCGACAGGCAACCATCGCCTGTGTCCGCGCCCTCCGGGCAACGCAGCGCCTGCAGGTTCACCTTCGGCTGACAGGCGAGATAGTTGCTGATGATGCCGTCACGCAAGCCGTCGAGTTCGTCACAGGCATTGGCGACGAATTTCGCAAGCGTCTCGCTCTTGGCCGGGTTGAGCCAGCCACCCTTGAATTGCGGCAGATTGTTCGGGATGTAGGACTGAAACAGCATCGAGAGCTGCACAACGGGTACCACGCTGACGATCCCGTCATAATCGGCCGGGAAACGCTGGGCCATCGTGAGCCCCTCGCGACCGCCCTCCGAGCCGCCGAAATAATAGATTTTCGCCGCGCGTTTCGAATAGAGCGCACCGATGAGCGCGACGGCGACATCGCGCACCTTCTTGTAGGAGGCGTAGCCGTAATTGCTCAGCATTTCGTCATTGAGGCCGAACTGGCCGATGCGATCGGGAGCAAAGCTCGCGGCCTGATGCCCGGAATCGGTGCCGAGCGTGGCATAGCCGCGCGTCAGCGGCAGCGCATCGTCGGGAGCTGCATCGCGCAGCGGTGCAAGGCCGCTCACCAGGGTGCCGTTGTAACCACCGCCGCCATATTGCAGCAGCTTGCCGTTCCACACGGCTGGCAGGTTGAGCTGAAAGTTGATCAGTTGTGCTGCCGGGTCGACTGGCGCAATGGTGCCCGTCACCTTGCAGAAGTTCGGCGTCGCGGGAGCGGCCGCCTTTGCCGGTGCCGCCAGCGTGACGCTGGCCGACGTGACGGTAGCGTCCCCGCTGGGAAGCCCGATCAGCCGAGCCGGGATCGTTCGCCCAGCGAGGCTTGCGCAGGCGCCTTGAAGCGCCTCGTCTGCCGCCGATGATCCGCCGCTCACGGAGAACACGATCGCGCAGAGGGCCAGGCTGGCTGCGGCCTTCGACGCGCGGCACGTCGCGTGGCTTCGCTTGATACGGTCGGCGCCTGTGCTTCGTCCCATGGTCCCAATCTTTTCTTCTTCAGGATGATTGCTGCGTACGCAGCGAATGGCCTCATCGCTCCTTCGGCTTGGTCGGTGCGACGAGGGGGGCTTATCCGCCTTTCACTGCTCCCGCAGTGAGCCCGGCGACGATTTGCCGCTGGGCGAGCACCGTCAGCAGCAGCACCGGGAAGGTGACGATCAGCGCTGCGGCGGCGAGCGGGCCCCAGCTCAACTGATCGAACGAGATCATGTTGTAGACGGCGACGGGCAGGGTGCGCGTCTCGCGCCCGGCCAGCACGATGCCGAAGACGAAATTATTCCAGGAGAAGATCACCGCCAGGATGAAGGCGACCGCGATGCCTGGCCTTGCGATCGGCAGCGCGACATGGCGGAATACCTGCCAGCGCGTGGCGCCGTCGATCAGCGCGGCCTCTTCCAATTCCATCGGCGTGGTCTCGAAATAGCCGATCATGATCCAGATCACGATCGGCACCGTCACCACGAGGTGGATGATGATCTGTGGCACCAGCGTGCCGAGCAGTCCCAGCCACTGGAACAAGAGGAATAGCGGGATCAGGTAGGACAGGCCGGGCGTGATGCGGGCAATCAGGATCACGATTGCGGATTTGTGCGCGGCCATCCGCGCGATCCCGTAGCCGGCGGGAACGCCGACGATCAGCGCCAGCGCGGTCGCGCTGCCGGTCACGACCAGGCTGTTGAAGAAATAGGTGAGGAAGCGGTTGGAGGCGAGCACGTCGGCATAGTTCTTCCACGCGATATGCTCGGGGAAGAACACCGGCGGGTAGGCGGCGTTGTCGACCTCGAACTTGAGCGATAGCGAAGCCATCCAGAGGAAG
>NZ_JBANBJ010000116.1:0-20007 GCF_059803515.1 Bradyrhizobium sp. UFLA05-125 | reverse complement strand
TGTGCTTCCAATCCGAACACGAACTGATTGGTTTGCCAGCGATACCCGATCTGTCCGCCGACAAGGCCTCCGGAGCGAGTAGCGCAACCACCTGCGACTGTTCCAAAAATGTCAGTGACGAAGTCCACGCAGCCGCGGCTCTGGCCCCATCCACCATTGGCGCCGATGTAGAAGCCGCTCCAGTTGTAGATCGCCACCACAGGCGCAGGTGGCGGTGCCTTGACGGCCATATCCGCCGCCGATGCGGGAGCGGCCAAGCCCAAGCTTGCGAAGCCGACAGCCGCCAACAATAGTTTCTTCATGTGATTATCTCCTTGTCCCCCAATGCAATCAGACGGCATCGATCCTTATGCACGTTCACGTGCATATCTGTTTCGATTCCAGCTGGAAGTTTAGTGACGAAGGTCTTCAGGCCCCGTAACCAAATGGCAACACTCAAGCACAATCGGAAATTGCACAGCGCTGCACGTCCGGCGAAACCCTCAATCGGCGTCGGAACGGCCCGAAGGATCGGCCGCGCCGTCGCATCCTTCAGCAAGCCACGTGTGAACGTCGCCAGACGCGATATGCCGCCTCGGGAGATGGGGATTTATCGTACCTGCGAAAACGATCAGCCCTTCGTCCAGCTTTGCGCGCGCGAAGACTTTGGCCTCGGCTTCGGTCGCAAACGTCCTGGTTTCACGCGGGCTTCGCCTTTTGGAAAGAAGGAGTCCCTGTTTGCGGGTTTCAAAGGTGACGTACCAGGTCAGCGTCATCTCGCTCGGACCGCCAAACGTTGTGTGGAGACAGTTCGGGCGTAGAGCCGCGCCTGGCTTTGATTTAGGTCAATCGATTGCGAGCGTGCATCGGCGGATCGGACAGCGAAGATGTGCCCGCACAGAATTATCCGCCGCGCGGAATCCTCCCGCCCCTCGCATGATTGCCCTGTCCTGGCCACACCCCCTGCGAATAGACTTTTGCCGGACCGGGCGGCATCCTGCTGCCGAAACCAATCGATAACAGGGCCGTCACGCGCCCGAGGAAACAGAGGGCGCCCATGCTGAAGACACGTTTCACCGAGCTGGTCGGCGTCGAGCACCCGATCGTCCAGGGCGGCATGCAGTGGGTCGGGCGCGCCGAACTCGTGGCCGCCGTGGCGAACGCCGGCGCGCTCGGCTTCATCACAGCACTGACCCAGCCGACGCCGGAGGACCTCACCAAGGAGATCGCGCGGTGCCGCGACCTCACCGACAAGCGCTTCGGTGTCAACCTCACCATCCTGCCCGCGATCAAGCCGCCGCCCTATGCCGAATATCGCTCCGCGATCATCGAAGCCGGCGTCAAGGTGGTCGAGACCGCCGGCAACAAGCCGCAGGAGCATGTCGACGAGTTCAGGAAGCACGGCGTCAAGGTCGTGCACAAATGCACCAGCGTCCGCCATGCCCTTTCCGCCGAGCGCATGGGCGTCGATGCCATCTCGATCGACGGTTTTGAGTGCGCAGGCCATCCGGGCGAGGACGATACGCCCGGTCTGATCCTGATTCCGGCGGCCGCCAACAAGGTCAAGATCCCCATGATCGCCTCGGGCGGCTTCGCCGACGCGCGGGGGCTCGTAGCCGCGCTGGCACTGGGAGCCGACGGCATCAACATGGGCACCCGCTTCATGGCGACCAAGGAGAGCCCGATTCACCAGCTCATCAAGGAGAAGATCGTCGCCAATGACGAGCGCGAGACGGAGCTGATCTTCCGCACCATGCGCAACACCTCGCGCGTCGCCAGGAACGCGATTTCCAGCAAAGTCGTCGCCATGGAGAAGGAAGGCGCGAAGTTCGAGGACATCCGCGAGCTCGTCGCCGGCGCTCGGGGCAAGATAGTCTATGCGTCAGGCAATTCGGACGAAGGCATCTGGTCGGCTGGCCAGGTGCAGGGCCTGATCCAGGATATCCCGAGCTGCGCCGAGCTCATCTCCCGCATCGTGCGCGAGGCGGAAGCCATCATTAGGAACCGGCTCGAAGGCATGATCGTTCACCCGAAAGCGCAGGCTGCGGAATAATCACTGCAAGCAGCAGGAGCAACGCATGAAGGCTTATGTCTATGGCCCTGAGGGAGCTGCGATTTCCGACGTCGCTCAACCAGCGCCTAAAGGCACGCAGGTGCTGGTTCGCGTGCGCGCCTGCGCGCTCAACCGGGCCGACACCGGCATGCGCAGGGGCCACGCTCATGGCGCGGCCGGCGGGGTCGGCACCGTACTCGGCATGGAATGGGCCGGTGAGGTCGCAGCCCTCGGGCCCGACGCGAAGGGCGTGAAGGTCGGCGACCGCATCATGGGCTCGGGCACTGCTGCGTTCGCGGAGTTCACTCTCGCCGATCACGGCCGCCTGTTCCGCGCCCCCTCGAACATGAACTTCGAGGAAGCCGCCACGCTGCCTGTCGCGATCGCGACCATGCACAACGCCGTCGTCACCGTCGGCGGGATTCAGCCGGGCCAATCTGTCCTGATTCAGGGCGCAAGCTCCGGCGTCGGCCTGATGGCGATGCAGATCGCCAAGCTCAAGGGCGCAAAGCTCGTGATCGGTTCGTCGACGGATGCCCATCGCCGCAGCCGACTCACCGACTACGGCGCCGATCTCGCAATCGACTCCTCCGACCCCGGCTGGGTCGACCAGGTGTTGAAGGCCACCGGCGGCGAAGGCGTCGACCTCATCGTCGACCAGGTCTCGGGCAAGGTCGCGAACCAGAATCTTGCCACCACCAAGGTGGAGGGCCGCATCGTCAATGTCGGCCGGCTCGGCGGCACTCATGCCGATTTCAATTTCGACCTGCACGCGGCGCGCCGCATCAACTATATCGGCGTCACCTTCCGCACTCGCACCATCGAGGAGATCCGCGAGATCTTCGAGGAGGTTCGCAAGGACATCTGGAGTGCGGTGGAAGCGCGCAAGCTGCAACTGCCGATCGACAAGGTGTTTACCTTCGACGACATCGATCAGGCCTTCGCACACATGGAAGCCAACAAGCATCTCGGCAAGATCGTCGTGACGCTGTGAGGGCGCCTTTCGGGCAGCGCGGAGTAAGGGCGATATATCGCCACTCTCACCGCTCGTCATGGCCGGGCTTGACCCGGCCATCTACGTGCCGCCGCGACTCACAAAGACGTGGATGCCCGGGTCAAGCCCGGGCATGACGACGGAGTGATTGGTTCGCCACCTCGTTCAATCTGGAACAACTCGCAACAGTCCCGCTCTTGCAACTCACTTGCGACTGCAGCTGTGGATCGTCGCTTGATGTTCGCGGACTGCCTGCTAAATCCCCGGCCATGACAGCACAGCACAGCAAGACATCGGTCGCCGCGATTTCGATCTTCGCCAGCGGCGGCATGGCGGTAGCCAAATTCGTGGTCGGGATCGCGATCGGCTCGCTGGCCCTGATCTCGGAAGCGCTGCATTCCTCGATCGACCTGGTCGCGACCATCATCACCTGGGCGGTGGTGCGGGTGTCCGACAAGCCTGCCGACGACGAGCATCATTACGGCCATGGCAAGCTCGAGAGCATCTCCGCGCTCGGCGTCACCGCCCTGCTCTACGTGCTGGCCGGCGGCATCCTGGTCGAGGCCTATAGCCGCATCCGCGAGGGCTCGCCGCCGCCGACCATCTCGGCCGTGCCCTTCGTCGTGCTGGTGATCGACATCGTCGTCAATCTCTGGCGCGCCCGTGCACTGCATCGCGCCGCGCGGGAGACGCGGAGCCAGGCACTCGCCGCCGACGCCCTGCATTTTGCCTCCGACGTGATGGGCTCGTTCGCCGTCATCGCGGGCCTCATCCTCGCCGCCCTCGGCTTCTGGTGGGGCGACGCCGCGGCGGCCGCCGCCGTCGCCGTGATGATCGCAGCTCTCGGCCTGCGCATGGCAGGATCGACGGTGCAGACCCTGGTCGATCGCGCCCCGGAGGGCGCCCTGGAAAAAGCGACCGCCGCGATCAAGAGCGTGCCCGGCGTGCTCGATGTCGAGCGCCTGCGCGTGCGCATGGTCGGCGCGACCTACTTCATCGATACCATCGCAAAAGTGCCGCGGACCTATCCGATCGACCGCGTCGAGGACATCAAGCGCAACGCGCAAGCTGCCGTCGGCAGGGCGTTCGGCGACGCCGACCTCACCTTCACCGCAGTCCCGGTCGCGCGCGACAACGAGACCGTGCGCGACCGCATCATGGTGATCGCCCGCAACTCCGGCCTCGCCATTCATCACGTCACCGTGCATGACCTCGGCGCCAAGCTGATCGTCGGCATCGATCTCGAGGTCGATGCCGAGATGCCACTGGTCGCAGCCCATGACGTCGCCAACACGCTGGAGCGCAGCATCCAGGAGGAATTCGGCGAGGATGTGGAGGTGGACGTCCATATCGAGCCGCTCGAGCCGGAGCTGCCGTTCGGCGTCGACGCTCCGGCGCAACGGGTGCAGGCCATTGCAGCCGCGCTCACCGGCTTCGCCGCAGGCGGCGAGATCAACGACATCCATAATGTGCGCGTGCGCAACACCGACGCCGGCGAGATCGTCAACTTCCACTGCCGCGCCACGCCGTCGATGAGCGTGATCAAGGTGCACGAGCATGTCGACGAGATCGAGCGCGCGCTGCGTCGCGCCTTCCCGAGCGTGAAGCGTGTGATCAGTCACGCCGAGCCGCCGCGCGCGTGACTGATCACACGAAGAGTTCACACGTTCCCGTTTCGGACTCGCCGCGCACATCAGATTGCGGACCCTCGCGGCGCAAACTCTCCATTGGATAAGAATTATTTCGCGTTAACGATTCGTTGACTCTCGACAGCCCGCGAAAACTGGATTCAAATCGCTGTGATTCGGAAGCGAGCGGGGGCTTCATTCCGAATTGTGGTGCAGCAATATCTCTGGGGGCCGAAGGCATGCCGCGCGCAGACGCCGCGAGCGCGTGCGTCCAATCCGATTCGATCAAGGGATTGGCGCAATCGATCGCGAAACCGGCCTACCACCGGCTCCTGATCGCCGAGCCGGCGCTCCGGCGCGCTGTGCCTACTCTCATCATCGCCTTCCTCATCACCATCTGCCTCGGCGCCTTCGTCCAGGTCGTTGACCAGACCCGGCAGAAGCGCCTGGTGGTCAAGCACGACATTCAGGCGCTCGCCGACCTGCTCGCCGAGCGCATCGATCGTCTCGCCTCGGTGCGCATGGACCGCCAGAAGAACATCGAGCGTCTGCCGACGCTGTTGCCCGAGCTCATTCCCTCCTGGGGCGCCGCCTCGGGCCGCCACGTCATCGTCACCTCCGTCGGCACGGACCGCCGCATCCTCGCACGCATTCCCGTGGACACCGATCCGGCCGGCAACGACCGCCTGCTCGATGCGATCACTACCGCGCAGCTGGTGGCGATGCCGCCGCAACAGAACGACGTCTCCGATCTCACGCTGCCCAGCGGCAACAGCGCGATGGCGATCTCCCGGCCGATCAGGTCGCTGCCCGGTCAGGTCACCGTGATCCAGGAGCGCAACGAGCCGATCTGGGGCTCGGATGCCGCGCTCTCGGTGACGCTGTCGGCAACCACCGGCTTCGTCGTCCTGATCCTCGGCTTCGCCTTCCACTGGCAGTCGACCCGCGCCCGCGAGGGCGACCTGATCAACGACGCCGTGCGCGGCCGGATCGACACCGCGCTCAACCGCGGGCGCTGCGGCCTTTGGGACTGGGATCTTTCGCGGGGCAAGATCTTCTGGTCGCAGTCGATGTTTTCGATGCTGGGCCTCGACGGCCGCAACGAGCTCCTCACCTTTGGCGAGGTCAATGCGCTGGTGAAGTCGGACGACATCGACCTGTTCGCGATCGCCGACCAGCTGATCTCGGGCCAGATCGACCACATCGACCAGAGTTTCCGCATGCAGCACGTCGACGGCCACTGGATCTGGCTCCGCGTGCGCTGCGAGCGCACGCGCGCCACGGGCGATTCCGCCATGCATCTGATCGGCATCGCGGTCGATATCACCGAGCAGAAGAGCCTTGCCGAAAGGACGGTGGAAGCCGATTTGCGCCTGCGCGATGCCATCGAGACGATCCCGGAAGCCTTCGTGCTGTGGGACAACAGCGACCGTCTGGTGCTCTGCAACTCGCACTTCCAACGCCTGCACAGGCTGCCGGACTCAGCCGTCATCCCCGGCACCTCCTACGAGACCGTGCTCGAGGTCGGCCGCATGCCGGAGGTGCGCACCCGCCACAACGAGACCGCCAATCAGGGACCGGGTGCCCGCACCTTCGAGGCGCAGCTCGACGACGGCAGCTGGCTGCACATCAGCGAGCGCCGCACCAAGGACGGCGGCTACGTCTCGGTCGGCACCGACATCACGCGCATCAAGGAACACGAGCAGAAGCTCGTCGACAACGATCTGCGCCTGCGCGCCACCGTCATCGACCTGAAGCGCTCGCAGGCGGCTCTGGAGCGCCAGACCAACGAGCTCGCCGATCTCGCCGAGAAATACCAGCGCGAAAAGACCCGCGCCGAGGAAGCCAACCAGACCAAGTCGAAATTCCTCGCCAATATGAGCCACGAGCTGCGCACGCCCTTGAACGCGATCATCGGCTTCTCGGAGGTCATGGGAAGCGGCATGTTCGGCGAGCTCGGCAACGAGAAGTATCAGGAATACTGCCAGGACATCCTCACCAGCGGTCACTATCTGCTGGAGGTCATCAACGACATCCTCGACATGTCCAAGATCGAGGCCGGCCGCATGAAGCTCGACATGGAGGAGCTCGACCTGTCCCGCACGCTCGCGGAATCGCTGCGGGTGGTCTCGGGCCGTGCCGAAGACAAGAACCTGACGTTGGACGCCGACATCGAAAACATCATTTCGGTCGTCGCCGACCGCCGCGCCACCAAGCAGATCATCGTCAACCTCCTGTCCAACGCCGTGAAGTTTACGCCGGACGGCGGCCGCATCGTGGTGCGCAGCCGGCAGCTCGAGGACAAGGTCGTGCTGATGATCGCCGACACCGGCATCGGCATCGCCCCGCATTCGCTGACGCGGCTCGGCCGCCCCTTCGAGCAGGTCGAGAGCCAGCTCACCAAGACCTATCACGGTTCGGGCCTGGGGCTTGCGATCGCCCGCTCGCTCGCGCAACTGCACGGCGGCTCGATGCGGCTGCGCTCGAAGATCGACGTCGGCACCGTCGTGCGCGTCACGCTGCCGCGCGATGCCAACAAGGCCTCGGCCAGGATCCCCGCGGCCGCCTGACCCCGATCAGGATTGCAGCGTCGGCGCCACCTCGCGCGCGACGTTGACGAGCGCGGCGATCAGCGGCGTCATCGGGTCGCGCTGCGGGATCACGAGGCCAATGCTGTAGTTGACCTCGGGATCGGTGATCGGGATCGAGCGGACGGTATCCTTGAGGCCGAGCGTCTCGGCGAGCTTCGCCGGCATCACGCTCGCCCACCGCCCGGTCTTCACATGGGTGAACAGCACCAGCAGCGAGTTCGACGTCAGCGTCGGCGTCGCCTCGGCATTCACCGAGCGCAACGCGCGGTCGATGATGCGGCGGTTCTGCATGTCCGGCGTCAGGAGGCAGAGCGGCACCTTGCCGACCTCCGCCCAGGTCACCGTCTCGCGGTCACCGAACATCGCATCCGGCGCGGTCAGGAGGCGATAGCTCTCGTTGTAGAGCGGGATGGTGCGCACCTTGCCGATCGGCTCGTTCTCGATATAGGTCAGCCCTGCATCGACCTCGAGATTTTCGAGAAGCCCCAGCACCTCGGACGACGTAGTCGACTGGATACGGAAACGCACCTCCGGATGTTTGGCGCGGAACGGGGTCGTCAGCGACGCCACCATGCCGAGCGCGGTCGGGATCGCTGCGATGCGGATCTCGCCGGAGAGCTTGTGCTTCAGCCCGTTGATCTCGTCGCGCATGGCGCGGGCGTCGCCGACGATGCGCCGGGCCCAGTCGAGCGCCCGCTCGCCTTCCGGCGTAAAGCCCTGGAAGCGCGAGCCGCGCTGGACCAGCATGACGCCGAGAATCTCCTCGAGCTGCTTCAACCCGGTCGACATTGTCGGCTGGGTGACGCCGCAGGCCTCCGCCGCGCGTCCGAAATGCCGCTCCTTGGCCAGCGCCAGCAGAAGTTCAAGCTTGTCGAGCAACCGCTTTTCCCCTGGGATTTTGTGGTGGCATGCAAGCTATCACGATGAGCCTTCTCCAACACCCGAAAACGGGACGTTGCCGGAACAATCATTGCTATTTCGTATCACCCGATTGCGTCACCCTATCGATGCGAATTCCCGATCGCAGCATGGGACGGCTTTATTGATTTTCGAATGATTCCAAATACTCATGGAGCAGGTCACCCTCTGATTGAGAATGAAGAATGACGGGGATTCACGAACCTTGGGACGAAACGCGCGGCGCTGAAATCATCGCCGAACACGCCGGACAGGAGGGCGCGACGCTGGTCATCCTCCATGCCCTGCAAGAGGCCTTCGGCTATGTCCCGGAGGCGGCGATTCCCATGGTCGCGCAGGCACTCAACCTGTCGCGCGCCGAGGTTCATGGCGTGTTTACCTTCTACCACGATTTCCGCCACAAGCCCGCCGGCCGCCACGTTCTGAAACTGTGCCGCGCGGAAGCTTGCCAGGCTGCCGGTGGCGATGCGCTGGCAGCCCGTGCCGAGGCGAAGCTCGGCGTCTCCCTGGGCAACACCACGGCCGATGACCGCGTGACGCTGGAGCCGATCTACTGCCTCGGCCTCTGTGCCACCGCGCCTTCGGCGATGCTCGATGGTCGCCTCGTCGGCCGGCTCGATGAGAAGCGCCTCGATGCGCTGGTGGCGGAGGCGCAGCGATGAAGATGCGGATATTCGTTCCCCGCGATGCGGCTGCCGTCGCTGTCGGCGCCGACGATGTGGCCACAGCGATCGAGCAGGCTGCGGAGAAGCGCGGCCTTCCAGTCGAAATCGTCAGGACCGGCTCACGCGGACTGTGTTGGCTGGAGCCAATGGTCGAGGTTGCAACTCTCAAGGGTCGTGTCGCGTACGGACCGGTCGGCCCGGAGGATGTCTCCTCCGTGTTCGACTCCATGGCAAGCAACGGACAGCATCCCCTGCGCCTTGGCATCGCTGACGAGATTCCCTGGCTGAAGCGCCAGACCCGCCTCACCTTCGCCCGTTGCGGCGTGATCGATCCGCGTTCGCCCGAGGATTACCGCACCCATCGGGGCTACAAGGGCCTCGAGCGCGCGCTGTCGCTCGGCTCGGATGCGATCCTGGCCGAGGTCACCGCATCCGGCCTTCGCGGCCGCGGCGGCGCTGGCTTCCCGACCGGCATCAAGTGGAAGACGGTCGCCCAGGCGAAGGCCGATCGCAAGTTCATCGTCTGCAACGCCGACGAGGGCGATAGCGGGACGTTTGCCGACCGCATGATCATGGAGGGCGATCCCTTCCTGGTCATCGAAGGCATGACCATCGCGGCGATCACGGTCGGCGCGACCAAAGGCTACATCTACGTCCGCAGCGAATATCCGCACGCGGTCGAGGCGATGAACGCGGCGATCGCGGCGGCAAAGCATGGCGGCTATCTCGGAACGAATATCGGCGGGTCCACGCAGAGCTTCGATCTCGAGGTGCGCGTCGGCGCCGGCGCCTATGTCTGCGGCGAGGAGACCTCGCTGCTGGAGAGCCTCGAAGGCCGTCGCGGCATCGTGCGCGCAAAGCCGCCGCTGCCGGCGCATCACGGCCTGTTCGGCAAGCCGACCGTCATCAACAACGTGCTGTCGTTCGCAGCCGTCCCGTTCATCCTTGCCGAAGGCGCCAAGGCCTATGCGGATTTCGGCATGGGCCGCTCGCGCGGCACGATGCCGATCCAGCTCGCCGGCAACATCCGTCATGGCGGGCTGTTCGAGACCGCGTTCGGCGTGACGCTCGGCGAGCTCGTCGACGACATCGGCGGCGGCACGTTCACCGGCCGCGCGGTCCGCGCCGTGCAGGTCGGCGGGCCGCTCGGCGCCTATTTCCCCCGCGCGCTGTTCGACACGCCGTTCGACTACGAGGCCTTTGCCGCGCGCGACGGCCTGATCGGCCATGGTGGCATCGTCGTGTTCGACGACAGCGTCGACATGCGCAAGCAGGCACGATTTGCGATGGAGTTCTGCGCCATCGAATCCTGCGGCAAGTGCACGCCGTGCCGGATCGGCTCGACCCGCGGCGTCGAGACGATCGAGAAGATCATGCGCGGCGAGCGCGTGAGCGAAAACCTCGCGCTCGTCGAGGACCTCTGCAACACCATGAAATTTGGCTCGCTCTGCGCACTCGGCGGCTTCACGCCCTACCCCGTGCTGAGTGCCCTGAAGCATTTCCGGGAAGATTTTGGCCCGGCACCGGCCACCCTTCAGGCCGCGGAATAGGAGAACAACGATGTCTCTGATCGAGGAAATCGACTTCGGCACGCCGCGCTCGAAATCGGAAACTATGGTCACGCTGACCATCGACGGCAAGGAGATCTCGGTGCCCGAGGGCACCTCGATCATGCGCGCGGCGATGGAAGCGGGTCACCAGATCCCGAAGCTCTGCGCGACCGACATGGTGGATGCGTTCGGCTCCTGCCGCCTCTGCCTCGTCGAGATCGAAGGCCGCGCCGGCACGCCGGCCTCCTGCACCACGCCCGCGATGAACGGCCTCGTCGTTCACACCCAGACCGAGCGGCTGAAAAAGCTGCGCAAGGGCGTGATGGAGCTCTACATCTCCGACCATCCGCTCGACTGCCTCACCTGCGGCGCCAACGGCGATTGCGAGTTGCAGGATATGGCCGGCGCCGTCGGCCTGCGCGACGTGCGCTACGGTTATGAAGGCGAGAACCACGTCTTCGCCAAGTCCCATGGCGAGATCAATGCCGCCTGGATGCCCAAGGACGAGTCCAACCCCTACTTCACCTACGATCCGTCGAAGTGCATCGTCTGCTCACGCTGCGTCCGCGCCTGCGAGGAGGTGCAAGGCACCTTCGCACTGACGATCTCGGGCCGCGGCTTCGACAGCCGTGTCTCGCCGGGCATGAGCGAGAGCTTCCTCGGCTCCGAATGTGTCTCCTGCGGCGCCTGCGTGCAGGCCTGCCCGACCGCGACCCTGACGGAAAAGTCGGTGATCGAGATCGGCCAGCCCGAGCATTCGGTCGTCACCACCTGCGCCTATTGCGGCGTCGGCTGCGCCTTCAAGGCCGAGATGCGCGGCGAGGAAGTCGTGCGCATGGTGCCGTGGAAGGACGGTAAGGCCAATCGCGGCCATTCCTGCGTCAAGGGCCGTTTCGCCTGGGGCTACACCAATCACAAGGAACGCATTCTCAAGCCGATGATCCGCGAGCGGATCGAGGATTCCTGGCGCGAAGTGTCGTGGGATGAAGCATTCTCCTTCGCCGCAGCAAAGATGCGCGGCATCCAGAAGAAATACGGCCGCGACGCCATCGGCGGCATCACCTCGTCCCGCTGCACCAATGAAGAGACCTATCTGGTGCAGAAACTGATCCGAGCCGGCTTCGGCAACAACAATGTCGACACCTGCGCCCGCGTCTGCCATTCGCCGACCGGCTATGGCCTCGCCACTACCTTCGGCACCTCCGCCGGCACGCAGGACTTCGACTCGGTCGAAGATACCGATGTCGTCGTCGTCATCGGCGCCAATCCGGCCTCCGCCCACCCCGTCTTCGCTTCCCGCCTGAAGAAGCGGCTGCGACAGGGCGCAAAACTGATCGTGATCGATCCGCGCCGCACCGAGATGGTGGAATCGCCGCACGTGAAGGCGCTGCATCTGCCGCTGATGCCCGGCACCAACGTCGCCGTGATGACCGCGCTGGCGCATGTCATCGTCACCGAAGGCCTCGTCAATGAGGCCTTCGTGCGCGAACGCTGCGACTGGAGCGAGTTCGAGGAATGGGCCGCGTTCGTCGCGCAGCCCAACAACAGCCCGGAGGCGACCGCCATCCTGACGGGCGTCGATCCCAAGGTGCTGCGCGAAGCAGCGCGGACCTACGCCACCGGCGGCAATGCTGCGATCTATTACGGCCTCGGCGTCACCGAGCACAGCCAGGGCTCGACCACCGTGATCGCGATCGCAAACCTCGCAATGGCGACCGGCAATATCGGCCGCCCCGGCGTCGGCGTGAACCCGCTGCGCGGCCAGAACAACGTGCAGGGCTCATGCGACATGGGCTCATTTCCGCACGAACTGCCGGGCTATCGTCACATCTCGGGCGATGCCGTGCGCGACCAGTTCGAGGCGATGTGGAACGTCAAGCTCAATCCCGAGCCGGGCCTGCGCATTCCCAACATGTTCGATGCTGCGGTCGAAGGCACGTTCATGGGGATCTACGTTCAGGGCGAGGACATCCTGCAGTCCGATCCCAACACCTCGCATGTGGTCGCGGCGCTCTCGGCGATGGAATGCGTGATCGTCCACGATCTCTTCCTCAACGAGACCGCCAACTACGCCCACGTCTTCCTGCCCGGATCCAGCTTCCTCGAGAAGGACGGCACCTTCACTAACGCCGAGCGCCGCATCCAGCGCGTGCGCAAGGTGATGACGCCGAAGAACGGCCTTGCGGATTGGGAGGTCACCATCGGGCTTGCGAAGGCGATGGGCTTCGAGATGAATTACAAACACCCCTCCGAGATCATGGACGAGATCGCGGCGCTGACGCCGACCTTCGCCGGCGTCTCCTACGCCAGGCTCGACGAACTCGGCTCGGTGCAGTGGCCTTGCAACGAGAAGGCGCCCGAGGGCACGCCGGTAATGCATATCGACGGCTTCGTCCGCGGCAAGGGCAAGTTCGTCGTCACCGAGTATGTCGCGACCGACGAGCGCACCGGCCCGCGCTATCCGCTGCTGCTGACCACCGGCCGCATCCTCAGCCAGTACAATGTCGGCGCGCAGACCCGCCGCACCGACAACGTGGTTTGGCACGCGGAAGACCGGCTCGAAATCCACCCGCACGACGCCGAGCAGCGCGGCGTGCGCGACGGCGACTGGGTGCGGCTGAAGAGCCGCGCCGGTGAAACCACGCTGCGTGCGGAGATCACCGACCGCGTCGCACCGGGCGTGGTCTACACCACCTTCCACCACCCGGACACGCAGGCCAACGTCATCACGACCGACTATTCGGACTGGGCGACCAACTGTCCGGAGTACAAGGTCACCGCCGTGCAGGTGTCGCCGTCCAACGGACCGTCCGACTGGCAGAAGGCCTATGACGCGCAGGCGCGGCACTCTCGTCGCATCACGCCCGCCGAAGCCGCGGAGTAAGCGCATGCATGTGGCGGTCCAGGCGATCGATCGTGAGAGCTGGCGTGACGGGGCGGCCTCTGACGGGACACGGCACGTCCCGGAGGAGACGCCAATCGCGCTGACCTATAATGGCGGCACCTATGCCGTCATGATGGGAACGCCGCAAAATCTCGAAGACTTCGCCGTCGGCTTCAGCCTGAGCGAGGGCATCGTGACATCCGCCGACGACATCCAGTCGCTCGAAGTGGTTCGCCTCGATGACGGCATCGAGCTCCGGATGTGGCTAGCCTCGGAAGATGCCGGACGCATGAGCGAGCGGCGGCGCCACATCGCTGGACCGACCGGCTGCGGCATCTGCGGCATCGAGTCCATCGCGGAGGCCGTGCGCCCCGCCGCGATCGTGCCGCAGGGGCAGGCCTTTGCGCCGGAGCAGATCATGACGGCCATGCAGGGCGTTGCTCCGCTGCAAGCGATCAACATGCAGACCCGCGCCGTGCATGCCGCCGCGTTCTGGTCCCCTGCCCGCGGCCTCATCGCGCTGCGCGAGGATGTCGGCCGCCATAACGCGCTCGACAAGCTTGCCGGCGCGCTGGCACGCAGCCGCACGGATGCGAGCGGCGGCATGGTGCTGCTGACGAGCCGCGTCTCGGTGGAGATGGTGCAGAAGACGGCCGCGATCGGCGCGCCGGTGATGGTCGCGGTCTCCGCACCCACCGCGCTTGCCGTGCGCACCGCGGAAGCCGCCGGCATCACGCTGATTGCCATCGCCCGGCAAGACGGGTTTGAAGTGTTCACGCATGGCGGCCGCGTGGCCTGCCGTGCCACGGAGGTTGCCGATGTCGCCTGACCGCTTGATCTACATGGCCAACCAGATCGGCACGTTCTTCCGCAGCCAGGGCCACGACAAGGCTGTGCCGGGCATCGCCGAGCACATCAAGAAGTTCTGGGACCCCCGGATGAAGCGCGCGATCTTCGCGCATCTCGATGCCGGCGGCGCAGGGCTGGAGCCTCATGTCCGCGAGGCCATCGCGTCGCTGAAAGAGGCTACTGCCCTTCCAACAGCGCCCTGAACACGCGCCGCACCTCGCTCTGGGTCTCCTTCACGCGGGCTTCGAGCGATGAAAAATCCGGTGCGTCGCCTGCGCGCGCCATCACGCGCTGAAGGTCGACACCGGCGGTCTCCGGCTTGAAGCGGTCGCTGACGCAGAGGCGCAGGATCTGGGTCAGATCGTGGTAGAGCCGCGCTGCTGCACGTAAAGTCTCGGTCTCCGACTGCGCCAACACGCCGAGCCTGGCGGCGTTCTCCAGCACCTGCAAGGTCGAGACGTCGAGAATCCCCGGCTTGTCATGCGCATGGGCGAGCTGGAGATATTGCGCGATGAAGTCGATATCGACCATGCCGCCGGCGGCATATTTGAGATCCCAATAGTCGGTCTCGCCCTTCTCCTGCGCGATCGCACGGCGCATGTCGGCGACATCGTTGGCGATCGTGACGGGATCGCGGCGCCGCGTCAGCACCTCGCGGATGACCGTCTCGATCCGCGCACGAAATTCCGGCGAAGCCGACACGACGCGTGCGCGCGTCAGCGCCATGTGTTCCCAGGTCCATGCCTCGTGCGCCTGATAATCGGCGAAGGAGGCGATGCTGGAAGCCACCGGGCCGGCTCGTCCCGAGGGCCGCAGCCGCATGTCGATTTCGTAGAGCACGCCGTAATTGGTCCGCGTCGTAAAGGCGCTGATCAGACGCTGGGTGAAGCGCGCGAAATAGTGTGCGCCCTGAAGTGATTTCTGACCGTCGGAGTCCGGATTCTCGCCGTCGAAATCATAGAGCAGGATCAGGTCGAGGTCGGACGAGGCCGTCATCTCGCGACTGCCGAGCCGCCCCATGGCGATGATCGCGGTCTCCTGCCCCTTGATCCGGCCATGCTGGGCAGCGAAGCG
The DNA here is from genome assembly GCF_059803515.1 of Bradyrhizobium sp. UFLA05-125. NCBI lineage: Bacteria > Pseudomonadati > Pseudomonadota > Alphaproteobacteria > Hyphomicrobiales > Nitrobacteraceae > Bradyrhizobium > Bradyrhizobium sp. UFLA05-125. The sequence continues at coordinate 4,822 of NZ_JBANBJ010000116.1, read as the reverse complement.
ATCGGCGACCAGTCCGTGCACGGTGTGGACGATGCCCTCCGCAACGTCTGCGAATGCGGTGCTCGCGTGCTGGGCGGAGACCGTGCCCGAGAGAATGCGCGTGCCGATCAGGAACAGGCTCTCCTGGCCGAACAGGCGCAGGCGGTCGAGGAACTCTTCGTACGAACCCGCATCGCGCACCGTGGCCGCAAGCCGAGCCGATAATTCCCGCTGGTCCGGCATAGCGCCGAAAAAGCGCGGATCAATCAAGCCGTCCATCAATTGCGGCTGCCGCGCCAGCATCTCTCCAAGCCGGGGAGCGGCGCCCAGCACCAGCGCCACGAGGGCAACGAGATCGCGGTTCTGGCTGAGCAGCGTGATCAGCCGCCCGCCGCGCTGTAAGGCTTGCAGGAACTGATCGAACGCCGCGACCGCGCGATCCGGCTCCTCGGCATGGGCAAGGCCGTCAATCAGGGCCGGCACGAATTCGACGAAGGCGCCGCGGGTGGCGTCAACGCGGAATACGCGGTAATCGCCGGTGATCCAGTCGCGCACCGTTTGTGCGACGGCAGCGGGCTTCTTGAAGCCGAGCGCCAACAATTGCTGCAACAGGCGCGGGTCGTCGGGGCCGGCACCATAGTCGATCGCCGGCAGCTTTGCCGTGCCGGTCGGATCGCCCTCGAAGAGCTTTTCGTAATGTCCCTGGACGATCTCGAGCTGGCTCAGGAGGTCGCCCGCAAAGGCCTCGCGGCTCTCGTAGCCGAAGAACCACGCCAGACGCTCCACGGCCTCCTTGTCCTCAGGCAAGGCGTGAGTCTGCTCATCGGCGATCATCTGGAGGCGATGCTCGACCCGGCGCAGGAAGTGGTAGGCGGCGGTCAGCTCATCGCGGGCCTGATTGGTGATCCAGTTGCTGCTGGCGAGCACGTCGAGCGCAACCAGTGTCGGCCGCACCCGCAATTCCGGATGACGGCCACCGGCGATCAATTGCTGGGTCTGCGCGAAGAACTCGATCTCGCGAATGCCGCCACGCCCGACCTTCACGTTATGCCCTTCGACGGCGACCTCACTCTGACCGCGATAGGTCTGCATCTGCCGCTTCATGTCATGAACGTCGGCGAGCGCGGCGAAATCGAGATGCTTGCGCCAAACGAAGGGCGCGATCTCGGCGAGCAGCGCCTCGCCGGCTTTCAGGTCGCCGGCGCAAGCGCGGGCCTTGATCATGGCGGCACGCTCCCAGGTGCGCCCTTCCCGCTCGTAGTAATGCAGCGCCGCGTCGCGCGAGATCGCAACTTGCGTCGAGGACGGATCGGGCCGCAGCCGCAGATCGACGCGGAACACGTAGCCGTCATAGGTGCGCTGTTGCAGCAGCCGCGAAAGCCCCTGCGTCACCCGAACGAAGAAAGGCTGCGGCTCGATATCGGGCGCAAGCGTCGTCGCGTCGGGATCGAAGAACACGATCAGGTCGATGTCACTGGAGTAGTTCAGCTCGCCCGCACCCATCTTGCCCATCGCCAGCACGATCAGGCCGCAGCTCTCTTCCGGAGCTTCGGGATTGGCCGGCAACAGCTTGCCGCGTGCGACGTCCTGCCGCAGCAGGAACCGGAGCGCGGTCTGGACCGAGGACACCGCGACGTCGGTCAACGCCGCCGTGACCCGCATCACGGGCCAAACTCCGCCGATATCGCAGAGCGCGATCAACAGCGCCGCCTCCGATTTCATGCGGCGAAGCAGCCGCATCAGCTCGGCTTCCTCGGTGGCCGCGGCGCGCCTGGCGTCGTCGATCAGCGACGCCAGATGTGCATCGGGATCGCAGCCAAGAAGCCGGATCAATCGCGCCGGATCGTTGCGGATCAGGTCGAACAGATAGGGCGAGAATTCAGCGATGCCGGCCAGGATCGGACAAACGAAGGGACGATCCAGCAGCGCCGCGATCGCAGCCGCATGTTGCGGCTCGAGCTCGGCGAGCCAGTCTCGAAGTCGCTGTTCGGCGGTGACGGAAGCGGCAACATGGGGGCCTTCCGCGAAGCGCGCGGCCAGACTTCCACCATGCTTGTCCGCGTTTCCCGGCGCGGAGAGATTCATGCCACCTTCTGTGGCACATCCGGTATTGGAGGAGCAACCCTGTCGCCGGCGCGGGCGGGCAGGACCAGCGTGGCAATGAGACCCGGATGGGCATCGTCCAACCTCAGCTCACCGCCATGCAGCGTTGCAACCGCGGCGGCGAGGCTGAGGCCGAGGCCCGAGCCCGGCAGCGTCCGGCTCGCCTCGAGCCGCACGAAACGCTCCACGGCGTGCTTGCGATCGCCTTCCGGAATTCCGGGGCCACGATCGGTGACGCTGAGCAGCACGCGATCACCCTCGCGCCGTGCCTCGATGAGGATCTGGCGGCTGTCCATGCTGACGACGGTTCCCGCGGACTGCGCGACCGGCTTGCCATATTTGATCGCGTTCTCGACCAGATTGGCGAGCGCCTGGCTGATCAGCTCGCGGTTGCCGTGGACCGGCGTCGGCTCGGCCTTGACCTTCAACGTCATGCCGTCGTCCTCGGCGAGAGGCTCGTAGAGCTCGTGGATGCCGCCGGCGACATCGGAGGCGTCGAAATCGTCCATGTTGCCGCGCGCCTGACCGGACTCGGCGCGGGCGATCATCAACAGCGCATTGAAGGTGCGGATCAGCCCGTCCGATTCCTCGATGGTCCGTTCCAGTGCCGCGCGGTAGTCAGCCTCGCAGCCCGATTTCGCCAACGCCTCCTCGGCGCGGTTGCGCAGGCGCGTCAGCGGCGTCTTCAAGTCATGGGCGATGTTGTCGGAGACCTCCTTCAACCCCACCATCAGCGCTTCAATGCGCTCCAGCATGGCGTTGAGGTTTTCCGCGAGCCGATCGAGCTCGTCGCCGCTGCGCCCCACGGGCAGGCGCTCGCTGAGATCGCCGGTCATGATGCGATGCGCCGTGCCGCTCATCGCGTCGATACGCGTGAGCACGCGGCGCGCGACGAAGATACCGCCGCCAAGGCCCAGCACGACGACGATCAGGATCGACCATTGCGCAGCCTTGGCGACGATGCCGAACAAGCGCCGCCGCTCGGCGAGGTCGCGGCCGATCAGAAGGCGGAAGCCGTTTTCCAGTTCAGTGACGCGCACCAGCGCGCGATGGTCGCGATCATCGGTATCCTCGATCCGCCGGTACGCAGTCTCCGACCAGCCGCGCGTCGCCATCACGCCCGGCGCCAGCGAGCCGACATTGCCGGCGATCGCCTGCCCCGTCGGCGTTGTTACGAGGTAGAGGTTGGCGCCCGGACGCAGCGCCCGGTATTCGATCGCGAGCACGAGACCGTGCAGGCCGCGACGGCCGTAGATCTCAGAGATCTCCGAGGTCTCCGCGTTCACCGTCTGCGTGATCTCCTCGGTGATCAGCCGCCGCGTGTTCCAGGCGAAATAGCCGAGCAGCGAGGCCGCGAACAGCGCGAACAAGAACAGATAAACCAGCGTCAGCCGGAACGCCGTGGTTCGTATCAGCTTACCGAATGCCGTCACGGATCATGTACCTATTTTGACCGCTTTGCCTGCTATCAGTGAGCATCGTCACACATCCGATTCTCTAGATAATCCAGTTCATTAGCCGCATCAGTCGCCGTCTGTCACCGTCCAAGCGAGCCGGACGCGGGCCGGATCAGGCAAGTGGTGAATGGGCGCCGCTCAGCCTGCATGAGTATCCGTGACGGTCCTTATGCTTACAGTCGGCCGGTCTGGACCGGTCACCGTCGGGAACCAAATTGACCCGGACGGTAATTGGTAAGCTATAGGACGAAGGTAAAGTGGGGCTCAATTCGAACCAAGTTAAATCCAGGCAACCCGGCGCCCATGCCGATGGCGACGGGTCTCTACCTGGTCGTGCGCGCGAGCGGTGATCGGGTATGGGCCTTCCGTTTCACCAACCTCGAAGGCAAGCGGGTCAAATGGAGTTCGCCAGAGTCGGTGACCGCGGGCCGACGCGTTTCGAATTGCGAGTTCGGTAAGCGACATTGGCGAACTGACGTTCAAAATTGTACCGCATACCCGAGTGAGGTAACCCAGATTTGCAAGCTAGCCCGTGGCATAGGCCCGCTTGGGCGGTGTTTGTTGATCGTCACAGCCTTCCCACTTCCGGGGCGGAGTGCTCGGTATGCCTCGCTCGCCATCCATCGTGCCGAAAGATCTAGACGACGACACCTACATCGTGCTGGACGCCTCCGGGACTTGGGTAGGGCGCACCTGGTACTACGGCGAGGATAACCACGAAAGACTGATCTGCGACTTATTGGAGGGCCGCTATACCCCTCCCCTGCGCATCGTCTGTTTTAACACCACCGAGGGCTGGTCGCGCGTCGTAACCACAGACATCGCCGCTGAGCTGCAGCGGCGCTCGGCCGAAGGGGAAAATATCCCGGCCTTTCTGCAATATTTGCTGCAAATGGCCATCCCAGCAGAGAAGAAACACCTTGGAGCTGTGCGCCGGCCAAAACGACCCCGCTAAGGGGTGAGGCAGCGCGCAACGGTTCGCCCCAGGCGGCGCGGTCGAACGCGGCTGGCTCGAAGCTGCGCGAGAGCGTCGCAACCGGCCCTATCAGGCCGGACGGAGCAAGTTCTGGGTCAAAGTGAAAAACCGTGGTCACCCGACGATGGAGCGAGTGCTTGACGCATTCGCATGATCACCTTAAGGCGGGAGCCCAATCTCGCCGGAGAAGATCAAGTGGCCAAGACAGCAAAGAGCAAGCGCAAAGAGTACACCAAGGACGACGTCAAGCTGCTCAAGGCACATTCCAAGGCCCGCACTCCCGTGGCCAAACTCTCGAAGCTGATGA
>NZ_JBANBJ010000115.1:0-20018 GCF_059803515.1 Bradyrhizobium sp. UFLA05-125 | reverse complement strand
GCAGGGCAAACACCGCCCGACGACGATATCTGAAGCGCGCTGGCATCGCGCCCGGCGCGTGCCGCCCGCAGATTTGCGCAAGGTATCTCGCTACGCTTGCGCCACAAATACGGCCGAACCAGCTGGACAAATGGTGCCCGCGTGACAATCTGCGCCAACGGATAAAAGAATGTAACTCCACCAGCCCGGCATCAAATGACAGTCGAGACTGACGAATTATCCGAAGAGGCGGAAAGGAGGAGGTTCTCAGTCACCGGGTCTTTGGACTGGCCAATAGCGCAGCATCAGGGGTGACCTGTTCGCCGCGATCGCAAAGCCTCAGGCGAGTAAGCCACAACACGAGCGCGGGTAGCGAATCGTGTGGGCGAGATGGCCTCATGTATTCGCCGACCTCCGGGCATGTGGATCGCAACATCGAACGTTGAGGTTGTTCCTTTAATATTCTATCTTGAGATTGGGTTTAACGCCGCCCGTCATCGGCTCTCATCTGACATTTCGCCCATGCTCCCGCGCAGTTGGAATTCCGACATTGCCAAAAATAAAATCGCCAGTTGGATCGAGCCCGGGATTCTCGGATTCTATACCCATTTCGAAGTGACCGAGATTTTTGCCTCTTGCCCCGGCCATGCACAGCCCATCAACATCTTCACGATCCTGGTCGCCGAAGAGAGACTGCCGGATACCCAGGAGCAGCCGAGATACCTCACTCCCAAGCCCTTCGCGCCGCGATCGCTCAAGGGATGGTCATTTGGCATCAAGCGTTATCTAAAACCGATTGCCGAGTTGGTCCCCTCGCTCGACGATCTTTGCTCGAGCGGCACCTGGCAGACTTCAGGAGAAGCGCTCAGCGTCGCCGGGTTAATGCCCGTCCCACCGCAGTTCGTGCCGGCCGATAACGTCGGGAGCGTTGCCGCCGTTAATCGAGTCCTCAAAAACAACTTTTGGTCCGGCTCGCATGTGTTCGAATGGGTCGATACGACCAAGTCTCGAGTGAAGGCCTTGTTCGACGATCCGCCGGCCCTGCAGGAATTGTCGGAGGCGGTACGCAAATACGTACCCATTGGGCTGGCCGGCCTGTCCGATCGCCTCGGCAATATCCTGATTCAATTGCCGATTGCCGTTATCAAATCGAAATTCGGAGAGATGCGGGAGACGGGCGAGCTGATCGTTGAAGTCGCTTGGCATCCTAACGCGCAGGCGCGCACGCTTCGCGTGACGTGCGAGATGGAGCATGACGGCGCGATATCAGGCTTCAATTCCCGAAACCTTGATGGGTCGCAGGCGCTGTTGCCTATGCAAGACGGAGAAGGGCTTCGTCGGGCGGTCTTGTGGGACGAGCCAAACGGCCTTCTGCTGGCAGCTAGCGGCGAAATGAGTTTCATCCGTTCTATCGAATTCGCCATGCACGTTGTCGGAGGCGAACCCCGCGTTTTTTCTGTCCCAAACGCGAAGGGCGGCTTTGACGACTATCGCGTTGGTGTGAACCCCAAACCGATCAAGAATGTCGTCGGCGACACCTCCGCCAGTCCCGTTCGCGAATGGCAACAGTCTCGCATGTATCGGGAGGAGGCAAGTCGATTGCGGCAAAGCCGTGCTTTCAAGCAATACCTTCCTCGGCAAGGCCAGCAACAAGCGTCCCACGACGAGGCCATCGAAGATGTGAAATTCCTTCTTCGCCAACATGGACGCGAAGCTGCGCGGGTCTGGGACCCTTACTTAAGCGCTGAGGATATCGTCAAGACCTTGTTCCATTGCTCATATGCCGATGCGGATCTGCGCGCCCTTTCCGATGCGCAAGGCTTCGAGGCTGATCAGCCCTCGGTGTCGAAATCAAAGACACGGTTCATTGAGCAGCAACGCGCCTTCTTCAGCGAAATAAAGTCAAACTGGAGTGGCCTTCGTCTGGAATTTCGCGCGCGGATCGGCATGGCGGGCTGGTCTTTCCATGATCGGTTCTTGATTTTTCCGGCAACCGGCACTGGCGCTCAGGCATGGTCGCTTGGAACGTCCGTGAATCGGATCGGCAAACAGCATCACATTCTCCAGAAAGTCGAGGATGGCCAGTTGATCTCTGACGCGTTTGAAGATCTTTGGCGTCAGCTCGATCAGCCCGAACATCTCGTGTGGAAGAAGCCGTGAGCAATCCCGGCAATAGGCTTCTCGCCAAGGCAATCAGCCTCGCGGCGATGGACGGTGAGGTCCTTGCGCCTGACAAGCTCATTGCCTTTATCGATAGCTTCGAACAGCCACTTTGCGCCCTTGAGGATCCTGATCACGCGGCTCAGCTCTTCCATACCTTTCACGAGCAGTTCAATTTTCTCTGGTCGAGCTTCCGGCCGCCTTGGTCGCCCGAGCAGGCCGTTGATGTCTCTGCCGATCTGACGCGACATGCGTCTTTAATGCGCTGGCTAATCGGCGAAATGCGCACATGGCATGGGGCGCCGGATTCGAAGCTTGCGCGGCTGACCGCCATGATCGTCGTCGCCCAGGTCTGCGATTCCGGACACGCGCTTTGGGAATTGCTACCCGAAGACATCGGTGCGAACAGCGATCTCATCAATCAATTGAGCCGGATCGCTGCATCCATTGATGTCACTATCATCAATACCGGTGGTCGGCCGCCGCCGATCCGGGAAACCGAAATCGTCCAAGCCTTCTTGAAGGCGGACGCCGAAGGTGATTGGGCCGGCATCATCGCTGGTTGGCGGAGGTTTCCGCCGCTGGTCCCAAATGCCGTGCAAGCGCAGACGATGCGCGTTTTGCTTCGTCACGCGCCGCAACAGCTTATCGCGTGTCTAAACAAGATTCAGAAAACGCCCCTCGCGTTTATTCTTGCGCAGGTGTTTACCGCTGAGCAGTGCCTTCGTTTAGCTTTGGAGAGCGAAAACTCGCGCTTCCAATTTGCTGCCGTCCATCGATCCTTCACGGATCAAAGACAGTCGCGACGAACGCCGAGAAAAAACGAAAGCGCTCTGCTAACCGAGCTCCTCATCAACGTCTCACAAAATCGATTGTGTTGGGATGGGTGGATGTTGGCGTTGGTCGAGCAGCCAGATTTGCAGGAGGCTCTCGGCAGGTCGTTGGTCCACGTGCCGTCCGCCGCCCTTGAGGGGTATGTCGGCGCAATTCCCCTGTGGAGCAGACCGGTGCAGTTGAATCCGATGAGCCAGTCCGTCTCCACTTGCCTGCGAGCGTTTTGTGCGGATGCTTCCCGAGAGCGGCGGTCCGTTCTTTGGGGGCTAGCGTTTGAACGTTGGCGTGCCTGGAGGTTCAGCGACGACGGGCGGCGCATCGCGATACTGCGGTCGGATATCGACTATGCTGTCGTCGGCTATGCGCTGGAATGCATGACGCAAGATGCGCGAGATCGAGAAATTGCGTCGATAACCCAGCGGATCTCCGTTCTCGAGGATCAATGGCACGAGAGCATTTCAGACATCGTTCACGAGTACAATCGCTTGCTGTCCGAACTCCAGCCTTATGCTCATGCGTCGCAGGTGGCCCAGACCGGCGGCAACTGGTTGCCGGAGACGACATTGTACGTGCCTGGTGACCTCCAGAACCCCTATCTCGCCCTCATGTACGGTGCTATTCAGCCAGCATAGAGAGCAGGCCTTGTCCGTTCAGAAGCAGCTTGAATCCTTATCACCTGCGCCTATTCTCTTCCCTGTGACAGCACGCTATGAAACTGCTAAGAGCAGAAACGAGAATAGCGCGCGGTACGCTGCGGTTGGAAACGAATGACTGCCAAGCGAAAGGGAGACATGTTGGAAGACCTCGTTGCCATGATGCACGAGGTGCCGGGAGTCGTCGTCGAGAAACGGAAGAAGCTGCCTGTTCTCAACAGCAAAACTAAGCGCCGCCGCTTCCCTGGACAGCCTTGGCCGACATGAAGAACGATCCGGACATTCTCAAGAAGATCGATGAAGCATCAGCCCTTCTGAAGGCATTGCGGCATTCCATCACTTCAAGTTGAAAAGCGTCTTGCCGATGGTCCGCTGACGACGACGGACCATGAGCCGGCGTGGACGCTCGTCGACGCATTCCCGAACTCGGTCGGTGCGGCTCTCCGAGCTAAAGTCTCTATTGCAAGGAGCGACCAATGTGTGGTCGTTGCTGAGCCGGATTCTTCCATCGCCTATCAGGTAAAGGATCGCTCTGGTGCCAATACACTTATACTGCGAAAATGGCAACTCAGATGCAGGATTCATGCGAGTCCAGGCAGGCCATCGCAGATAATCAATATCAGACACCGCTACGTATAGGAACAAAATCTAACCCGTGTGAGCGGGATCCGGCACACCACTCTGGTGGGGAAAACGATTTGGAAAAAGCAGACTCAATTTCAAAAGGTAGGCGAAATTGATACGGCATGCACCACACGTTCGCCTGAGCGGTGTGCGTGCTTGACGGGTGCAAAGTGGTGAACTGCGAGATCTCTTGCCGCTAATTGAAATCAAAGAGGAGTCTTCCGGAGTGACGACGATGCTCGATGAAGACTTCGCGCGAATTCGCGCTCACCGCAACAACATACACCGGTGTCGACGACTCTTAGGGACAAGCCTATCGCAGGCGGAACGCCAGTCCATCGAAAGCCGCCTTGCAGGGGAGCAGGCTGCACTTCACGCTCTTCTTGAAAAGACCTTCCCTCTTACATTTTCACTTCGGAAAGAGCCGGCCGACTCCCGGAAGTTTCAAGGTGGTCAAGGTTGGGATAGTGCGTGAATACTGAACCCATTTTGGACTGCTTTTCAGAGATGTCAGACCGGTTTGGTTATCGAGGCCATTGGTCGAGAAGCTAGAGCGGATCGGTACGCATTCCGAGTGGCGGGACAATCTGTTGCATTCGACGGGACCCACTCGCGTCGTACTCGCTCTGTTTGAGGCGCCCCTTCATTGCATCCCCAATCGGGCTCGGGGAGTGTGTCGATCGTCTGCTCGCAGGTTGCGATCGAGTTTGCGGCCGAGGTCGGATGCGGGTCGGTGGGTCGCTCGACGCCGCAATGCTGAACACGGCGTTCGTGGTACTGTCCGATGGACAGCGGTGATGATCCGCATTAGTTCGCGCTTGCGGGCGGTGTGTTCGGGCGCCTACAGGATTGCTCTCGCAGATCGGACAAACGGTGGTCGCGAGCACTTGAGGAGGGATGGCGTCGGAGCCGCCACGCTCAACTCTTTGCGGCCAACGGTGATTAGACAATCAGGAGGGACGAAGCGATACCCAACAGCGCTCTCTGCGACAAGCGTCCGTCCGATTCAAGAAATCGCGAATTGCAGGGTATCTTGCGGCCAGCTGACTCGGTGTCGGTATAAGTGTTTCGGTGCCGTAATCCAGCTGCATAAGTTCCACATAGAGTTGCCGATAGCTGTCAATTGTTATCGCGGTACGCTCGGGATTGAAGAAGTTTGCCGGTTCTGTCGCGAGAGGCACGAAGCCCAGCAGAAGAGAGGTTCTCACCTTCTGGGGATCATCGGAAGCAGGCCGTGCATACGCGATTGCCCGTTCCGGATCGTCAATAAAGGTCGTGCCTAAGACGCGATGCAGCAAACGTATTCTCATAGCCGAATTTTGCAGGCGTACTTTCCGATAGTGATCATCGAGTAGCATGCCAGGCGGTCTTTCGACCTCAACCAGAATTCTGCGGGCGCCCATCTCCCGCGTAAACCTGGCGAACAGTTGCTTCATCCTCCGCGTAGATAGTCTTCCACGGTCGGTCGCGCGGATAGCAATGTATGGAACGTATATCGACTGTGGGATCATAGGGTTTAGCCGAACCAAACCAGCCCCGATGACGTGATGCCCAAGAACGAGCAGGAAATAGCGCGCGATGCGAGGTGTGTGAAAGAGCTCGTTGAGGCTATCGTCCGCTTCTAAGTCCGTTAAAGTGAATGCCTCCTTGAGGATTGATATTGCGCAGCGATACTCAGCCGCTGCCTCGACCAATACCAGGGCGTCGGAACCTGGATCGTGACTGACGGCGAGCGCGTTCGGCGCGTCGCCCATTTGCAGTTGGAAATTTGCCAGTGCTGATTCTTCGGTGGCCATGAGTTCCAATGAATTATTCAGACCGAGCGAAGTCTGCGCCTCCCCGACGTCCTCCGCTTGCGCATGGACACACTTGTTCTGTCGCAACCACGAATTTCCGGCTCGGCGCCTCGCGCCGGAAGCCGTGAGCATGACGTTTCGAGACGCGGCAACCAGCATGCATCACAGAGCGGGCGGCCCCTCAGCGATGAGCTCAAAGCCTCGGGTCCGCCCTAGATCACCGGGTGGCTGGGAGGACGGTGATGCTGGTTACGACAAAGCAAGCAGCATGCCGAAGGCAAATCGCCGCTTCTAACTGGCATGGGCTACAGACATGTTTGAGGCTGAACCTTGCGCCGGCCGCCGTCTGTCAGAAATGTCTCGAACCTAACAAACGACGTAGCGCGTCGATCGTCACGGCGCTGGCCGATCCAATGTTTAACCTGCGGACTAGCTACGCGGCGAACAATTCCGCTCGGAGCGAGCTTTAGAAGCGGCCGGCCGCTCTTTCACTTCTCTGCTTCGCCATTCTCGTAAATGCAAATGCGCGCGTAGCAAGGCTACAAGAATCAAAGATGCCTTATGACGGGGCAGACCGCGATGCGAGCAACAGCCTCCCGTCGACGAACAGCGCCAAAATCCGCCCGTCGTTCCATGCAAATAGCTGGAACTTGGCGCCTTCCACAATCTCGCTTGATGTGAGAGTGCCCGCGCAACCGAATACGTGAACGACGTCTGCGTAGTTCGCGCCAGGCTTGACAACGCTTAGCTGGGAGCTTCTGACGCGACAATGCCCGCTCGGCATGAGCGAGCGTCAACTGACTTATGATCCGCATCCACGTCATCAGGGGCGGCCGGATCGGCGAGGATCTCGCTCGACGGAGCGCTGGCCTGTGCGGGTCGAGGTCCACTCGCTAGCCGGCCTGGCTCCGTGAATAGCCACACGGAGACCGCAATCACTATGATCGGGATGATCTGTCGGTTGATGGGATAGCCAGTCATTGCGAACAATTGGCCATGAACTCATTACGCCTACTACAGAGCGTCTTTCCAATAACTAAGAACAACATGTTTTCGCCTTGTGTTGTTAGTCTCTCCGAGAAATGCGACACCACTATGAGCCGAACGCGACTGAAGCGGTCTCAAAATGCTCGGTCCGGTATCAGGCTTGCCTGGCCCCGATTAAGACAGAGCGGGGCGAACGCGACGCCGTTCATGGCGGCGCCGGGTCCGCCCCTCCATCACCGCGACGGCTCGGCGATGTTGTTGTGCACAGAAGCAAGCTCTGTGCCGAACTGAAAAGCCGGGAGGTTGTGCAGGTCCGGCGAGCTTGAAATTGGTCGAAAGTCCCAAGAGGAGCATCCAAACAAACAGGCCCGCGCTTAGCACATTTGTCCGTACGACACCTGCTTTTCGCAAATTGCGGTATCTCAGTCAGCCATTCCAATTCTCACCTGTCCTTATGCTGCCCTGTCATGATTTGCGTCGTCAGGCAGCGCTGTTCAACCGACAGTGCAAGCACACTGTGCTTTTCGCTCATCTCGCCGATCTGCAAGTTGCGAAATCGCGAGCAACGGACAAGCCCTCTACGTCCATATGAGTTACCAAGGCGGCAGAAAGGTTTGGATCCGCACTGCGCGCTTGTCGGGAACGTCGTCGGCGTGTCTGGAAGACCCATAATAACCGGCCGCATTATGAAAGAGGTGGATGGCTGGGACACGCGGGGGGCGCAGAGCTTCACCGGCAATCTGTGCTGGGGAGCGGCAACTCTCATTTGCGGGGCAAGCCCGACCATCTTGCAGGCGGCGAGCTCTATCAAACCTGGATGATTAGCTTCTCTGAGGACGCAGCTGCCGTCTCTTACGATCTACGAATGCGATCTTCGGTCGTCGCCTAAGACGCTCACGCGAAGGGGCTTGAATCGAGCGTGGCGTCAGGTTGTAAACAAAATGCGAGAACATCGTCCGCGGGACCTTCGCAATGACAAAGTCCTTTCTCGCTACTCATTTTGCCGCGGAATCTGTTGCGGGCAGGATTGGAGAATCCAAGCCAGGATTTGACTGCGCCAAGCAGGCGCTCCATGCGACTACGTTCGTTTTTGCGTCTATATTTGCCGCGCCGCCGCAGCTCGCGCAAGCTGAGTCCCCCAGCGACGGTATGAACTGGTCATCCAGCACGCAATCGAACGGCTCCTCCGCCGTGGCCGTCAAGCAGTCGATCTCGCCGTTCTGGGATAGTTGGATCGGCAGCGACATGACGGTGGCGCGCGAGCCCGCCACCATGTTGGAATTGCTGGCGGAGAAGGCGGCTCATGGTGGCAGCGTGCCCCAATCCTCCGGCAGCGCCTGGGCTGTAGCAACCGCGCCCGGTGCAGGCGTCATCTGGGACAAAACCGTCGTTAAAGCGCGCCTCGATCCGGGCACGGAGAATAGCAACATCCAAGCCTTGCTCACCAAATCGCTGCCGCTATCGAACGATTATGCCCTGGCCGTGGACGTCGACTACAACATGATTCAGCAGGGAAAGATGCCGCTCTTCGGGGGCGCCGGACAGGAGATGCGCAACTACGAGACTCATCAATCGGCCAAAGTCACAATCACCGGGATCGGCACAAGCTTTGTCGTCGGCCAGACCATGTCGACCGTGGACGACAAATGGCTGCGCACGTTCGGCGCCGAGCAGAAGCTGTTCAATGGTGTAACCATCTCCAGCGCGATCGGCGAGACCGCACAGGGCACAACGAACATGCGCTTGAAGGCGGAATTCAAGAAGAGCTGGTGAGGTTACTGACAATTTAGAGCGGCGGCGTGGTAGCTAACACAACGCCTTGATGTTGATGTCGTCGATGACGGCGGTTCGCTCAAGCGGCGGAGCAAAGCGTTCGGCAGCAAGCGGACGCCGCCGCAGTAGTGGCCTACATTAAACCCCCGTATTTGGAGCCAGCGAAGTTGGGCAAAGAACGGAGACTGCGGCTTTTAGCCGAAAGCCGTTCTGTTCCAATTCGGACGAAACGTTTCGCCAGGTTTGGGGCACTTGTCCGCTTCGAACATTCGCAAAGCGAAGGGCAATCAAGAGGAATCGCGATGAACCGCGCGCAGGGCTTCTTCATCGCAATGCTCGTCACAGGCTGTATATTCATGTGTGCGGCGCTCGCGCTGTGGCTTCTCGACTGGTGAAACAGCAACGCCGCCGGCTTGAAATGATCGCGGGCGGCGTTACGCGGGGCTCGGGAGGGTGGTGCAAAATCCCGGTAACAAGGGGTTTGCACGTCCCGTGCCAAGGTTCAGGTCTCGGGCCGAAACACCGAGAAGGGGACGCGGACCCTAAAATTAGCACGTGGCGCAAAGCCCTATTTGCCGGCTTCATCCACTCAACTTCATTCCTTTGCGGAAATGCTGATCATCGATAGGCACCGGTCTCGCCTCGCCACAGTCTGATGACCAAATGCCTCCGGGAGCTAACACGAGGCAGCCGCGACTGCCTGGTTTCCCGGCGCTCCCTGCGATCTGTCGTAGAGAGTTGGTTGGGGCGGCACCGACGCCTGGATCAGGAAGTCACGCCGAGTCCGCCCCTACATCACCTGGGAGCAAGTGATGTGCTTTGAATGTAGCAGACGACCTGACGCTGCAACTACTGCAACTATTTCATGCCAGAGTGGCTCCCGATGAGGCTTGTATCGGACGTAGCGTCAAGTTGCAGCATGCTGGCCCCGTTTGTTCTGCCTAGCAGCGCTGAAAGCCGCTCCAAGATGACAGCGACGAGCGCAAGCAACGGACAAGAAGCCGCAGACGCCGCGATAAAAATTGCCGGATCGACCATCGATCAGCAATTCCACGATAGATCCTGCCCTTAAGTGCCGCCGGCTCAACTTGACCAACCCATGGTCTTTGCAAAGTCGATGATGCATCACCTGACCTCCTTCTGTGCTCGACCGGTGTTCTCGTCTCGTTGGATGAGAATCGGTCGACGATGGTCAGGTCAAGAGCGACTAGGCGGGTCAGATGATCGAGATCCCATTTTTGAAAGAAGCGGCTGACTGCGTTTGATGTCCGAGCGCAGATCTTGGACGGAACGAAATCGTGGACCGGCGCAAAATCTTGGATTGGAGCAAAAGTTAGCCTGGACTTGTTGGACAAGGATCCAGCTGCGCCAGTCCCCTCGTTCTTTGTTCGAAGTCTGACAGCGGCACTCAAAGTGTGAGATCCAAAACAGCGTATGCGATCGCTCCATGCGAGCAATTGCGAAGCGCCATCACGCGCTTAATGCGCGCGTGGTGCGCTGGCACGGGCCTTGCTCGCCCTAGCAGTAGGCCAAAAGAGGCCAATTTGAAGGAGCTGAACATGACCAGCACGACAGGATCTTGGGCTTACGGAGAGAAAGCGCCAACGCCAAGCCAGGAACAGACCAAGTCAAAAGAAGTTCGTGGCTCTTTGACCCCTCGCGGATTTGGGACCATGCCGCAGGGTGTGAAGTTGCGGCTGCGGCCGTCCAGGGCGTTTGAAGAAATCGGGCCCGCGCCTGCGGCCTAAGCAGGGCCGAAGCTGCAGTACCGCTGACCTCGCCTTGCCCCTTGACGGCAAGGCGAGGAAGCGCCCCCTTGCATTCGCAGGACGCGGCTGTTGTCTGCGGTTGTTCATTGGCATCGCCTGGGAATGAATGGGTTGGGTTGGCCGTCTTTTACGAGATTGGATCTTCCCGAAATACCGGACCGCGTGGACGTTGCTGCCGTTATGTTGGGAGTAACCCACAGCGATCTTTGCAGGTGCGAAATGCTGGACTCCAAATTTTCGTTTTCAATTCTTCTCATTTCCTCGGCGCTTTTCTGAAGTTGGATCGTTACGACTTGAGCGAGCACCACGATCGATTGCTAGCTACCCCCATGATCGTCGTCAGCGAGAACCTCGTGCCAGCGAGTTAAAGCAACTGCTGGCCTAGAGTTCGAACGGTCGCATAATCCCCGCAAAGCGAGGGACGGCCGGTGCAAGCTCGGGCGCCCGTATCGCCGCCCGGTCATTCGAGAATGTTTGTCAGCACCGAGCCGCAATATGTGCCAGCCGCTGATTCAGAGGTGAACGAGGACCACGCATGAGCGGGCGACAGCGGCTCAGGCATCATCGCCTGGGCCGTCCGATCCTTTCAGCGCAATCTTCAGACATTCGATGAACGCTGGCGTGCCAAACGGTTTGGCAAAGAAGCCGATCGCGCCGGCCTTGATCGCGTGAGCGCGCACAGCATCATCTGGAAAGGCCGTGATAAAGATAAAAGGCATGTGATGGCCGAGGCTGCGCATGTGTCTGAGCAGGTCAAGTCCGTTCATCGACGGCATCTGGACATCCGTAATCACGCAGGACATATCGTGCAGTTCCGCCGAGCGGAGGAATTCATCAGCGGAGGTAAAGGTACGGACGCTATATCCGCACGATGTCAGTAGGTTGGTCGTTGCGGCGCGAACGGATGGATCATCGTCGATGACCGAGATAACAGATGGCATTGACAAGACGATGGCTCGTAATCGGGGTACTGCTTGCCGCGGTCGCGGCCGCACAGTGAAATGTGAAGGCGCGGCGCAGGGTTGGAAATCATACTTAGGTTTGTACGTCCCCTTTGCTCCGGGAAATTCCGAGCGCTTCGGCCATTTTTATGAGCTCGGCCAGCGACTTGGCACCCATTTTGCGCATGACCTGCCCGCGATAGATTTTGACGGTAATCTCCGCTAGGCCAAGCTCGCCTGCCACTTGCTTGTTCAACAGGCCGGATGTGACCAGGGGCAGAATGTCGCGCTCGCGTGGGGTCAGTTGTTTGAGGCGGGATCGCAGCTCGGAGACGGTTTTCTCGAGATCGCGCCGCTTGCGGTCCCGTTCGATGGCAGCCTGGACCGCGTCGAGCAGGTCCTGGTCGCGTACCGGCTTGGTCAGGAAGTCGACCGCACCGCCCTTCATCGCCTGGACAGTCATGGGAATATCGCCGTGACCTGTGATGAAGATGATGGGTGTGTGGATGTTAGCCTTGGCGAGATCCAACTGAAGCTCGAGACCGCTCGAGCCCGGTAGACGGATGTCGAGCACCAGGCAACTCGGCACCTCGGGCGGGTTGGCCTGCAAAATCTCCGCCGCCGAGCCGAAAGCCTCGACCCGAAGGCCCACCGATTCAAAAAGATTTTTGAGAGCCTCGCGCATCGAAATGTCGTCGTCGACGACGAGGACGATGGCTTCATCGGCACCCCTGCGAGGCTGCATCGATTGCGTGAGCTCGCTCATGATGCATCCTCTGGATGCATGAGCAGGATGATCTGAGGTGTCACGCCGCATCTCCGGTTAGAAAGCGCAAGGAAGCGCCTACGATGCCGCCGGCAACTGGCTGTGCGGCCGAATTCCCCAATTTCGTAATCTGGCCAGGCTCGAACGCAGAACCTCCCATTTTTCGAATATATGGGCGATTCGTTTACGGCAAAAGGACGATGCAGGTCCCGACTGGGCGGCGGGCGGCGGCGGCCCAAATCTCGCTGCTCTGGCTTAAATAGCGCGAAGATGCGCCCCTCAGCGGGCCTGAAGACACGAATTCCCTGTTCCCATCGGCAACCTGGGCGCGCCGGGCTTTGCGCTTGCGACCTTATTTTTGCGACAGATGCCGGTCATCCAACGCGACTGGCGAGGGCCGGGCGACTCAGGTTAAGCAGCCCTCGTCGATGAGACCAACATGCCAAAGGAATGAAATGGTCGCAGCCTCTGCAAAACTTCCCGCCTCCGGTTATGCTCTCGAAGTGGATGGCCAATTGAAAACCGAATTTGCCACCAAAGACGGGGCCTGGTCCGCAGCGAAGGAGCTAAAGCAGCGCTTTCCCATGCTTCAGGTCAGAATTTATGATGCCGAGGTAAAGGCCAGAGAGGAAGTTCAGCTTTCGCGCGCCTAACTTCTCCGCTTACGGTTTTTGCTGCGCGTGCGGCTGGCCGCACCGGGCTCTTGTGAACCGAGCCGCGTATCGCGTCTCGTCCGTGCGGCTTCGATCCCTCGCGCGTAACAAGTGCACAGCAAAGATGTGCCCCTCGTCGAAGACGTTCGGGAATAAGGTCCCGCCGCGTTCCGCGCGGGCGTTGACACGGGCTCCTCCCTGGGTGCGCCCTTATTAAGCAAACTCAGGGATTGTCGTCGCTCTTGCGTCCCGCCCAAGGCGGGACGCAAGGCTTGTGCGCCTGCAACAGCCTCCCTTGTGGTTTGCCGCGCCTCACCTTGCCGTACACCAACATCTCTTAGCTTCCTGACTGCGTTGCAGCTCCACGCTTCAAGGAAGGCTAGAAGCATGATCCGGACCCGAAGGGCCGCCTTAGTGTGGAGCGGGTTTTCCCTCGCGACATCAGCGGAACGCGTTTTGCGCGCAGATCGTGCTCAAACAACGACCTAAAGCGCGATGATAATCATCCTAATCTCATCGCGCTTTAGCGAGACAGCAAATTGAATTCTCCGCCTTTTGCTCGATGTCTGCAGACACGCGCGTAAACTTTGCGGACCCGCGATCTTGCGCGACGTCTTCCCTGGTGGCTCGAGGACAGAGTGAGGCGGATGGGGAATCTGCGCCACCATTTTGAAGCCAGGGCGAAAGCGAGGCTCCCGGCCGATCGCCGTGGAGAATCGAGACCGCCAAAGCTATCGCTGTCCTATTTTCGCTCAGGCAATGGTCTTCAACAGGTGGGTGCTGAACCGGTGCAAGATCTGACGCGTGAGGGCTGGCGCTTTAAAGCCATTCGCGGAAAGAGCATCATGCAGCGTCCTTAGCAGCCCCAAGAAGGTCCTGGAGCATGATCCGGGCTCGAAGGGGCCGCGCTAGCGCAAAGTGTGGAGCGGTTTTCCCTCGCGATATCAGCGGAACGCGTTTTGCGCGGAGATCATGCTCAAACCACAACCTAAGGCGCGATGATGATTCATCCTAATCTCATCGCGGTTTAGCGGTCGATGCAGAAAACCGGAAGCGTCGGGCGTCGCCCGAACGGCTTGCCGCAAACGACTGCAAGATCGCGATCAAGCATTCCCGATGCCGACTGTCGGAGTTGCGACATGCTGTCAGGGCCACGACGCGTCCGCTTGAGCAAATCGCCTTCTAATTCAGGGTTTTTCGCGTTGGCATGAGTTTTGAAAATAGGAACTCGTTCAGGACGCAAGGATTCACAGTGACCGAGGATATCAGCGACCAGTACGCGTGGAATGTGGCATCGGGACTTTCAACGGGTCCCGTCGGCTGTGCGCTGGTGCCCGATTTTCCCGGCTAGTTCGAGCACACGCCAGGATCCAGTTCGCGCCGATACCCACGTGCGATGCTGGTGATCGACCATTCGGCATGCCGGCCACCGGCCGCATCTCCTTGACGCAAAAGGTAGTGCGAAGGTCGAGCTGACCGAGCTGCGCTCAGTGGTCGGCGAGAAGTGGGCGGGGCTCGAGCTCATCTATCGCGCTGGCGCGGTTCATCTGTAACAGACCTGAACAATGGCTGATGTCAGCTCGCCTCAGTAGCCATCGTGAGTTTTAGGGCGGGGACGCGGATCCTCCTCTCTGTGAAACAGAGGTGATGGGAGCGACGACGCTAACCGGACAGTGTCATTTCTATGGACAAGCTAGTCGAAAAACCGACCTTCCAGCGTAAACCGGCGACACGAGGGAAATACCATCAGCTCGCTATCGAGTTCGCCGAGGTTGCGAAGCTCGCTTGGCCGATGGTGTTGACGCAGCTGGGGCAGGTCGCGATGATGACGACGGATCTTGCCTTCATCGGGCGCATCGGCCCTGAGGCGCTTGCTGCGGCAGCGCTGGGGGCCACGATCTTCCTCATTGGCTTCACTCTCGGCATTGGTTTGCTGGCCCCGATCGCGCCGCTGGCAGCTCAGGCATTCGGAGCAAAGGACCTTGCCGCGGTCAGATGCACGCTGCGCATGGGGCTCTGGGCGGCGCTGCTACTATCGCTCCCGATCATGGCGTTTGCGCTACACGGAGAGCAAATACTGGTCGCTTTCGGCCAGGCGAGCGATGTGGCGCGGCTCGCGCAGCAATACCTGTTCGGACTAGCCTGGGGCGTGGTGCCGGCACTGTGGTTTCAGGGTTTCCGCAACTTCATGGCCGCGGTTCACCGGCCGCAGCCGGTGTTGTGGATTACGCTTGGGGCCATCCCCGTCAACGCCCTTATGGCTTATCTCTTGATCTACGGGAAGTTTGGCCTGCCGCCGCTTGGGCTGTTCGGAGCCGGTCTTGCGAGCACCTTCGTGAACTTTACGATGCTCCTTGCCGTTTTGTGGTTTGCCACAATACATCGCCCTTTCCGTGATTATCAGATACTTGCACATGTCTGGCATTTCGATTGGCCATTTATGCGACGGTTGATCGTGACCGGGATTCCGATCTCATTCATGGTTTTGCTGGAATACGGATTGTTTTCGGCCGCGGGACTGCTGGCGGGCCTGGTTGGCATCAACGCACTCACTGCCCATCAGATCGCATTCCAGGTTGACTTGATGCTGTACGTGGTTCCGTTAGGCATCAGCACGGCGGCGGCCGTGCGCGTTGGCCATGCGGTCGGCCGCGACGACGCTCCCGGCGTCAAAAGGGCCGGGCTGATCGCTATACTGCTCGGCATTCTGGCCGCTGCGATGCTGACGACCGTAGTCGTTGCGATGCGTTTTGAAATTACCGGTCTTTTTCTGGACAAGAGGACTGATGGTGCTGGCGCGACGACTGAGCTGGCGGCAAATCTGCTTTTGATCGGCGCGAGCTTCTTCATCAGTGATTCCGCGCAGCACATTGCGGCGGGCGGTTTGCGCGGATTGAAGGACACCCGCGTCCCGCTTCTGTTCGCCGGCATAGCCAATTGGGCGATCGGATTCACCCTTAGCTACGTGCTTGGCTTGAAGATCGGGCTGGGTGCCATTGGTATCTGGATTGGCCTATCAGTTGGGACGACCGTCTACGCGGGCTTTCTCATTCTGCGTTTCCTGCTGCTGTCGAGCAGGTTTGCCCTCCAGAGATCCCCGTCAATCTCGTAAGTCAGGTTTATTGGCGAGCTGGAATTCCCTAGAGCATGATCCGGACCCGAAGGGCCGCGTTAGCGCAAAGTGTGAAGCGGTTTTCCCTCGCGATATCAGCGGAACGCGTTTGCGCGTAGATCATGCTCAAACAATAACCTAAAGCGCGATGACGATTCATCCCAATCTCATCGCGCTTTTAGGGCCGCCAACGCGGTTGGCTCAGGCGTATCCAGGCGAGCCCTCCGGTTCGAACGATGTTGCTGCTGTCGCGACAACATCATCCGTTTTGGACTGGCATCGTTCACACGCTTCAATCCTATTCGATCTCAAATTCGACGCGCCAATCAGGTGACTGCACGGGGAATCTGCGCCTAGCTCCGCGCCGATCATTTTTCCTGCAGTCAGCAACTCGCTGTCTGAGTGGGCCACGGATGTCGGCGAGCGCGCTTTGATCCCTTGCCGATGAATACTCGCCCGAGATGCTCTCTTCCAGATCCCGTCGCGTCCACACCGGCACTCAGCTGACCGTCCCCGCGGGACTCATTTGATCCGTCTTGGGACTTCTATCGGTCCCGCATCCAGGCCAAAGGGCGGCGCAGACTCACTGCTAAGCCTACCATCTTGATACAGGCGCCGCGCATCGAGCGCTTCCGCTTCCGCGATACCCCTGAGTATTTCGTGGCGGAGTTGGAGCTACACCATTCATCTGACGCCAGGGGCTGGCCTGCCGTCGCAGCGCGGTCAGATCCGCGTCTTGCTTCGGCAGCCTCATAGAGGAAGAGGGGAGGTCCTGATCGCCGTGACGGGTTCATAGCCGCGAGAGAGGCTCGACGGTGCCCGTTCTCGGAGAAAAGCGATGTCCAGACGACAGTCTCGGATCGGGACCGGCCAGGACCGAACAGGCCTTTATGACGAAATCACCGACAAGATCATTGCCGAGCTCGAGGCCGGTCGTGTGCCATGGGTGCAGCCCTGGGGGACCGCGGCGGCGAAGGCGCCGCTCGTCATGCCGAGGAACGCCGCGACTGGCCGGCAGTACCACGCGATCAACGTCCTGATCCTCTGGGGCGCGGTCATCGAGCGTGGATTCGCTGGCCAGAGCTGGCTCACCTTCCGCCAGGCGCTAACGCTCGGCGGCCATGTGCGCAAGGGCGAGCGAGGCACGACTGTGGTCTATGCGGATCGCTTCATCCCGAAGGATGAGAAGCTGCGAGCCGCCAGTACCGGAGAGGAAGCGCAGGCAATCCCGTTCCTGAAACAGTTCACGGTCTTCAATACCGATCAGTGCGACGGCCTGCCTGCAGAAATCGTGGCCACCGCGCCGCCTCCGCCGCGAGGGCTGATCGAGCCAACTGTCGAAGCCCTGATCAAGGCGACCGGCATTGAATTCCGCATTGGCGGCGATCGCGCCTTCTATGTACCGGCAGAAGACTATGTGCAAGTGCCGCCGCCGCAAGCCTACTTCGAGCCGATCAATTGGCATCGCACCGCGCTCCACGAACTTGGCCATGCAAGC
The DNA here is from genome assembly GCF_059803515.1 of Bradyrhizobium sp. UFLA05-125. Taxonomy (NCBI): domain Bacteria; kingdom Pseudomonadati; phylum Pseudomonadota; class Alphaproteobacteria; order Hyphomicrobiales; family Nitrobacteraceae; genus Bradyrhizobium; species Bradyrhizobium sp. UFLA05-125. Next base: position 2,473 of record NZ_JBANBJ010000115.1, on the reverse strand, counting down.
GGTCATTCCTCACGGCTCAACCGCGATCTTAGCGGCTCTTTTGGTACCAGGAAGTACGCCTTTGAGGAATTGATAGCAGAGCTGTCCGCCGCGTTTTCCTGCGCCTCGCTCGGCATCGTCCCGACGGTACGGCATGCCGATTACATCGCCTCGTGGCTGGAGGTTCTTCGAGAGGACAATCGGGCGATTGTCCGTGCCGCAAGCCAGGCCAGCAAGGCGGCCGATTACATCCTCGGTTTTCTGCCGGATGCGGTCGCGGGCGAGACGATGGAGGCGGCGCAGAGTGAGGCGGCGTGAACCGTTTCTTACCCCGTTGCGGGAGAGTGAGACGGGTGGGCGGATGACCAAGGCCACGTTCTGGAGGCGGTTCGGGAAACGAACGGCAAAACCTAGCTGCAGCTCATTGATCATCTCAAGAAGACAGGCATGGCGAATAAGGCCAGGCGTCTTCTCGATGATACGGGCTGTTTGCCGAGCCGCTGCGCCTTGCCGAGACCGCGCTCCTTCCGAACTGAGCAAAGTGCTCAAGCCGAACCGCTGCCAGAATCTCTCATCGATGTCGAGGATAGATGTTCCACCAGCGTTGGTCATTCAAGAGATGCGACACGGTGGCATCGGCGTAAGAAAGGCGTGATGCTTTGTAAATGATCGGAGGCACTGTGCGGTTGACAATCTCCCTGAGGGCGAAGTTTGATTGGATGCGCCCGGCCGACGGCGGGCACGCCCTTCTTCTTGATTTCGGCGAGACTATCCTGCGCCATCGACGGTACGGCGGCCAGGATGGCGTTGAAAGCGAGAGCAATGGCGGTCAGTCGTCTCACCGAAACCGTCGCCCTCAATATCCGAAAGCGTGAGGAGTCCAGCTAGAGAGGTCAAGGTTTTGCCTGCCTGCGACATTCTTTTTGCCACGTCAGCGTCGCCGTTCCTGCATTTGTCGCACGCGATCGATCCTTGGCGCTCGACCGAAACGGGCGCGATAGGTGCGAGAAAAATGGCTTGCACTCGAAAAACCGCAGGCCAACGCGATCTCAAGGACCGAGAGACTGGTTTGCCGGGCGAGATCACGCGCGCGGTCGAGCCTTAAGGCAAGATAGTGCTCGCCTAGCGAGCAACCAAGATGCTGGCTGAAAAGTCGCTCGAGGTGTCGCAGCGACACATCGGCAAGTCGCGCCAATTCGTCCCGCGGCACCGGATTTTCGACAGTCTGCTCCATGCGGCCGATCACACGCAGCAGAGGCGCGTGCGCGATACCCAGGCGTTCCCGCAACGGCATTCGCTGAGGGCCAGTCCCTTCGCGAACATGGGTCTGTAGGAACCATTCGCTGACTGCCACCGCCAACTCACTCCCGTGTTCACGAGTGATGACGGCATGCATCATGTCAAGCGGAGCGGTGCCGCCGCTCGACGTCAGTCGACCACGGTCAATTTCGTAAAGCGAACGTCGCAGATCGAGTTCGGGGTAGTCCTCGACGAAGGCCGGTGCATGCTCCCAATGAATGGTAAAGCGGTAGCCCGTGAGAACTTTCGCACGCGCCAAAATATAGGGCCCGCCTGATATGCCACCTATCTTGACGCCTCGCCGAGCGAGTTGTCGCAACCAAGCGAAGCTCGGCGGATGCTTGAACAGGGCTGGATTGCCGCCAGCGCAGACGAAGACGTAGTCGAAATGCGCGTCTGTCCCGATGCGAAATTCCGTTTCAATGCGCACGCCGTTCGAGGCAGCAGCCGGTTCACCGTCAATCGAGATATGGCTCCAGCGATAGAGTGGATGCCCCGACAGACGATTTGCCGCGCGCAGGGGTTCAATGACTGACGCATAGGGCAACATGGCGAATTCGGGGATCAGCAGGAAGCCGACCTGAGCCGTCGGCCGCTGACGGGTGTCGCTTTCAGGCAATCGTGAGTCGCTGACGGTCATGCCGCCGAGACTATGTCGTTCAATCTGCATCAGACAAGCGGGACTTTTACTGCCGCTGCCATCATCCTTGGACCCGCCGATGCGCTATTCCCTCTTCTCCCTGATCGCCCAGACCTTCAAGGGCCACAGCGGCTGGCAGCCGGCGTGGCGCGACGCTGCACCGAAGCCCGAATACGACGTGCTTATTATCGGGGGCGGTGGTCATGGTCTCGCTACGGCTCACTATCTCGCGAGCCGATACGGCATCAACAACGTTGCGGTGGTTGAAAAGGGATATGTCGGCTCGGGCAACGTCGGTCGCAACACGACGATCATACGTTCAAACTATCTCCTGCCTGGAAACACTCCTTTCTACGAATTGTCCATGAAGCTCTGGGAGGGATTGGAGCAGGACCTGAACTACAATGCGATGGTCAGCCAGCGCGGCGTGCTCAATCTCTTTCACTCGGATGCTCAGCGTGACGCCTTCGCTCGCCGCGGCAACGCGATGCGCCTCGCTGGGGTCGACGCCGAGCTCCTTGATCGCGCACAGGTGCGCGCAATGGTGCCCTTCCT
>NZ_JBANBJ010000114.1:0-20109 GCF_059803515.1 Bradyrhizobium sp. UFLA05-125 | reverse complement strand
GACGGGCCGGCAGTTTCACGCCGACGTCGACGCGCTCGGGAGCTTGCGGCCGAGCGTCGAGCCGCGCGCGACCGAGCATATCGGCGAGATGCGCGAGATCATCGAGAAACTCGTCGCCGGCGGCTTTGCCTATGTCGCCGAGGACCACGTGCTGTTCTCGCCGCAGGCGATGAACGCGGCTGATTCCGAGCTGCCGCGCTATGGCGCGCTGTCCAATCGCTCGCTGGACGAGATGGTCGCCGGTGCCCGTGTCGATGTTGCGCCCTACAAGCGAGGCAACACGGACTTCGTGCTTTGGAAGCCGTCAAAGCCCGGCGAACCGTCATGGCCGTCGCCGGCCGGCATCAAGGCAGAGGGGCGTCCGGGCTGGCACATCGAGTGCTCGGCGATGGCCTGGAAGCATCTCGGCACGCATTTCGACATTCACGGCGGCGGCATCGATCTCGTGTTTCCGCATCACGAGAACGAGGTCGCGCAGACCTGCTGCGCGTTCCACCAGTCGCGCATGGCGAACTACTGGATGCACAACGGCTTCCTGCAGGTCGAGAGCGAGAAGATGTCGAAGAGCCTCGGCAACTTCATCACCATCCGTGACCTGCTTGCGGACTGGCCCGGTGAGGTGCTGCGCCTGAACATGCTTAAGACGCATTACCGCTCGCCGATGGACTGGACCTTGAAGTCGCTGGAGGAGAGCGGCAAGACGCTCGACGACTGGTATCGCGTTGCCGCGGACAGTCCGGCAGGCAAGCCGGCTGCATCGGTGATCGAGCCGTTGCTGGACGACCTCAACACGCCGCAGACGATCGCGGCGCTGCATGGTCTGCGCAACAATTCCGATGCCGACGGCTTGGCGGCGTCGCTGCGGCTGCTCGGCTTCCTCTCCGAAAGCGCGGCGCAGTGGGAGGGACGGAAGCGGCAGGCAAGCGGCGTCGATGCGGGCGAGATCGATCGTTTGATCGCGGAGCGCACAGCAGCGCGGGCGCGCAAGGACTTCAAGGAATCCGACCGCATCCGCGACGAGCTCGCCGCCAAGGGCGTCGTGCTCAAGGACGGCAAGGACGCCGACGGCAAGCCGGTGACGACGTGGGAGCTCGCGTGATGGCCCGAGCACTTCCCAAGCCCGCGCTGCGGCCATTCCTGCCGGCCGACCTGCCGGTCCTTGCCGCGATCTTCGCATCAGCGATCGAGGAATTGACCGGCGACGACTACAGCGAAGCGCAGCAAGCAGCCTGGATGGGGGCAGCGGAGGACGACGAGTTCGGCCGCCGCCTCGCCTCCGACCTGACGCTGGTCGCAACGCTGGACGGCTCGCCCGTCGGCTTTGCCTCGCTGCGCGGCAATGATCACATCCGCATGCTCTATGTGCATCCGGCCGTGGGCGGGCAGGGCATCGCGACCCTGCTGGTCGATGCGCTGGAGAAGCTTGCCGGCGGCCGCGGTGCCACGAGCCTGACGGTCGATGCCAGCGACACCGCGCAGGGCTTCTTCGCCAAGCGCGGCTACACCGCCCAGCAGCGCAACAGCGTCACCATCAACGACGAATGGCTCGCCAACACCACCATGAAGAAGACGCTCGGAGCGCCACAATGAGCAAGGAGCGCCTGTATCTCTTCGACACCACGCTGCGCGATGGCGCGCAGACCAATGGCGTCGACTTCACGCTGGCCGACAAACAGGTCATTGCGCAGATGCTGGACGAGCTCGGCATCGACTATGTCGAGGGCGGCTATCCCGGCGCGAATCCGCAAGATACGGAATTCTTCGCCGGGAAGCCGAAGTTCGAGCACGCTTGCTTTACCGCGTTCGGTATGACGCGGCGGGCGGGGCGGTCGGTCTCCAACGATCCCGGTGTTGCCGCGCTGCTGGAGGCGAAGGCCGATGCGATCTGCTTCGTCGCAAAATCCTCCGCCTACCAGGTGCGCGTCGCGCTCGAGACCACGAAGGAGGAAAACCTCGCCTCGATCCACGACAGCGTCAGCGCCGCGAAGAAGGCCGGCCGTGAGGTGATGCTCGATTGCGAACATTTCTTTGACGGTTACAAGGAAGACGCGGCCTTCGCGCTCGCCTGCGCCAAGGCAGCCTATGAGGCCGGCGCGCGCTGGGTTGTGCTCTGCGACACCAATGGCGGCACCATGCCGAACGAGGTCGAGAGCATCGTCACTGAGGTGATCAAGCACATCCCCGGCGATCACGTCGGTATCCACGCCCATAACGACACCGAGCAAGCGGTGGCGAACTCGCTCGCGGCCGTGCGTGCCGGCGCGCGGCAGATTCAGGGTACGCTCAATGGGCTCGGGGAACGCTGCGGCAACGCCAATCTCTGTTCCCTGATCCCGACGCTGAAGTTGAAGCAGGAATTTGCTGATATCTTCGAGATCGGCGTGACGGGCGAGAAACTTGCAAGCCTCGTCAAGGTCTCGCGCACGCTCGACGACATGCTCAACCGTGCGCCGAACCGGCACGCGCCTTATGTCGGCGAGAGCGCCTTCGTTACCAAGACCGGCATCCATGCCTCCGCCGTGCTGAAGGACCCGCAGACCTATGAGCACGTGGCGCCGGAAGCCGTCGGCAATCATCGCAAGGTGCTGGTGTCCGACCAGGCCGGGCGCTCCAACGTGATCGCCGAACTCGACCGCGCCGGCATCGCCTACGAGAAAAGCGATCCCAAGCTGACGCGCCTCGTCGAGGAGCTGAAGGAGCGCGAGGCCCTGGGTTACGCCTATGAGTCTGCCAATGCGTCGTTCGAACTCCTGGCGCGCCGCACGCTCGGCAAGGTGCCGCACTATTTCGAGGTCGAGCAGTTCGACGTCAATGTCGAGCAGCGCTACAACGCGCTCGGTGAGCGCGTCACTGTCGCGCTGGCGGTGGTCAAGGTCGACGTCGCCGGCGAGCACCTGATCTCCGCGGCAGAAGGCAACGGCCCCGTCAACGCGCTCGACGTTGCCTTGCGCAAGGACCTCGGCAAATACCAGAAATACATCGAAGGCCTGAAGCTGATCGACTACCGCGTGCGTATCCTCAATGGCGGTACCGGCGCGGTGACGCGCGTGCTGATCGAGAGCGAGGATGAGAACGGCGATAGCTGGACCACGGTCGGCGTGTCGCCCAACATCATCGACGCCTCGTTCCAGGCGCTGATGGATTCGGTGATCTACAAGCTCGTGAAATCAGGCGCGCCGGCGTAAGGCTGGCGCTGTCATTCCGGGGCGATGCGTTAGCATCGAACCCGGAATCTCGAGATTCCGGGTTCGCGCGATGCGCGCCCCGGAATGACAGGGAGAGAGAAGCGCAAAATGATCGATCACATCTCCGTCGGAGTCAGCGATCTCGATCGCTCCGCAAAATTCTACGAGGCCATGCTCGCAACACTCGGGCTCACGCGGCTCGTCACGCGGCCGGGGACGGTCGGTTTCGGCAAGGCCTATCCGGAATTCTGGATCAACTATCGCGCCGGCATGCCGCCCGTAGCACCGGGGAGCGGTGTCCACATCTGCCTGCGGGCGAAGACGACTGCGGAAATCGATGCGTTTCATGCCGCGGCGCTTGCGGCAGGCGGCGCCTCCGACGGTGCGCCGGGCCTCCGCCCGCACGACCGCGTGCGCTATTACGCGGCCTTCGTCACCGATCCCGACGGCAATCGCATCGAGGCGGTGACGTTTCCGAGCGAATAGAGGTTAGAGCTTCCGAGCAACCTCGGGCGCGAGGTTCTTCTCCGCCTCGGCGACTTGCGCCGCGGCCGACTTCAGCATCGGCATGATATCCTCGACGTGGTCGGCCTTGAGGACGTCGACGTTGAAACTGGCGCGGATGAATTCCGTCTGGCGCATGTGCGACAACAGCGAGAACAGCGGCTCCCAGAAATTGTCGATATTGGCGAGCAGCACAGGCTTGGCATGACGGCCAAGCTGCTTCCAGGTGAGTTGCTCGACCAGCTCTTCGAGCGTACCGACGCCGCCCGGCATCGCCACGAAGGCGTCGGAGCGTTCGAACATCAGCCGCTTGCGCTCGTGCATGTCGGGCGTGACGACCATCTCCTGCACGCGGGTCAGCGCGTTCTCGCGCATCCGGAGGAAATCAGGGATGATGCCGGTGACGGTGCCGCCGTGATCGAGCACGGAGGTCGCGACTGCGCCCATCATGCCGACCGAGCCGCCGCCATAGACGAGCCGGACGTTGTTCTCGGCGAGCGCCTTGCCGAGCGCCTTGGCGCTTTCGATGAAACGGGGATTGGTTCCTGGGCCGGAGCCGCAATAGACACAGACGGTTTTGATAGTGCTCATTGAACCCATGATGCATTGCAGCGAAAGGGCGTCAAGTCCAATCGGTGATTCGCAAGCCCCCGTGAGTCTACCGGTAAATCACGACAAACAATCGAGAATAGCCGTCTGGCGGGGTGCGCGGCCGGCCCGAAGCCTCTATATGACAGACGAAATCGGCTAATCGCAAACGGGCTCGCAACCGGCGGGCGTTCCAAGGCTGTCTATGGCTCACCCTCATTCGTCCCCCGCCGGCGGCGACGTCCTTGATGCCGCGCGTAACTCCGCGGAGCGGGCGACCCTCGCCGGAACGCTGGCACATCTGTGGCCCTATATCTGGCCGAGCGACCGCTTCGACCTGAAGATGCGCGTGGTCTGGTCGATGGTGCTGCTGCTCATCGCCAAGCTCATCACGCTGTCGGTGCCGTTCACCTTCAAATGGGCCACCGATGCGCTGACCGGCGCAAACACGGCGCCCGTGGAAGCCTCCAACTGGCATCTCTGGGTGATCGCTTCGCCACTGGTCCTCACCGCAAGCTACGGCGCGACGCGTATCCTGATGGCGGTGCTGACGCAGTGGCGCGACGGCATCTTTGCCCGCGTCGCCATGCACGCGGTGCGCAAGCTCGCGACCATCACCTTCATCCACATGCACGAATTGTCGCTGCGCTTTCACCTCGAGCGCAAGACCGGCGGGCTGACGCGCGTCCTGGAGCGCGGCCGCGAGGGCATCGAGGTGATCGTGCGCATGGTGATCCTTCAGCTCATCCCGACCATCGTCGAGGTGTCGCTGCTGATGGGCGTGCTGTTCTGGCAGTTCGACTGGCGCTACGTAGTCGCGACCCTGATCACCGTCGTGATCTACATGTACTACACCTACATCGCGACCGAATGGCGGATCGGCATCCGCCGCAAGATGAATGATTCCGACACCGAGGCGAACACCAAGGCGATCGACTCGCTGCTCAACTACGAGACCGTGAAATATTTCGGCGCCGAGGCGCGCGAGGCGCAGCGCTACGACAGGTCAGTCGAGCGCTACGAGGAGGCGAGCGTCAAGACCTACACCTCGCTAGCGGTGCTCAACACAGGGCAAGCCGTGATCTTCACGCTCGGGCTCACCGCGACCATGCTGATGTGCGCGATCGGCGTACGAAGCGGGCGCAACACGGTCGGCGATTTCGTGCTGGTCAACGCCATGATGATCCAGCTCTACCAGCCCCTGAACTTCATGGGTATGGTCTATCGCGAGATCAAGCAGGCGATCATCGACATCGAGAAGATGTTCAACGTGCTGTCGCGCGAGGCCGAGATCAAGGACGCCCCGGACGCCAAGCCGCTGGTGGTGTCTGCAGGCTCGGTCCGCTTCGAGGACGTGCGCTTTGCCTATGAGACGGCGCGGCCGATCCTCAAAGGCATCAGCTTCGAGGTGCCGGCCGGCAAGACCGTCGCGATCGTCGGGCCATCAGGGGCTGGCAAGTCGACGATCTCGCGCCTCCTGTTCCGCCTCTACGACGTCTCCGGCGGCAAGATCCTGATCGACGGCCAGGACATCCGCGACGTCACCCAGGGCTCGCTGCGCGCCTCCATCGGCATGGTGCCGCAGGACACCGTGCTGTTCAACGACACCATCCGCTACAACATCCGCTACGGCCGCTGGGACGCGAGCGATGCGGACGTCGAGCAGGCGGCGCGGCTCGCGCAGATCGACAATTTCATCCGCATGGCGCCAAAGGGCTATGAGACCCAGGTCGGCGAGCGCGGCTTGAAGCTTTCCGGCGGCGAGAAGCAGCGCGTGGCGATCGCGCGCACCGTGCTGAAGGCGCCGCCGATCCTGGTGCTGGACGAGGCGACCTCGGCGCTCGACAGCCATACCGAGCACGAGATACAGGGCGCGCTCGATCGCGTCTCGAAGAATCGCACCTCGCTGGTGATCGCGCACCGGCTCTCGACCATCGTCAGCGCCGACGAGATCATCGTGCTCGACCAGGGCCGCATCGCGGAGCGGGGGACGCATGCCAGCCTGCTGGCGTTCGGCGGGCTCTATGCCAGCATGTGGAACAGGCAGCGCGAGGCGCAGGCCGCGCGCGAAAAGCTCGCCAAGATCGCCGAGTCCAGCGAGGCGCCGAACCGCGAGCCGCCGCCGGTCGATGACGTCCTCACCACACCGGCGGCCGCCGAGTGACCTTGTCTATGGTCCCAACTCTGGCCTAAACCTCTCCCGCGCGCGAGGTGACCGCGCGCCATCAACCCCAGGCGGCAGATAGCGATGTCCATTCTCGATTCGATCCAACGGCAGATCCCGCCGATCCACAAGGAGGGCTATCCCTTCATCGGCATCTTCGCGGCGGTGAGCTTCTTCCTGTTCTGGCTCTGGTCGCCCCTGGGGTGGATCGGCACCATTCTCACGGTGTGGTGTGCGCTGTTCTTCCGCGACCCTGTCAGGGTGACGCCGGTGCGCGAGGGGCTCGTGGTCTCGCCGGCCGATGGGCGGGTCTCGATGATCACGATGGCGCTGCCGCCGGCCGAACTCGGGCTCGGCGACCGGCCACTGCCGCGGGTCTCGATCTTCATGAGCGTGTTCAACTGCCATGTGAATCGCGCTCCGATTGCGGGACGGATCGACCGCATCGCCTACCGGCCTGGCTTGTTCATCAATGCCGAGCTCGACAAGGCGAGCGAGGACAATGAGCGTAACTCGCTGGTGATCTCCTCGGCGCAGGGCCGGATTGGCGTCGTCCAGATCGCTGGCCTCATCGCCAAGCGCATCGTCTGCTTCGTCAAGGAGGGCCAGTCGATCGGCGCCGGCGAGCGGTTCGGCCTGATCCGCTTCGGCTCGCGGCTCGACGTCTATCTGCCGCTCGGCACCCGGGCGCTGGTCTCGGAAGGCCAGACCGCGATCGCCGGCGAGACGATTCTGGCCGATATCGTCGCAGAGGACACCGTCCGATCCTATCGCGCCAGTTAACTATTACATCGGCGAAAGGTCCCTCGAGCGCATTGGCGGGAGGCGGGGCGGCTTGCTATATCTCGGGGAAGCGAGGCCAAAGCCATGACGCCCTACGACTTCAAGAACCCTGACGTGCGCCGCCGGCGCTTTCGCCCGATTCCGGTGCGGATGCTGGTGCCCAACGTCATCACGCTGCTGGCGATCTGCGCCGGATTGACCTCGATCCGGCTCTCGATCGAAGGGCGGATGACGCTTGCCGTCTATGCGATCGTGTTCGCCGCGGCGCTCGACGGCATCGACGGCCGCATCGCGCGGCTGATCAAGGGCCAGTCGAAATTCGGCGCCGAGCTCGACAGCCTCGCCGACTTCGTCAATTTCGGCGTGGCGCCCGGTCTGATGCTGTATTTCTGGCAGCTCCATGAGCTGCGCAACGCGGGCTGGATCGCGGCCATGGTGTTCGCGATCTCAATGGGCTTGAGGCTGGCGCGCTTCAACGCCACCTTGGACGATCCCAACAAGCCGCCTTTCGCGTCAAACTATTTTACTGGCATACCGGCGCCCGCCGGTGCGATTACCGTGCTGCTGCCGATCTATGCGGCGTTCCTGGATCTCGGGCGCTGGCCCGCAGCAGTGACGGCAGGCTACACGCTGCTGATCGCCTTCCTGATGGTGTCGCGGCTGCCGGTGTTCTCCGGCAAGTCGGTGCGCATGCGCGTGCCGCCGGAGCTGGTGCTGCCGATGTTCGTCGGCGTGGTCTTCTTCATCGCGCTCCTGATCAGCTATCCCTGGTACATCCTGCTGGCTGGCTCGGTGCTTTATCTCCTGGCCCTGCCATTGGGCTGGAGGTCCTATCAGAAGCAGGCGCGCGCATTCGCCGCGGCCTCACCCGCGCCGGTTGGCGTCACGCCGCCCGGACCCGCGTCGACGCTGTCGCCGAACCTGCCGGAACCCCCGCACGACGACCGGCCCGAGCGGCTGCATTAAGCCGCGCGTACGGATATCAGCCATGAAGGTGCGCGCGTTGGGTTGACGCCCGATCTCGGCTATATCGCGTTGGGTCTGCGGCTTGCGAACAGCCGCAGCCAACAGGGGAGAGAACGCCGTGACGACATCCGCAACCGGGCCGCTGCCTGCATCCGTCCTCGAAGCGCTTGGCCGCTACGACACGCCCACGATCTGCAACGCCATGGAGATCGTGGCGCCCGAGCGGCGGCTGATCGGTTTCACTACCAAGCCGCTGGTCTGCCCGTTTCCCGATCTGCCGCCGATCGTCGGCTATGCGCGCACGGTCGCGATCCGCTCGGTGCTGAAATCCTCGCTTCCTGCCGAAGAGCAGGCCAAGCGCCGCATCGAGTATTACGAGTATGTCGGCACCGGCCATGGCCCGCGCATCTCGGTGATCCAGGACATCGACGGCCCCGACGTCGGCTACGGGGCGTTCTGGGGCGAAGTACAGAGCAACGTGCACAAGGCGCTCGGCTGCCTCGGTGTCGTCACCGACGGCTCGATCCGCGATATTCCGCAATGGGCACCGGGCTTTCAGGCGCTCGCCGGCTCGATCGGACCATCGCATGCCTGGGTGCATGCCGAAAGCTTTGGCGGCGAGGTGAGGGTCGCCGGCATGACCGTGAAGTCCGACGATCTGATCCACGCCGACCGGCATGGCGCGATCGTGATCCCGCTCGATGTCGCAGCAAAACTGCCGGAGGCCGCCGAGCTCTGTGGCCGCCGCGAAACGCCGATCCTGGAGATCGCGCGCAGCCCCGACTTCTCGCTGGAGAAGCTGAAGGCCGCGCTGAAGCGCTCGGCGGAGATTCACTAGCATGGAGTGAGCCATGGACATGCGCGGCAAGACGGTGCTGATCACGGGCTCGACCGACGGGGTCGGTCGCTATGTCGCAAGCCGTCTCGCCGCCGAGGGCGCGAAAGTCCTCATCCATGGGCGCGACGCCGCGCGTGCGAAAACGCTGATCGACGAGATCGTGAAGGCCGGCCACGCTGCGCCGACCTTCTACCGAGCCGACCTGTCGTCGATGGCGGGCACGCAGGAGCTCGCGGCGGCTGTGGCCGTTAATCATCGGCGTCTCGACGTCTTCATCAGCAATGCCGGCATCGGCTCGCAGACGGGCGGACCGCAACGGCAGGAGAGTGCAGACGGCTACGAGCTGCGTTTCGCCGTGAACTATCTCTCCGGTTTCCTTCTCGCGCACCTCCTGCTGCCGCCGCTGGAGGCTGCAGCACCTTCGCGGATCGTGAACGTTGCTTCGCTCGGCCAGCATCCGATCGATTTCGACGATGTGATGATCACGAAAGGCTACAACGGCTCGCGGGCCTATGCGCAGAGCAAGCTCGCGCAGATCATGTTCACCATCGATTTCGCGGAGGAGCAGAGGGTCAGAGGCATCACCGTGAATTCCCTGCATCCGGCGACCTACATGAACACCACGATGGTGCGCGCCGGAGGCATCACGCCGATCTCAACGGTGGAGCAGGGCGGCGACGCGATCCTGCACCTTGTGAGCGGTGACGACGTCGCAGGCAAGAGTGGCCGGTTCTTCAACGGCATGAACGAGGCACGCGCCAATCCGCAGGCTTACGACGCGGAGGCACGCAAGCGCCTGCGCGCGCTCAGCCTGAAGCTGACGGGGCTGTCGGGATAGCTCGCCAATTATGGTTAGCGAAATCTTGAGATCGCTATCGCGGCGCGGCAATTCGCTCGCGCGATGAACCCTGCGATGTGGCCCGATCGAGGCAGGCCGCACTTAACCTTTACGCGTCTTTAATGGCAGCTCTTTAGGGTTCCTCCCACGCGGTTCGGGGTTGGGCTGCGCCGCCGGCCAGGACGGCCGGTGTGTGGCGTGCGGTTGGAGTCTCCCATGGATATCATGACGGGCGTTGGGCTCGTGGCCGGCCTCATCGTCATCTCGGTGATGATGATCATGGGTGGCGATCTCCACATGTTCATCTCCGAACATGCGATGATCATCATCTTCGGCGGTTCGATCTCCGCCACCATGATCCGCTTTCCGCTCAGCGCGCTGATGCACGGCCTTCCGCTCGGCGCCAAGTTCGCCTTCACCATGAGCCGGCTGTCGGCGCACGATCTCGTCGACGAGCTCGCCCGCATCGCCGAGATCGCCCGCAAGCAGGGCCCGGTGGGCCTGGAAAAGGTCGAGACCGACGAGCCGTTCCTCGCCAAGGGCATTCGCTACGTCGCCGACGGTTACGACCTCGACTTCATCCGCGACAATCTCGAGCGTGATCGCGACAACTTCCTCATGCATCTGGACGAGGGCAGCAAGATCTACCGCGCCATCGGCGACTGCGCCCCGGCCTTCGGCATGATCGGCACCCTGATCGGCATGGTGCAGATGTTCGCCAACATGACCGACCCCTCCAAGCTCGGCCCGTTCATGGCGACCGCGCTGCTCGCCACGCTCTACGGCGCGCTGGTCGCGAACCTGTTCTGTCTGCCGATCGCCGACAAGCTGCACGGCAAGCTGCTCGACGAGGAGACCAACCGCACGCTGATCATCGACGGCATCCTGATGATCCGCGACTCAAAGAGCCCGACCCTGGTGCGCGAAATGTTGCTGGCTTACCTGCCGGAGAAGCATCGCCATGCCGAGGGCGAGCCGGTGCCGGCCTGATCAGCCACGCCGGGTTTAGGACATGGCCAAGAAGAAGCGCGGCGATGCACACGGAGGCGGTCACGGCTGGTTCGTGACCTTCGCCGACCTGATGGGCCTGATGATGAGCTTCTTCGTGATGCTCGTCGCGTTCTCCACGCAGGACGCCAACAAGCTCAAGATCGTCGCAGGCTCCATGCGCGACGCCTTCGGCATCCAGAGCGAGGCGCGCTATGCCGGCATCATCGAATCCGACGGCCTGCCCACCCGTCCCAAGCTGAAAAACGTCGACCACATCGAGCCCGAGGAAGCCTCCAACACGCCGACTCCGGATCAGCAGGATCGCGACCGCACCTCGGGCGCGAAGATCAAGGTCGATCGCGACTTCGCGCTTGCCGCGGCCTCGCTCCGCCAGGCGCTCCAGGATCTGCCCGAGCTCACCGAGATGTCCAAGCACATCATGTTCGAGGAGACCAAGCAGGGCCTCAATCTCGAGATCGTCGACCAGGATGGCCGCTCGATGTTTGCCGACGGCTCCAAGGTGCCCTACGACCGCACCCGCCGCCTGATCGAGAAGCTGGCGGTCCCGCTCAAGGCGACGCCGCTGCGCGTCTCCATCGTCGGCCATACCGCCGCGGGCTTCGTGCCGAGCCGCAGCGACTACGGCGCATTCGACCTCTCGGCCGACCGTGCCAATGCGGTACGCCAGATCCTCGAGCGGGAGGGGCTGCCGCCCTCGCACATCTTCGCCGTCTCCGGCAAGGCGGACACCCAGCCGCTGTTTCCTGACGATCCGTCCCTGGCCGCCAATCGCCGAGTGACCATCACCCTGATGCGCGAAGATCCGCCGCTGCCGCCGAATCTGAAGCCGTAACTCCCTTGCGTTACCATCTTACCTGAGGCATGTCGTCGCGCGGCGACGAACGTGGCTGCGCCGTCACAGCATCCGCGCCGGTGCCTGCTATGTTGGAGCGATTGACAGGCGTGCAGGAAGCGTCAGAAGGCGCCGGATCAATTCCTGGGAAAAAGCGTTTTCCACCCTCATGACCGCGAGCATCACCACGACTGAAGGCCAGGAGGCGACGGCCCATGCGGGCTTTTGGGCCCTGACGCTCGGAAGCATCGGCGTGGTCTTCGGCGATATCGGCACCTCGCCGCTCTACGCATTCCACGAGGCGGTCAGGGGTGCGGCCCATGGCGAGCCGGTCACGCGGATCATCGTGCTCGGTGTGCTCTCGCTGATCCTGTGGGCGCTCCTGATCGTCGTTACCGCCAAATATGTCCTGCTGCTGCTGCGCGCCGACAACAACGGCGAGGGTGGCACGCTTTCGCTGATGGCGCTCGGCCAGCGTGCGCTGGGGCGTCGAAGCTGGTTCCTGCTGGCGCTCGGCGTCGTAGGCGCCTCCATGTTCATCGGCGATTCCATGATCACGCCGGCGATCTCGGTGTTGTCGGCCGTCGACGGTCTGAAGCTTGCGACGCCTGCCTTCGAGCACTACGTCGTGCCGCTCACCGTCTTCATCCTCGTGGTGCTGTTCGCAGTCCAGAGCAAGGGCACCGCGCTGGTCGCTTCCGCCTTCGGGCCGGTGATGGTGGTCTGGTTCACCTGCCTCGCGGTGATGGGCCTCGTTCACATCGCCGACGATCCGTCGGTGCTGGCGGCGATCAATCCCTATTACGCGCTGCAATTCCTGCTGACGCACGGCACGATCGGGCTTGTGACCCTCGGCGCGGTCTTTCTCGCGGTCACTGGCGGCGAGGCGCTCTACGCCGATCTCGGCCATTTCGGCCGCAAACCGATCCAATCAGCCTGGCTGTTCTTCGTGCTGCCCGCACTGCTGATCAACTATTTCGGACAGGGCGCACTGGTGCTGTCCGATCCCAGCGCGATCGAACATTCCTTCTATCGCATGGTGCCCGAGCATCTGGTGCTGCCGCTGGTCGGACTTGCGACCGCGGCGACCGTGATCGCGAGCCAGGCCGTGATCACGGGCGCTTATTCGCTGGTCTATCAGGCGGTACAACTTGGCCTCTTGCCGCGCTTCGCGGTCCGCTACACCTCCGAGTCTCACGCCGGCCAGATCTATCTGCCGCGCGTGAACCGGTTGCTGCTGATCGGTGTGATGCTGCTGGTGCTGCTGTTCCGCACCCCCGGCGGGCTCGCCTCGGCTTATGGCATCGCGGTCTCCACCACCATGGTGGCCGACGGCATTATGGGCTTCGTCGTGATCTGGAAACTCTGGAACTGGCGCGCCGCAACTGCGGCGGCGGTGATCCTGCCCTTCGTTGTGGTCGACATGACTTTCTTTGGCGCCAATCTGCTCAAGCTGCTCGAAGGCGCCTGGGTGCCGCTGTTGTTCGGCGTCTGCATGGCCGCAACGATTTGGACGTGGCGGCGCGGCACGGGAATTCTGCTCCAGAAGACCCGCCGCATCGAGGTGCCCTTGGACGACCTGATCCGGAGCCTGGAGAAGCGGCCCCCGCACATCGTCAAGGGTACCGCAGTGTTCCTCACTAGCGATCCCGCCTTCGTGCCGACCGCGCTGCTGCACAATCTCAAGCACAACAAGGTGCTGCACGAGCACAACGTGATCCTGACCATCGAGACCGCGCACACGCCGCGGGTCGATCTCTCGGAGCGGTTCCGGATGGAGAAAATCAGCGACAAGTTCTCCAAGGTGCGGCTGCGTTTCGGCTTCATGGAACAGCCGAACGTGCCCAAGGCGCTGGCGATTGCGCGCAAGCAGGGCTGGCAGTTCGACATCATGTCGACGTCGTTCTTCGTGTCGCGCCGGTCGCTGAAGGCCTCGGCGCAATCGGGGATGCCACTGTGGCAGGACCACATGTTCATCGCGCTCAGCCGGTCCGCCAACGACGCCACCGATTACTTCCAGATTCCGACTGGACGGGTGGTTGAAGTCGGCACCCAAGTCACTATTTGACCCAAATTGGCGGGCTTATGCGATTTTTGCATGGCAAAGCCCCAAAATCGCGCTAGGCTATGCCGGTAGCGCAGGACTATAAGCCCGCGCGCTCTGCCGCCATTGTGCAGTGAAGCATTTTTGAGGCCAGTAGTCTCTCCCATGACAAGTGAAGTCGCAGTTCCCGCCCCGGAAACGGTGGCGGCAAATGGGCATGCGGATGCCCACACCACCGCCGGTTTCGGCGCCTTGACGCTGGGCAGCATCGGCGTCGTCTATGGCGATATCGGCACCAGCCCGCTTTACGCGTTCCGCGAGGCGGTTACGGCGGCATCGGGAGCGGAGGGCGCGCCGACGATCGCAGCCGTGCTGGGGGTGGTCTCGCTGATCCTGTGGGCGCTCGTCATCGTGGTGACCCTGAAATACGTTGTGATCCTGCTCCGGGCCGACAATAATGGCGAGGGCGGCACGCTCGCCCTGATGGCGCTGGCCCAGCGCGCGGTCGGCACCGGCGGGGCGACCATCGTCATGCTCGGCATCATTTCCGGCGCCCTGTTCTACGGTGATGCCGTGATCACGCCGGCGGTCTCGGTGCTGTCAGCCATCGAAGGTATGAAGGACGTCACGCTGACGTTCGAGCCCTACATCGTTCCGCTGACCGTGGTGATCCTGGTCTGCCTGTTCGCCGTGCAATCGCGCGGCACGGCCCGCGTCGCGGCCTTCTTCGGTCCGGTGATGTGCATCTGGTTCGCGGTGATCGCGGTGGCGGCGATCGGTCCGATCATCCGGCAGCCGCAGGTGCTGTTCGCGCTGAATCCGCTCTACGCGGTGTCCTTCATGCTCCACCACGGCATCATCGGCTTCGTCACGCTGGGTGCGGTGTTCCTGGCGGTCACCGGTGCCGAGGCGCTCTATGCCGACCTCGGCCATTTCGGCAAGCGGCCGATCCAGACCGCCTGGCTGTTCATCGTACTGCCGTCGCTGGCGCTGAATTACTTGGGGCAGGGGGCTCTCGTCTTGGATGATCCCGGGGCGATCGTGAGCCCGTTCTTCCAGCTGTTTCCGCAAGGCTGGCTCCGCGGCAGCATGGTCGTGCTTGCCACTTTGGCGACCGTGATCGCCAGCCAGGCCGTCATCACCGGCGCTTATTCGCTGACGCGGCAGGCGATCCAGCTCGGGCTTCTGCCGCGATTTGAAATTCGCCATACCTCCGAGGCACATTCCGGCCAGATCTTCATCCCGCGCATCAATCAGCTCCTGCTGGTTGCCGTGATCCTCATGGTGCTTTTGTTCCGTTCTTCCAGCGCGCTGGCGTCGGCCTATGGCATCGCGGTCACCGGCACGATGGTGGTCACGGGGATGATGGGTTTTGTCGTGATCTGGAAGGCCTGGAGATGGTCGCCGCTTGCCGCCGCAGCACTGATCGCCCCGTTCCTGTGCCTCGACCTGACCTTCCTGGCGGCGAACCTGCTCAAGGTGTTCGAGGGTGGCTGGGTGCCGCTCGCGCTCGGCGCCCTCATGATCCTTCTGATGTACACGTGGCGGCGCGGCAGCCGGCTCTTGTTCGAGAAGTCGCGCAAGCTCGAGTTCCCGCTCGCCGACCTCGTGGCGATGCTGGAGAAGCGGCCGCCGCAGCGGGTGCCAGGCACCGCCGTTTTCCTCACGTCCGATCCGCTCAGCGCCCCGACAGCGCTCATGCATAGTCTGAAGCACTACAAAGTGTTGCATGAGAAGAATGTCATTCTCACCATCGAGACCGCGACGACGCCGCGCATCGATCCGTCCGAGCGCGTCAAGCTGGAGCAGGTCAGCCCGACCTTCTCGAAGGTGACGCTAAAGTTCGGCTTCATGGAATCGCCCAACGTGCCGAAGGCGCTGGCGATTGCCCGCAAGCTCGGCTGGCAGTTCGACATCATGTCGACCTCGTTCTTCCTGTCGCGCAGGGCGCTGAAGCCCGCCGCCCATTCCGGCATGCCGCGCTGGCAGGATCGCCTGTTCATCTCGCTGAGCCGCTCGGCGAACGATGCCACCGACTATTTCCAGATTCCGAGCGGGCGGGTAGTCGAGGTCGGTACGCAGGTGACGATCTAGACTGACGATCCCAAAGCGCTTCAATGCCCTGCGATTTAGCTTTAAGTTCCGGGATATCGCTCAAGCCTTTGTAGCGCTTGATTTTCGCGAGCCGAGAGGCGAGGTTGCCGCCGGCCGGGGCAGCCCGGCCTAACACGCGGCCGTTCTGGAGGATGAAGTGGCAAACCAGGTGCAGGATCTGACCCCGGACGAGGTCGCCAAGGGTGTGAGCGAGGGGCGCTATCTGCTCGTCGACGTGCGTGAGCCCAACGAAGTTGCCGTGGAGGCCTACCCCTATGGGGTCGTCGTGCCGCTCTCGACCTTCGATCCCAACGCAATCCCCGATCCGCAGGGCAAGGACGTCGTGTTCGCCTGCCGCTCCGGCAAGCGCTCGGTGACGGCGTCGCTCGCCGCGCAGACGGCGGGACTTGCCTACGACAAGCATCTTGCGGGCGGCATGCTCGGCTGGAAGGCTGCAGGACTCCCGACCAAGGTCGGTGGCTGATCTAAGCCGATGACGTCCAAGAGCTCCTCCTTGAACAAGGTCTTCGCCGACCTGCCCGTCACCATCTTCGAGGCGATGTCGCAGGCTGCGCGCGACAATAGCGCCATCAATCTCGGCCAGGGTTTTCCTGACGATCCCGGCCCTGAGGACATCCGCCGCGCCGCGGCCGACGCCTCCGTGAACGGCTACAACCAGTACCCGTCGATGATGGGCATCCCAGAGCTGCGCCAGGCGATCGCGACGCATTACGGGCACTGGCATGGTCTGAAGCTCGATCCGATGAGCGAGGTCATGGTGACCTCCGGCGGCACGGAGGCGCTGACCTCGGCGATCCTCGCGGTGGTGCAGCCCGGCGACGAGGTCGTGTGCTTCCAGCCGGTCTATGATTCCTACCTGCCGATCATCCGCCAGGCCGGCGGCATTCCGCGCCTCGTACGGCTCGAGCCGCCGCACTGGCGACTCAATGAGGACATGCTGAAAAGCGTGTTCAATTCAAAGACCAAGGCGGTCCTGTTCAACAACCCCTTGAATCCCTCCGCCGTCGTCTTTCCGCGCGAGGATCTCGAACTCCTGGCGCGCTACTGCCAGGAGTTCGACGTCATTGCGATCTGCGACGAGGTCTGGGAGCACGTCACCTTCGACGAGCACAAGCACATTCCGCTGATCACCATTCCCGGCATGCGCGAGCGCACCATCAAGGTCGGCTCGGCCGGCAAGATCTTCTCGCTCACCGGCTGGAAAGTCGGCTTCGTCTGCGCGGCGCCGCCGCTGCTGCGGGTCGCCGCCAAGGTGCACCAGTTCCTGACCTTCACCACCGCGCCCAATCTGCAGGCCGCGGTCGCCTATGGCCTCGGAAAACCGGACGAGTATTTCGTCTCGATGCGCAAGGATCTGGCGCGGAGCCGGGATCGTCTGACGAAGGGGCTCGAAAGCCTCGGCTTCCCGGTGCTGAAGTCGCAAGGCACCTACTTCCTCACCGTCGACCTGTCGCCGCTCGGGCTCAACGAGAGCGATACCGAGTTCTGCTGGCGGATCGTGAAAGACTACAAGGTGGCTGCGATCCCGGTCTCGGCGTTCTACGAGCAGGATCCCGTGACCTCGGTGGTGCGCTTCTGCTTCGCCAAGAAGGACGAGACGCTCGACACCGCACTGGAGCGGCTGTCGGACGCGGTGCGCGGGCGCAAGAGGTAGACGAAGATGACGAACGTCAGCCGCTCGAGGTTTTGCCTCGGTATTGCAATCGCCGCGCTGACGTTGCTTTCGCCTCCGGCCGGGGCCGAGGAGCGCATCGTCAACTTCTACAACTGGTCCAACTACATGGCGCCGGATGTCCTTGAGGCCTTCACCAAGGAGACCGGCATCAAGGTGGTCTACGACACCTTCGACGCCAACGAGACGCTGGAGACGCGCCTGATGGCCGGCAAGTCCGGCTACGACGTCGTGGTGCCCACGGCCTACTTCCTGCAGCGCCAGATCAAGGCGAACATCTTCCAGAAGCTCGACAAGTCGAAGCTGCCGAACCTCGCCAACGCCTGGCCGATGGTGAACCAGCACCTTGCGACCTACGATCCCGGCAACGTCTTCGCAGCCAACTACATGTGGGGCACGACGGGCATAGGCTACAACGTCAAGAAGGTGAGGGAGATCCTCGGGCCGGACGCGAAGATCGATAGCTGGGACATCGTCTTCAAGCCGGAGAATCTCGCCAAGTTCAAAGACTGCGGCGTGCACATGCTCGATTCCGCCGACGACATCTTTCCGGCGGCGCTGAACTATCTCGGGCTCGATCCGAACTCGACCAAGCAGGCCGACCTCGAGAAGGCCGCCGATGTCGTGACAAAAGTTCGCCCGTCCGTGCGCAAGTTCCACTCTTCCGAATATCTGAGCGCGCTCGCGACCGGCGAGATCTGCTTCGTGGTCGGCTGGTCCGGCGACATCATGCAGGCGAGGGCGCGTGCCGCCGAAGCCAAGAGCGGCATCGAGATCGGCTATGCCATCCCGAAGGAGGGCGCGCAGATGTTCTTCGACAATCTCGCGATCCCCGCGGATGCCAAGAACGTCGCGGAAGCCTATGAACTGATCAACTATCTCTACCGCCCGGATGTCGCGGCGAAGAACTCCGACTTCCTGTCCTACGCCAACGGCAACCTCGCCAGCCAGAAGTTGATCGACCCAAAGATCCTGAACGACAGGAACATCTATCCGGACGAGGCGACGCTCGCAAAGCTCTTCGTCATCACCGCCCGCGACCCCGCCACCCAGCGCATCATCAACCGGCTCTGGACCAAGGTGAAGACGGGGCGCTGAGGGGCGGTGGTCCTTCCCGGGATCGACCCGGCAAGTCATTTCTGCAAAACAACCCCATGCACAGTGGAACCGCCACCTGCGGGTTTACCGGAGCGGCGGCGCCTAAGTTGCGATGAAGTTTGGCCTAATCGACGCACGGGCGCAAAACCTGAAGAACGACAGCTGATTGGTGTTGGTGATGAGCGTTGCCGGCTGTGCCGCTGTCGAACTCGAGCACGCCGTTGTTTGTGATGGTAGCGCTGCCACCGTTGATGGTGATGCCTGCGCCAAGGAAGGCCAGCGAGCCGGTGATGTTAAAGGTGTAGTTCGAGGCGCCTGTATTGAAGGTCCAGTCGTAGGCCGACGAGGCGCCCGAAATCGACAGGCTGGTGGTGTTCGAGGTGCTGAAGGAGGCAATGCCCGCCAGGACAAAGCCGCCGCTCCAGTTGGAGCCGGTGCCATGGTCGTTGCTGCCGGGAGAGGCGAGCCAGGTGCCATTCGACACGGCGCGCGAGGGCGCGGCCGGCAGCATCCAGGCCAAGACCAGCGCCGACGACGTCCGCAGTGCGGCCCGCATGCAGCGGGTCGCCACGAAACAATCTTTCTTCAACTCGTCCCCCATTCCGCGATCGCGAGTCCGTCTCCGGCACGACTCTTCTCATTGGCTGGGGGTGGTGTCCTGATAAGCGGTCGGCAAGTTTCTGAAAGTTTCTGATATTTCCGTTTCAGACCCGCTTTTCGGGCATTTTCGACAGACTTCCGCTATATGAGCGGGCTGGAGAGACGCTTTGGGGGATAACGTGCTTCGTTTCGCCGGCTTCGAGCTGGACCGGCCGCGCGCGGAGCTGCGCGGGGCCGATGGTGTCGCGATCAAGCTCCGACCCAAGACCTTCGAGATGCTACGGGTTTTCGCCACCAGCGGCGGCCGGGTGCTCAGCAAGCAGGACCTGATGGAGGCGGTCTGGCCGAACGTCCATGTCGGCGAGGACAATCTCTTCCAGTGCATCCGCGAGCTTCGCACCGCCCTCGGCGACGAGCGACGGCAGCTGATCAAGCTCGCCTCTGGCGGCGGCTATCTGCTGACGGCGGAGGTTGAAGCAGAGGCGGAGGTGACGGCGGACGCCGAGGAGCCTTCGCTCGCCCAGGCTGCGGAAGCCGGGCCTGCGACGCCGGCTGAAGGTGTTCCGCTGCAGGTGAGCTCGCAGCGCTCCATCTTCGGCTTCAGCCGGCGGGCCATGGTCGCCGCAGTGGCCGTGACAGGTGTGATCGCCATGGGGCTTGCTGTGGCCGCGCCGGTGCTGAAGCCGGACCTCCTGTTCCGGCGAACGCCGCCTCGCATCGCCGTGATGCCGATCGTTGATGCCAGCAACGACCAGGGCGGCGCAGCGATGGCGGAGGAGGTCACCGGTCGCCTCACGGACGGCTTTGCGAAGATCCAGAATATCAGCGTGGTTGCGCCGCGATCGCCAGCGCTCGCGGGCGTCGAAAGCAC
>NZ_JBANBJ010000113.1:0-20192 GCF_059803515.1 Bradyrhizobium sp. UFLA05-125 | reverse complement strand
CATGTACATTTCCGGCTTCATCGCCATCAGCTCTTCGTCGACGGCATGGAACCTGTTCATGTGGTCGTTCTGCACCAGGCTGATCGACTCGATGCCGCCGCCGATCGCGATCTCGACGCCGTCGAGCATCACCGAGCGCGCGGCAACCGCGATCGCCTGCAGGCCAGAGGCGCACTGGCGATCAATTGTGGTACCGGCAACCGTGACGGGGAGACCGGCACGGATCGCGCCCTTGCGCGCGACGTTCATCACCATGGTGCCCTGCTGCATGGCGCAGCCCATCACCACGTCCTCGACCTCGCCGGGCGCGATACCGGCACGCTTCACCGCTTCCCCGATTACATGGCCGGCCAGGGTCGGACCGTCGGTGTTGTTGAGCGCGCCGCGATAGGCCTTGCCGACACCGGTACGCGCGGTAGAAACGATAACTGCATCAGTTGTCATGCTTGCCTCTCTGCTTAAGCCGCTTTTTCGAGCCGCGCGTAGCGCAGCAAGTGATAGGCGGGATCACCGAACTGGATGTTGATGGAGGAAATGCGCTTGAAGTAGTGCCCGACGTTGAGCTCGTCGGTCATGCCCATGCCACCATGCAGCTGCACGGCCTGGTCTGCGACGAACCTGCCGGCATAACCGATTTTCGATTTTGCGCCTGACGCCAGCCGCGAGACGCCTGCGTCGCTCGCGTTGAGGCTGAGATTGAGGTGCTGCATCAGGGAGAGCGCCTCCTGATGCGCGATGAACATGTCGACCATCCGGTGCTGCAGCACCTGAAACGAGCCGATCGTCGTTCCGAACTGCTTTCGCGTCTTTGAATATTCCAGCGTGGCCGAGTTCAGCTCCCCGATCGCACCGACGGCTTCTGCACAGAGCGCGCCGATCGCCCGATCACGGCAGGCTTCCAGCGCGGAGCCGCCCTCGCCTTCCTTGCCAAGCAGCTGACCGCGGACATTGTTCAAACCGACCTCAGCGGCGCGGCGTCCGTCGATGGTCTTGAAACTCTGCAGATCCAGGTTGGCTGCGCGGCGATCGACGACGAACAAGCTGACGCCGCCGCGGTCACCTGAGATCCGGGCGGAGACGATAAGATAATCCGCCCAGGGTGCCGCGATCACAGCCGTTTTCTCGCCAGTGAGGACGTAGTCGCCGCCGTCGCGGCGCGCATTGGTCGTCACCGTCGCCAGATCGAAGCGCGAGCCCTTTTCGGCCCAGGCCAGAGCCCACATCTTCGTCCCCGCGATGATGTCGGGGATAAAGCCCTGCTTCTGCGCGTCGGATCCCGCCTGCTCGATCAGGCCGCCGGCAAGCACGACCGTTTCCACGAACGGCTCGATTACGAGGTGGCGGCCGAACTCCTGCATGATGATCATGGTCGACAGCGGCCCGCCACCGAGACCGCCGACGTCCTCGGAGAACGGCGCCGCGAACAGGCCGAGTTCGGCGAAATCAGCCCATTGTTCGCGGCTGACGCCTTCTTCGCTTGCGACGATCTTGCGGCGCGCGTCAAAATCATACTGGTCGCGCAGCAGGCGCTGGACGCTCGATCGCAATAATTCCTGCTCTTCCGTGAACTGGATATCCATCCGATCCTCTTGTGGCGCTGTTGCTAGAGACCGAGCACTGCCTTGGCGATGATGTTGCGCTGGATCTCGTTCGACCCGCCGTAGATGCTGAGCTTGCGCGAGTTCAGGTACTTTTCCGACGCGGTGTGTCCATAGTCCGGCCCAGGCATGAAATGGTTCGCGCTGACCGGATGCTCGCGGATCGCCAGACCATAATTGCCGATGGCACGGTGAGTCAGCTCGGTGATGTTCTGAAAGATCTCGGTGCCGCGGATCTTGAACAGCGAGGCCGCCGGCCCCGGATCGATCCCGCGCGCCATCTGCGCCACGACCCGCAGCTCGGTCGCTTCCAGCGCCAGCACGTCGAGCTCGACGCGCGCGATATCCCTGATGAATTCGAGATGGGCCGGATCGTCCTGCGGGATCTCGGCCTTCACGATCCGCTTCAGGCGCTCGATGTATCGGGTCGAGCGGCCGATCCCGGCCATGCTGGTCCGTTCATTGCCGAGCAAGAACTTGGCGTAGCTCCAGCCCTTGTTCTCTTCGCCGATCAGGTTCTCGACGGGAACACGAACGTCTTCCAGGAAAACATCGTTGACCTCATGGGAGCCGTCGATGGTGATGATCGGCCGGACCGTAACGCCGGGCGACTTCATATTGATCAACAGGAACGAAATGCCGGACTGCGGCTTGGCGGTCGGATCGGTCCGCACCAGGCAAAAGATCCAGTCGGCGTGCTGGGCCAGCGTGGTCCAGGTCTTGTGACCGTTGACGATGTAGTGGTCGCCGTCACGCATGGCCTTGGTGCGGACGGTGGCAAGGTCGGATCCGGAGCCCGGCTCGGAATAGCCCTGGCACCACCAGTCCTCGCCGGAGAGGATGCGCGGCAGAAACTTCTTCTTCTGCGCCTCGTTTCCGAACGTATAGATGACCGGGCCGACCATAGTGACGCTGAACGCCAACGGCGGCATCGTGCCCGCACGGGTCGTCTCCTGCTCGAAGATGAAGCGGCGCGTGATCGCCCAGCCGGGTCCGCCATATTCCTTCGGCCAGAGCGGCGCGATCCAACCCTTCTTGTGCAGGATGCGATGCCACAGCAGCATCTGCTCTTTGGAGAGATCGGTCTCCGGGTTCGGAACGCGCATCTCCGCCGGATAATTCCCGGCGATGAAGGCGCGCACCTCGTCGCGGAAGGCCGCATCCTCCGGTGACAACGCGAGCTCCATCGGACCTCCTCCTACCACTTCTCGCCGAAGGGGCGGATTTCCAGCTCGAACGTCCAGGCGCTCTTCGGCTGCTGATAGAGCTGCCAGTAGGATGCCGCGACCGACGACGGCGGCATCAGGAGATCGGGATTGTCAAGCGCATCGGGACCCAGCGCCTCGATGCGGCGCTGCCGCACCCATTCGGTATCGACGCCGGAGTCGATGATGAGATGCGCGACATGGATGTTCTTCGGCCCCAACTCGCGCGCCATCGCCTGCGCCACCGCGCGCAGGCCGAACTTGGCGCTGGCGAAGGCTGCATAGCCGCTGCCGCCGCGCAAGGATGCCGTGGCGCCGGTAAAAAAGATGTTGCCGCCGCCGCGTGGCAGCATCAGCCGTGCCGCTTCGCGTCCGGCCAGGAAGCCGGAATAGCAGGCCATCTCCCAGACTTTCCGGAACACGCGCTCAGTGGTCTCCAGGATCGGGAAATTGACGTTGGCGCCGATGTTGAAGATGCAGACTTCCAGCGGCGCGTGCTTGTCGGCGTCGTTGAGGAAGGAGACGATCTCCTCCTCCTTGCGCGCGTCGAGCGAGCGAGCATGAATCTCGCCGCCGGCGGCCTCGACCTCCTTGACCAGCGGCGCGAGCTTGTCGCCATTGCGGCGGCCGGCGAAGATCCTAAAGCCTTCGGCGGCAAATTTCTTGGCGATCTCGCCACCGATGTAGTCGCCGGCACCGATGACAGCGACAGTCGCATTTCTCTTCTGCATGGTTTTCTCCGGCCTCTGGTTTTGACTGAACTCTTCTCGAAAGCGGCATCGAGCCGATGCTCACGCTTGGCCGCGCAGGGACTCCGCCAGCCTGTGCTTCAGAATCTTTCCCGTCGAGGTCGCCGGAAGCGCATCCAGCAGGATGATTTCCGAGGGACGTTTGTAGGAGGTGAGCTGCGGGACGACATGAGCCATGAGGTCCTGCGCGGTGGCCTTTGAGCCCTTGATCAACTGCACGAAGGCCACGACCTCTTCATTGCCCTCGACTGGCCGCCCGACCACGGCACACTGCACCACCGCATCGTGCGTACTCAACACTGCCTCAATCTCGGCCGGATAGACGTTAAAGCCGGAGCGAATGATCATCTCCTTGGTTCGGCCGACGATGTAGAGGCAGTCACCCTCGAAGCGAGCGAGGTCACCGGTGTTAAACCAACCGTCGGCATCGATCGCCTTCGCGGTCAGGTCAGGAGCGCGGTAGTAACCGCGCATCACATTCGGGCCACGAACATGGAGCTCACCGACCTCACCGTTGGCAACGGTCTTGCCGTTCCGAGCGACGAGCTTTGCCTCAAGGCCGGGGAGAACCGTTCCTACTGCGTGGTCGACCCTGGGGCTATCGGCCCGAACCCCGGAAATGCCCGGCGAGCACTCGGTGATGCCATAGCCGTTCAGGAGTGGCAGGCCGAGTTCCTGCTCGACACGAGATTTGAGCTCCAGATCGAGCGGCGCTCCCGCCACCGCGATCAGACGGAGCGCACCGCGATCGAACTTCGGCTGGCCTGCGTTACGCCGGTACTCGAGCAGACGCTGGTAGGTCGCGGGCACGCCATTGAGGATGGTAATCCCCTCCTCCGCCATCGCCTTCACAAGGGCAGCCGGATCATACTTCGTGACCAGGCGTACTGTGCCGCCGACCATCAAAGTCATGGTGAGCAGCGAAATGCCGACGATGTGCGAGATCGGAAGCACGCAATATTGCACGTCGGCCGAAGTCATCTTCCGCCAGCCCGCCGTGCCCCTGGCGCTAAACAGAAGATTGCGGTGAGTCAGCATCACGCCCTTGGGCGTGCCCGTGGTCCCCGACGTGTAGATGAGAACTGCAACCTGATGCGAACCATCGGTCTCGACCGGCTCCGCCGAAGTCTCCTCGTTCAGCGCGGTCACGCCGATGCCGCGGAGCGGGCCGACATCCTGCAGAGACGCGCCATATCGCGTCGCGTGGTCAGCTGCTTCCTGCGACACAGCGGCTGTAAGGAAGACCCGGCGAGCCCCACTGTGATCCCTGATCTGGTCAATCTCGCGGGGCGACAGCCGCGGATTGACGACGATCGCCCAGGCATCGATCCGGCTTGCGGCGAGCAGCAGACAGGCAAGCGGAATGGAATTTTCGCTGACGATCATCATGCGGTCGCCGGCGCGGACTCCGAGCGCCTGCAGCGTGCCGGCGACGCCACCCACGCTCCGATCCAGTTCGCGATACGTCAAGCTTGCCTTGTCATCGATCAGCGCGAGCCGATCCGGCGTCGCATCGACATACCGGTCGATCACCTCGTGGATCCGGTTTGGCAAACCTTCAAGATGTTCTGCCGCCGTCTGCGTCGAAGCCACCACTGAAACCTCCCTGCAACGGCCCCTCGGGCCCGATTCTTGTCTTGCACGCGGTTCGGATCAGGCGGTCTTGCGCCGTTCCGTGGCCAGTTGCGCGACGATCTCGTCCTCCACCTCGCGCAATTTGTCCTTTCCAAAGAAAATCTCGCTTCCGACGTAGAAGGTCGGCGATCCAAACGAGCCGCGAGCCACGGCGTCGCTGGTGTTCTCGATCAGCTTCTTCTTGACGTCGTCCTGTTGTGCCCGTGCGATAATGCGGTCGATATCGAGGCCAGAGGACAAGAACGCCTCGCGGAACACCTGCGGATCGTCCATCTTCTTGGGCTCGACCCACATGTGATGATACGCGGCGCGGAAATAGGGCTCAAATATTCCCTCGAACTGGGCCGCCACAACGCCGCGCATCAGCGTCAGCGTGTTTACCGGGAAGAACGGGTTCGACTTGAATTTGGTGATGTTGTAGCGCCGCAGAAAACGCGCGGTTTCGAGCGCATTATATTCGGGCTTGTTCTTGATGCCGTGCAGGGACTCGGCCGGCGACATGTTGCCGGTCGCCTTGTAGACGCCGCCGAGCAACACGGGGACGTAGTCGAACTTGACGCCCGTTCGCTGTTCGACGGCGGACAGTGCGAGTTCGGCAAGATAGGCATTGGGACTGCCGAAATCGAAGTGAAACTCGACCTTAAGCGGAGCGGTCATGGAGCGCCCTTCCCTTCGACGGCGGCGCTTGCGTGCGCGCCTGGTTGATGCGCGACAATCGATATAGTTCTATTTTAGAACTGTCAATATGATGTTGATCATACAATAGAGCTGCAAGCCGCCGTTTTCGGACATCCCGTTGATTTTCCGTCAGTTCCGATTTAGAATTTATTTGTAATGCCGTGGAGAGATCGATGAAATGGGACGCGCTCGAGGACGAACCGTGCTCGCTCGCCCGAACCGTGGCGGTGATCGGCGACCGTTGGAGCCTGCTCATCCTGCGCGAATGCTTTCTGCGCATCCGCAGGTTCGATGAATTCCAGGCGTCGCTAGGAATTACCCGGCATCTTCTCGCTGACAGGCTGAAGAAGCTGGTGCGGTTTGGCGTGCTTCGCCGGATTCCCTACCAGGAATCGCCAAAGCGTTACGAATACATCCTGACGCAGAAGGGCCTCGACCTCTATCCGATCATCATGTCGATCGTGCACTGGGGTAACATCCACATGGTCGACTCACGTGGAAGGCCGATGCTGCATGAGCACAAGAGCTGCGGAAAACTGTTCGATCTCGTGATGGTCTGCTCGGAATGCGGAGAGCCACTGACGGCCAAGGCCGTTCATGTACATCCCGGTCCCGGAGCGCGGCAATCGTCGCCAGTACATTCAAAGGCGTAAGCGTCTGCCAGAAGAACCGTTCGGTCGGGCTAGATCCCTGATGGCGAACGCCCACGGGCTCATCGTCGCGCTTCAAACCGGCTCATGCTGCGTGCGAGGCCAGACCGGTTCAACATTTCCTGTTATGAGACTTACTTAGATCTCTCGGTGTACACATCGTGCACACGGGGGAATGGTTCATCAGCAAGCTCCTTTGCCGGCCGAAAAGCGAGGCTCACCATGATCTCCAACACCATCACCGCGAAGTTCTGGATCAGGCGGCCTGGCGCGTCGCTCGTTGCTTTTGCCCTCGCCATCACGCTGTCGGTTTCGACGGTGCATGCCATCGAAGATGCCCACAAGGTCGGCGTGGTGTCCTTTGGACTTTTCGGCGATCAAGGCGTATTTCGAAGCGAGGCGACTGGTGCAGCCCAGGTCGTCGCCGATCGTTTCGAAACTGGACCGATCGAGGTGCAGTACAATTCGAAGAAGGGTGGCAGCGCCACTGTCGAAACGCTAGCCAGGTCGTTACGGGTTGTGGCCGGCCGCCTGGACACCGAGAACGACGTTTTGTTCTTGATCCTCACCTCGCATGGCTCGCCGGACGGCCTTGCTATCAAAGCAGGGCGGCTTGCGCAAACACTCACACCCTCCCGTCTCGCCGAGATCCTCGAACAGACCGGCGTACGCCACAAGGTGGTGATCATCTCGGCCTGCTACTCTGGAGTCTTCATTCCTCGTCTCGCGAATCCCGATGTCTTGGTCATCACAGCGGCGGACGCCGATCATCCGTCGTTCGGCTGCGAAGACAAGGCGAAGTGGACTTATTTCGGTGACGCCTTCTTCAACGTCGCGCTCCGGCGAGCCGAAAGTCTGAAAGACGCATTTACCAGTGCGCGCGCGCTCGTCAGGAGGCGAGAGCTGCGTGAGCGTTTCGAGCCGTCGAATCCCCTGATGGCAGGTGGCGCAAACGTGCAGCCATTGCTGGTTGCGCGCCCTTGAACGATCCACCACGCTTCCGATAGCCAATTGGACTAGCTTGCCGTGGACCGTCGCATCGTACCTCTGTTGTTGATGTAAAGCGCTTTGAACGCAGCGTGATCGGCCGCGTAGCGATTGCGGTTGGCCTCATTCGGCACGATTTGAGACACGATCGGGTTAATGCGGTCGATGTCCTCCGGCACGAAGATCCCGCAACCTATTCCTGCGAGAAAGGCAGATCCGAGCGCAGCACCTATCGTGTGTCGGCGCACATTCTGATGCACGCTTGCAATGTCGCTGACGCATTGTGTCCAGAGAGGATTCTGCACGCCGCCTCCGGCCGCGTAGATGCTTCGAGCCGGCTGGATTTCGGCAAAGCTGTCGAGATTGTGCCGCGTTGCGTGTCCGATTCCCTCGATCAGCGCACGATAGACATCGCCGCGCCGGTGCGCGAGCGTCAGGCCGAAGATCAGTCCCTTGGCTTGCGGATCGTTGATTGGCGTTCGCTCACCACTGAAATAGGGCAGCATCAGAATGCCGTTTGCGCCCGGCGGACTTTTGAGCGCCTCTTCCATCAGCGTCTGGAAGGATGACTCCTCGTCGGAAAGTCCAGTCATTTCCTTGCGAAACCATTGGGTGAGACCGCCTCCAGTCGCAAGCCCGCCCATGACACTCCAGGTGTTCTCGAACAGAAACGGCGCAGCCCAGAAACGGGAGTCGACGACGAGATCGGCATTGACCTGGATGAAGAAGGCCGTAGTGCCATACATGATCATCAAGTCACCCGGCTTTTGCACGCCGACGCTGATCGCTTCGCTCGCCGCATCGATGGTGCCAGCGATCACAGCCGTGCCTGCGGCAAGCCCGGTTGCTGCTGCGGCCTCAGTGCTCACATGGCCGACAATCTCCGTTGTCCAGGCTATTTCAGGTAGCCAGTCGACCGGGCAAATCCGTTCGATCGTCTCGTCATGCCAAGCGTTGGCGGCAAGGTCATAGAATGGCGTGTAACAGGACGCGCCGTAGTGATCGACGACCCACCGTCCCGTCAATCTGTGAACGATAAAGGTAGGACAGCCGACGATCCGCGCGGTTTTGCGGAAAGTGTCAGGCTCGTGCTTGGCAAGCCACCGTACCTTCGGGCCGACAGATTGTGTCGTCAGCGGATTGCCGGTTCGGGCCAGCACGGCCGGTGCGCCGAGTTCCGCGTTGAGCTCTTCGATTTCGGCTTCGGCGCGCGTATCGACGCCATACAGGATGGCTGGGCGTAGGGGCTCGCCGGCTTGCGTCACAGGCAGTGCACAGGGGCCAATCCCGCTGCACCCGACCGCAGTGACTGCGGCCGGGTTGATCCCACTGTCCTGGATCAGACGCTGGCTCAGCGCGCGAAAGCCCTCCCACCAATCCTGTAGGGCGTCATGTTCTGCGAGTCCTGGCCCTGGCACGCGCATGTCGTGCTTGCGCTGCGCAGTTGCCCGAATAGTACCGAGCTCATCGAGCAGGACGCCTTTGCTGGAATAACTGCCAATATCGATGCCTAGGAGGTGGCGCATGAATATCTCCTCCGTTTGAAGGAGAAGCCTGCCTTCATATCGTGCAGGGCAAGGGCAAGCAGTGCCGCTATCTGTTCAAGATCGGCAAGGTCGCAGGTTTCGATCGGCGCATGCGTGTAGCGTGTCGGATAGCCGATATCGATGGAGGGAATACCTTCACCCACGAGCTGAACGTATGAGGAATCCGTCAGGCAGCCGGTGTGAGCGCTGCGCTGGATCGGCATTCCCACACGGCTTGCGGTCTCCACGAGATGATTGAGGAGCGCAGGATGCGCAAGCGTACCATTGAGCGTGCCGCGCCCGTGGAAGCTATAGAGGCCAAGCGCCGGGCCGCCGCCAAGCTGCAGTTCGCCGCGCTCCTTAAGATCAGGCGTATCGGAGGCGACCATGATATCGATCGAAATCGCGGCATCTGGCCTGAGACGCTCGGCCGCAAGCATGGCGCCGCGCAGGTTGAACTCCTCTTGGACCGAAAAGACCGCATGCAGCGTGGCGGGAACGGGTTCATCCAAAAGTCTCTGCACGAGGTCCATCAGCGCGGCGCAGCCGGCGCGGTCGTCGATCGCCGTTCCGGACACACGCGTGCCGGCCAGCCGTTCGAAAGAGGGGCAGTAGGTGACGGGTGCACCGATTTCGACGCCGAGAACTCGCACCTCTTCCGCTGATCTGGCGCCGAGATCGAGGAACAACTTGTCATAGCCGAGCACCTGGCCCTTCTCGTCTTGCGGGGTGGCATGGTGTGCTTTGATGCCGACGACGCAAGGGATCTGCTTGCCGTGCTTGTTCATGATCACCATGCGCAGGCCCGGCAGCACACGTTCGGGCACGCCCCCAAGCCGTTCCACCCGAACGAAGCCGTTCGCTTCAATGCGCCGTACCAAGAGGCCAAGCTGATCGGTATGGGCGAAGACCATCACCGATGGAGCTGCGGGATCCGCCCCCTTCACCGTAAGGGTCAGATTCCCGAACGCATCGCTGTGACTCTCGACCCGGCGGTCGGCAAAGGTGGCCCGGATGTAGTCGCTCACCGGATCCTCGTAACCGGAAAGACCAGGTATCAGGCAGAGCTCTTTGGTCCATGCCTCGATGCGTGCAAGGCTGCGTTGATCAATCGTCACTTTGGTCCGATCTGGTCCGGTACCGGACCTTTCCTGTTCATCAGATCTGGATCGAGCCGGCACCGCGGGCTGCCGGATCGCGCGAGCATGTCCTAAGCGACCGCGCGCGAGGCAGAGCGTATCGCTTTGACCTTGTCCATGAAGGCCTTAACACGCGCCGGATCGACCGGATTCTCGAAGATGCCGTCGACCTTGAAAGTAGATCCCACGACTGCCCCGTCCGAAACGGCGAGCTGGCGCTCGATATTGTCGATCCTACAACCCGTGTTGCAAAGCACAGCTGTGCCCGGTACGGCCGCTTTGACCGTGGAAAGGACCTGGGTGTCTGTTTCGGCGCCGGCGGTGAGGCCGGATACGCAGATGGCGTCAGGCCGGTTGTTGAACGCGGTCGAGCGAGCGATATCCGCAACCGAACGATCGCCCAGATAGGCGGCGGCTTCGGGCACGATGTTGAATAAAAGCCTGAGCTTCGGGGCGAGCCTTGCCTTGTGGCGCGCCGTTTCACCAACATTGGTATTCCAGAGCCCGAAATCGCTGGCGTACACCCCGCTCATGATCTCGCGAATGAAGCTTGCTCCGGTGGCGGCCGCAAGATCGATCGATGCTATCGGATCCCACAAGACGTTGACGCCAAACGGCACCTTGATGAAGCGCATGAGCTCGCCGACGACGCGTGCCATGGCCGCTGTGGTTTCGGGACGTACCGTGGTCAGGTAAGGCAGGCTGAATTCGTTGGAAAACATTACGGCATCGACACCGCCATTCTGGAGATGGTCGAGATCGGCAAGGGCCATTTCGATGACTTTGCTCATGCCGCCGACCATATCGTAGCCGGGATCGCCCGGCAGTGCCTGCAAGTGGCACATGGCGATGATGGGCTTGTCGACATGAAAGGTTTCCTTGAGCCACTGCATGAGCGTGTCCTCTTTCGATCTTTATTCGGCTAAAGCATTTCGCTCCGGCACAACATGGCGAGAGATGGGCCCCTCACCCTAATTTGCGGTAGCTGGACGTCGACCACGACCATCCTACCATATGCGTCGGGCTCTCAGCGCTTGCCGAGCGCGGACCAGCTCGCGGCTTGCGAGCTCAATCCGTTCTGGATGCTGCCCTGCTTGGCGTGCTCGGATTGAAGTCGAAGGACTTGATCGGATACACCTCTGTGCAGTTCTTCGTGCACTTCCCGATCGTCATGATCCTGGCTGCAGTCTTGATGATGACTTTCACCTACCACGCACCCATTCTGCCGTGATCGAACGATGAGGCTGACAAGGCGGGATGTCCGAATCTAACTGACCTGACATCGCCGAGCGTCGCGCACCGGCAAGCCAAGCAAGCGAAGGAAAAGTGAACTTTTGTCAGAATGAAAATGCGCGACGTGTCAGAATGAAAAGGGTCTTGACGCGCTAAGCCATTGAAATCATTGGAGCGGGTGAAGGGAATCGAACCCTCGTATTCAGCTTGGAAGGGTTTGGGCGGCTGAATACTATCAACGGCCATTCGGAAAAAAGAGGCCAAACTCGCTCGTTTAGCCGCAAACGGCTTTCTCGGCGTCCCGAACGGCAATAACTCCATCGCGATCGATTCTGCGAATGGAGCGCGACGGCGGCCCCTTCGGCCGTGCCGAGCCTTTTCGGCATTTTCCCCTTTACTCGGGGTGGACCAGCTGGTCCATCTCGGCCCTCGCCAGCGCCGTTGCTTTCTCGATAGCCCGCTCTCGCGTGAGGGGTTTCCGCTCAACCGGCGTGAGACAAGGGTGTCGCCAATAAACCAAACCGATTTCCGCCCGTGCGAACCAGTTGGTGCGTTGTGGCCGCCGGCGCCCGACCCGTCACGAGGCAACCTCTTTCGGTTCGGCAATGAGCCCCGGATGACGTCACCCTATCCGGTGCACAGATCCTTTACCGGCGTGCCCGACGCGCGGCGGAACGGGCAAGTTCGCGTCGACACCTCCGGAGAAGCCGTAGGCTTTGTTCGGGGGAAGCGAGGCCGGCGTTGGAGGCACAGCCGCAAAGCTCGGCGGCACGGACCGGCCGCCCGTCCCTTCGTCACCGCGTCGGCCGGTGTGCGTGCGCTGCTTTGGCCCTGCACTTTACTCGCGTTGATACCTCACGGGACGAGCTCGAAATATGGATGGCGAGCAGCGGCGGATTTTCGTTCGTGATCAGCAATGAAAGCCGTACCGGTCCCGGGCTTCACGGACAGCCTGGCTTCATTGCCTCGTGGCGGCCTATCCACCTGAACAAGCCGGCAATCAAAATTGCTGGGTCTCCCTTTAAGACCTTCGCCGAAGCCGAGAATGCCTGCGCGGCTTTCCTGGTGCACCTGACGCGGTAACGAATGCCCGCGCTCCCCTTGCGCTCGCCCTCCGGTCGCGCCGCCATTCGCAGATCGATTCGGCTAAAAAGTCGCCGAAAGTAGTCCGCAGCCCCCCTTGCCCGGTTTGACAACGGTGCCAGATAATGGAGTAGTTCGGCAGCGATTCCGCGCTAGGGCACAACTTGACCGATCTGCATCCGAGTTACCCGAATCCTACGATTATACAAGTGACCTGCGAGATTTCCTTCGGCACTGCGCACGAAGGACGACCTCTTAACCTCGCAGCGCTGTTAGGCGTTCTCGGTTCGCAATTTCCTGCGGTGCAACCCGTTCAGGATGTTCAATTGCATATTGCTGTCGGAGGAGGATTCCCGGCGCAGCCGCCGATCAGTCGCGCAAACCTTGCTGCTTTTCGTTTTGCCACCATGGACGACAAGAAGTCTGTGCAGGTATCCACGACTAACTTCGTCTATCAGTGGAGCGATCCGTACGAAGGATGGTCGTCCTTCAAAGAAGGCTTAATGGCTACATGGGTGGCCTGCTCTCCGCTATTGATGCCCGTGATCATCTCCAAGGTCGGATTGCGCTACATCAACCGCATCCCAAGATCGGAAAATTTTCCTAGGCTTTCGGACTGGATCAGGCCTACGGCAGACGTCCCGGAGGCACTGTTAACGTCCGCGGATCACTTCTTCGGAAGGACCGAATCATCACCTCAAGAAGCCAATCTGCGGCTCGTCACGGTGGCGAAGGAGATGGCGAGGCCCGATCGGCCTTTTGGCTCCGCGATCCTCGATATCGACCGAGTGAGCACCGAACCGTTTGAGCCGAGCAATGTGGCAATTTCTGAAAAATTAGAATTTATTCACGAAGATGTCTGGAACAGCTTTAACTCCGCAACCACCGATACTTTGAAGGCGCATCTGTCCGGGAAAATTCAATGAGTGCAGACACTCAACGGTGGGACGAGAACTCGGCCCCTAATAGTGGGCCGACGCCTGATTTCAACATCGCATCGGTGATCGGTACTCTGCGTCTTGACGCTTTTCCTTTGGGCTCCCCAATCGCAATGATGGATTTTTCCACGTCCATCCCAGCATCAACTTATCGCGTCACGGAGGTGGCCGGAACCACTCGACCATCGTCAAGGTCAGATGAAGGTCGCAATGTTGACTTCGAAAAACAGCGCGCTCGTCTAATTGGTGCTGTGCGTAATCTGAAGGATGACGCGCCGAATTGGTCTGGGGTGGCGAGCAAGGTCACCCCCGGCTCAGCACTTACAGCCGAGCAGTTTCTTTTTTGTCTGGCTCCCAATGTAGCTTTGCCGAAAGTCGCTCCTGACGGAGAAGGCGATGTTATGTTTGTTTGGGACGAAGCAGGAAAAGAGTGTGTCGTCACCGTCGAACCGAAGATGCTACACCTTGTAACAAAGCCGGGTGATCCGGCAGGCATGCAGGTAACAGCGCAGCGCTTCCTCGGTGTACAGATTCCACCCTCGATATTGCGCCACATTCCACTCAAGTGATTGCGTGCCCGACAACATCCCCGATGCAGATTTGATCTCTCGGCTACTCTTCGAGCCATTAATGCGGAGCGAAGACGCCGACTTGCTTTGGCCGAACGTCTTCCAATTCCCTACCCAGGACGGCCAGGTCGAGTCCGTCGTTTGGCGCGAACACGCTCCCGCTCTTGGTGACGTTCACAAGCTCGGCTGCGATAAGCAAGCGAGCGATCGAGCCAAAGGACGAGGCCGCTCTACCTATTTTGGCTCGATCACAGGTAACGTCGGCGACATAAAAACGGTTAAAAGCAAGGCGGGCATTTGTTTCACCATTGTGCACGCGCCCAGCGAGGGCATTCATCATGCTCACCTGGGATTTTCGGCAGGTAGCACGAAAGCAGACCGGAGCGAGCTAAAGGTGGCTCTGCGATCCAAATTCGGTCCGATCGAGCCGCATAGCTGCTCCTAGTTCAGGCCTTCATCGGCAGACATTGTCTTTCTCGGCCGGCGGCTGACGGAGTAGCGCCCATTCTTCGGAGGGCGACCGGCGGCTTCATTCCACACCCACGACAGACATTAGGTCGACTTCGCTTCCAGGCCCCACGAATCGATAATTTGCGAGGTGCTTACGATGCCGCTTTGATCGCGGAATGCCTCGCCCCGTCCACCGCGAGAACCGCACACCGTCGGGTCACCGCCCGGTCAAGATCACCTTCGGCGAGATGCGCGACATGGGCGTGCGCGGCGTTCTGATCTATTGCGCCGACTATCTTTGCAGCCACAACCTGGCTCTGGGCGCCGATCACTGGCCCGACGAGCCGCGGCTATCCGACATTGAACCCCGCCTTCTTTGTGCTGCTACCGAGGGGCAGCGGTTCCGGCCGGACTTTAATTGGAACAGGCGGGTCGTGGCGGCGATTGGTTTTCGAAATACGGGACAACCCTGAAGTTCAGAGAGAACCAACCATGATTTCGAGCAGACTGCTGATTGCCGTGCTGGTGACTGTGGGGCTGGCGAGTGCGCCCTTTGCTGCGGAAGGGAAGAAGTACAAGCACGTCCCAACCCAGCCGACACCTGGAATGGCGACAACGCCACCCAGAACTACTTATGGGACAATGGGGACTTCCGTTGGAACTGTGACCGCTCCGTCAGTGGGATCGTACTATAAGCCTTCGGTAGGCGTGACGAACACGGTCCCCACTTGGAGCAACACCAATCCTCCTGCGCGTTAAGTTAAGTTTCCTATCCGGCTATGCGCTTTGTGCCTGTGCGCAGTGTCACAAACCTGTGGCACGGCTATTGCTGTTCAACAATCAACTGGGATTTCAGAGCTCAGTTTGAGAAGAAAACGCTGCCGGGACCCGTTGACTGGCGGGACAGTCCGCGAGCGTGTGTCACCAGCCGCTGTCGGTTGCGCTTGCCGATGGATCGGAGCGATGCCGGAGATCGTGGGCGCGATCGGCGATATTCAGCATGACGCGGTGCATCCCACCAGCGCCGTCTCCGATGATGCTGTGCCAGCATCACGACCATCACGCTGAAGGCCAGCGGCGCGGAGTTCGGTGCCGGGATCAAGGTGGCGGTCGAGCGCGGCTGGCTCGAGCTGCACGAGACGGTGCGGCTCTTGAAGACAGAGGCCGCCAACTGAGACGGCCTTACCACGCCTCATCCTTTGGGAACGCCTCGTAAGGCGGCGAGTGCTTCCCGGGACTCTGCATCAAATCAGCAAGCCTGTCTGCGGCTCGATCTATCTGCGAAGGGCTTCCGACTGCTGGAGGCAGAAACGCGTCATACTGAGGTCACGTCGCGCAGCCCACACCTCGTGCAACACATGATCGAGCGCCTCCACGACATTGGTCCCGGGTACGGTGCGGCGCACAGGCCCGCGTTGATTAGCCATTGAACTACTCCTCCAGATGATGCTCGTCCGAAGTCGGAGGCCCCTTGTCCCATAGTCGGGACGATCCTGCTTTATAGCGAACTCGCCCGCTGTGGCTGATCTGCGGCGCATGTAGGAGTTGTGCTGCCGCCCAAGGAACACAGGCTCCTGCTCTGCCCGAGAGCAAGATTCATGTGCGCCGGCTGCTGCGAACAGAAATGGATCGAAAAACTTGCGCAACCTCATCTTCTCGACCAGCGACAATACCGATCCGCACACAAATGGCCGACGCTATTTCGCGGTCATTCGATAGCCGACGGTCACCCGGGAAAGCTATGCAGTCTGTGCCAGTGCGGGCATGCGGCGGCGACTAGTGTCCAGCAAGTTCGCAACTGGACCGAAGCCGCGCGCTCTGTTCTCGTTATTGCCTGAACTGGCCGGCGATGACTTTGCTGCCGGTTGGGAACAAGAATCGGCTGTGCTGTTTAGGGAGTCCGGGGGACGAGCGTGTGTCAGGAGTACCCTCATGATCAGGAAAATTGTTATCACAACAGCGGCAACTGCCGTGATTGCGTTTGCCCCTACAGCAGCCTCAGCGCGTGCGGGCTTCCACGGAGGCGGCTTCCACAGAGCTGGGCTCCACAGCGCTGGTTTCCACAGAGCCGGCTTCCACAGAGCCGGCGGTTGGCGCGGCGGCGTCGCTTGGCACCGCAGCGGCCGGGGGTGGCGTGGACCAGCTGTAGCAGCTGGCGTGGGGCTCGGCCTCGCGAGTGCAGCCACCTGGGGCCGCCCTGGTTGGAATCAAGGTTGGGGCTGGAATCAAGGTGCGGGATGGAATCAAGGTTGGGATTGGAATCAAGGATGGGGGCCGAGTTCAAGTTATGCTGCCTGGGGTGGTAGCTGCACGCAGTGGCGCCGAGTCTGGACCGGTCGGGGATGGCGCACTGTGCCCGTGAACGTTTGCCGATGACCGCCGTCTAAGCGGACCCCGCTGAGGCCAGCGGGCCCTATGGACATCGCCCCAGCCGGTGGGCGTGGGCAGCCAGCCGCCGGGCGGGCTTCTATTTCCGTCGACAGTGTTGCATCCAAGCTCTAGCGGCGCAGCCACATTGTCGCCACGATTGGTTCCAGCCGGTCGGATCGACCAGCGCGCTGGCATGGCTAGGCTCGGCACATCTTCGGCGGGGGCGTGTGCCGGGCCGCCAGCCAACCCCGGCGCGCGACCCGCATCACGCTACACGAAGGTTCGCGTGCCACACTTCCATTTGCAGTGAAGGTTGTGCCCGCAATGACATCTTGGTGTTTCATTAGAGAGCGGCAGGCATCGCGGTCAGGTACGCACCTCCGCTATCACTGGGCCGTCTGATGACGCGGCGAAAAACTCTCCAGCTGCGCCGAAAGCTTCCGTCCGGGACGGGCCTCGCGCTACTGGTGTTTGTCGCGAACATCCTGATGGCAATGCTCGCCTGGGTCGACGTCGGCCGCGTCCTGAACTGAGATGTCCCACTCACGCAGGCTGAACGCAGCCGTGACGCCGGCGAATACATCGCCGCGCTGCCCAAGGCCGTGCATGATGCCCCGGAATGGCAAGCGGCGATGAAAGCCCTGATCCTGGTGGCCGAGCAAGGCGGCCCGACGATGCTCGCGCGGATTGGCATCATGCGTGCCTTGAACTGCGGAAAGCCGTCGCCAGATTCCGGACCGCAGCGCAGGCGTGGCTCTGCCGATAGTTGAGGCAACCACGGCTGAAGAACTCGATATCGCCTTTGCATCGGCCGTCGCCCAGCAAGCCGATGCGATGATTGTTCTTGGCGATAATCTAACCAATCAAGAGGCACCGCGCGTTACCGCGCTCGCGGCAAAGCACCATGTGCCTGCGATGTATTCTTTCCGACAATTCGCCCCGGGCGGATTGATCGTGTACGGCCCTGATCTAGCCGATCTGTTCCGCCGTGCAGGCGACTACGTCGATAAAATTCTCAAAGGGACCAAGCCTGCCGATCTGCCGGTCGAGCAGCCGACCAAGTTCGATCTGGTGATCAACCTCAAGGCCGCAAAGGCGCTTGGCCTCGAAATACCTGCCTCATTGCTCGCCCGCGCCGACGAGGTGATCGAATAGAGATGCGGTTTGCTGCGGCGCATGAGTCCTGTGATGGCCCATCAGCGAAGTGGCCGCGCGCCCCGTCGAGGTCCGCTCAGCGGGGGCATAGCGGACTAGATTTGCTCACGTTGAGTTCTTCGCCTCTTGACCCGGTGCGGACCTCGAACTTGGACCCCGACTTGGCTGTGCGTCGGAAAAATGCCGCACCGGCGCGTGGCGCCAGCGCGGCACAAGTTTAGCTCGCTTTTTGCACTGCCGGAGGCTTCCACGAACCGTTGATGATCGAGGGCGAGTTCTCCTTCGGCCAGTACATTCGCAGCATCAGGACAAAATCGCCCTTCGGCGCCGGCAGCCAGTTCGCTTCCTTGTCGGCACCCGGCGACTCGTTCTGGAAGTAGAGGGTTAGCGAGCCGTCCGGATTGAACTTTGGATTGTCGCGCATGCTGACGGTGAACCTGTTCAGCGGATTGGGAACGAACCACCAGCCCTGGTCGATCATGTACATGGTGAACGACCAGAAGCCGTTGACAGGCGGTGTCGCATCCTTTGCAAATGTCAACGTGTATTTGTTTGCCCCGCTCAGCTTCTGTCCCGTCGAGTCCTTCTCGGTGTTCGGGTAGACCGCATCAAGCTCCTGATTGGCGGGCCAACCGAAGGCCGCCACCACCGCTCGCTTCATGTAATCGGAGGGGCCGTAGGTGCCGAGACCTTTCGTGATCGACCAGCCATCGACTATCCCGCCGAGGTTCTCCTTGTTGGCCTCGATCTTTTTCAGAGCTGTCTGGGGAATGTCCTTCAGCGCTGCCTGTACAGCGGGGTCGAGCTTGTTCATCTCGAACGGCTTGCCGGGCACGATGCCAATCTTCGCCATGCTCGCGAGCATCGGTGCATCCGCCGCCGGCGCGGGCGCAGCCGCAGCCATGAGCTTGGTCATCAGGTTGAAGTACCCCTCCGTTCCCATAGCAAGAATGACCGTCTGCGGCTTGTCGGTCATGCTGAAGCCCGGGTTGGCATTCACCGGCGGCGCGACTGGCGTGTACGGCTTGCCCCAAGCAGAAAGCGGCGTGATCTTGTATTGCGCCTGCAGCGCGTTGACGGCCTTGTAGTCGGCCTCGGTGCCGTCGGCGTAGGTGCGGCCGAGGATGACCATGTACCTCGTCGCCATCGGGAAGTGCTTCATGTCCGCAGGCACCTCGCCTTTCCAACCTGGGGCGGTGAAGAGGTAGTTGGCAGCCTTTCCACCGGCCGTGCGTTTGCTCGGCGATCTCTCGGAATCCGACATCCAGAGGTCAGTAATCTCGAAAAGGTAGAAGCGGTCACCCATGTCTGGATGGCTGAACACCTGCGGCTCGGCGAGGTCGAGCCAGGCAACGGAATACAGCGTGTCGGCGTTGGGCGCGGAGACGCCGCGGTAGTCCGCGGGTGGATAGCGAGGAACGTTGACGAACTGACCGGTGGGACTTGTGAACCCCTCGACCTTTGGCACGTTGCTCATCTGTACGCGGGTGACTTCAGTCGTGATGAGCGAATAGCCGTAGACATAGGCGTCCTCGGCGATCTGCTGCGCTTCCGCAGGTGACAGTGTTTGCGCCTTTGCGGGCAGCGTCATCGCGTCGCAGGTCGCCGCGAAGCTGCTGGCGATGGCACCGTGCACAAATCTTCGTCGAGTTGGATTCATTGCTAACTCCCTTTATGTCGTCGTTGAGGATTCGCCTTATTGGAAGCCGCGAACAAGTGAGTCGCTGCATGCCCCCAAAAGGTTCGACACAAGGGCCATGCAATCGAAGGTAGGCAGCAATGGAGATTTCCGCTTGTGGCCCAAAGCGGTGGTCCCGGAATGAACTCGGCCCCGCAGTGGAGTTGGTCCTGCGGCTTCTATCCCGGCACCGATCCCGGTGAGCACCGCGGTGGCATTGCCGAGACGTTCAACGAAGCGCGCCAACGTTTCGGGGTAGCGTGGCAGGAGCTTGCCGCCACGCGCACGGAGGCAGACTTCGAGACGTGGCGTCGCCAGCGTGACTGGACCGCCTGGAAGGATCGGATGCACCGGCTAGCACTTCCGCTGCCGACACAACGTCCAAAAGGGATTGCACGCTGCTTCTGTGGCGAGGTAATCACGAACCCGACGCTCGACGCTCATATCCACACCACACACCGCCAGACCGCCGCATGAAGCTCACCGCCGAACGTCCCTTCGCCAACCCGGAAACCGCCGCTTGCAAGCTCGTTGAACTCGCCGCAGGCA
>NZ_JBANBJ010000112.1:0-20460 GCF_059803515.1 Bradyrhizobium sp. UFLA05-125 | reverse complement strand
GTCGCGCGCGAGCTGCAGGTCGAGCGGCGGCAGCGCCAGCGCCTTGTCATTGATGATCTCGACCGCGGTACCGCCCCGACCGAACACGACGACCATACCAAAGGTCGGGTCCTCGGCCAGCCCCAGGATCAGTTCGCGCGCCTTCGCCTTCACGACCATGGCCTGCACGATGACGCCGGAAATACGCGCCTTGGGCCGCAGCTTTTTCGCCCGGGCCAGAATATCGGCGGCGGCAGCGCGCACGGCTTCGGGCGTGGTCAGATTGAGGACGACGCCGCCAACGTCGGACTTGTGCACGATGTCGCGCGACAGGATCTTGAGCACGACCGTGGCACCTTGCTCGAATATCTCCCTGGCATAGGCCACCGCCTGCTCGACGTCAGCGGCCGCGTAGGTCGGCACCATGGCGATATCATAGGCCTCGAGCAGCCGCTTGATCTCGACCGGCTCGAGCCATTTGCGGCCGTCCGCGATGGCCGTCCTCACGAACTGTCTGGCGACTTCGACGTCGGGCGCAAACGCGTCGGGCATCGCTGGCGGCACCTGCGTAAGCTCTTCGACCAG
This sequence comes from Bradyrhizobium sp. UFLA05-125, assembly GCF_059803515.1. NCBI lineage: Bacteria > Pseudomonadati > Pseudomonadota > Alphaproteobacteria > Hyphomicrobiales > Nitrobacteraceae > Bradyrhizobium > Bradyrhizobium sp. UFLA05-125. Next base: position 19,896 of record NZ_JBANBJ010000112.1, on the reverse strand, counting down.
CTCGCGATGCCGCACCAGGTGCATGAAGCCGCGCACCGCATCGTCTTCTGTCAGGTAGTTGGGGATGCCGGCGCTTGAGAGCGTCTCGACGATCGTCGGGCCGGCCCCGACCCAGGCGGCGAGCACCGGCTTGGCCCAGCTGCGATGCTGCTCGCGGTATTTCTTGACGAGCTCGGTGACCGTGGTCGCAATATCAGAAGCGGACGCGATGGCAGTCTGGACGTTGAGCACCAGCACGGCGTCGTTGGCGGGGTCGGCGAGCAGCACTTCGAGCGCAGCCGCGTAGCGCGCGGCGTCGGCGTCGCCGACGATGTCGACGGGATTTGCACCCGACCAGGTCGGCGGCAGCACCGCGTCGAGGTTCTGCCGCGTGTCCGGCGTCATGGGCGCGGGAATGCCGCCCAGCTCGACCAGGCGATCGACCGCGAGAACGCCGATACCGCCGCCGTTGGTGAGAATGGCGAGCCGCTTTCCGCCCGGCGATTCGACACGCCCGAGCGTCTCCGCGCAATCGAACAGCTCGCGCAGGTCGGACACACGCAAGATACCGGCACGACGGAACGCCGCGTCGTAAACGGCATCGGCGCCGGCGAGAGCTCCGGTGTGCGTCGCGGCAGCGCGCGCGCCTTGCGCCATGCGACCGGACTTCACGACGACCACCGGCTTCACCCGCGCCGCCGCGCGCGCCGCCGACATGAATTTCCGCGCGTCCTTGATGGCCTCGATATAGAGCAGGATCGCGCGCGTCTTGTGGTCGAGAGCGAAGTAATCGAGGAGATCGGCTATATCCACGTCGAGCTGATCGCCGATCGAGACGATGCCGGAGAAGCCGACACCGCGCTGAGCCGCCCAGTCCACCATGCCGGCGGCGATCGCCCCCGACTGCGAAATCAGCGCCAGGCTTCCCGCACCGGGCATATGCGCGGAGAAGCTCGCGTTCAGGTTCACGCCGGGCATCATGATCCCCAGGCAATTGGGACCGATCAGCCGCATGCCGTATCGTTGCGCCGCGAGGAGCGCCGCCTCTTCGAGGGAACCCGGACCATGGCCGAGGCCCGCGGTCACGATCAGTGCGCCCGCCGAGCCGCGGCGGCCCGCCTGCTCGATGATGCCGGAGACCTCGCTCGCCGGCACGGTGATGACAACCAGCTCCGGCACGAATCGCAATTCGTCGAGACTGTTCACGGCGGAGACGCCGGCGATCTCGGCATAGCGCGAGTTCACCAGCCCCAGCTCACCCGCAAAGCGAGCCTTGCGGATGTTTTCCAGAACTGCCCGCCCCACGGACACGTGTCGCGGGCTGGCTCCGACGAGCGCCACCGATCGGGGCGACAGCAAATTCTTCAGACGATAGGTCGACATGTCGCAATCATTCGCTCGGCGCCAGGCCATGTGCTTGGAACCCGGCCATGACAGATTGGCTGAAGCATCTAATGCGACATCATAACCCAACAGGGTGGCTCACCGATGACGGTCTTGGTCACGCCGCCCCAGACGATCTCGTTCAGGCGGGAATGGTGGTAGGCCCCCATGACGATCGCATCGATGGCGTGGGCATTCGCATAGCTTCCGAGCACCTTGCCGATGGAACTGCCGTCGATCCTGACGGTTTCGAAGGACGCAAAGACTCCGTGTTCCCTGAGGTGATCGACGAGGCCGGCCCCGGACTTCATCACGTCACCGGTTTGTTCGTCCGTGACAGTGACGATCCGCACCGAAGCCGCCGCCTGCAGGATCGGCAGCGCATCTCCCACTGCCCGCGCGGCGCGCGCGGAATGGTCCCACGCGATCACCACGTTCTCGAATTTAACCCGCAGCTTGTCGGCATACGCTTCGGGACAGAGCAAAAGGGGCCGGCCGGATTCGAAAATCAACTGCTCGATCAGGTGTTCCGACTGGCTGTCGTTGGCCTTGACCGGGACCAGCGTGAGATCGCCGTAACGCGCGCGCTCCGCGATCGCCGACGCAATCGCCGACGCCTCCAATTTGTGCAACTGGCCATCAGCCCGAACGTTCAAGCGGGATGCCGCAGTCCTGAATGCATTCAACAGGTCCTGGACATCAGTCACGGTGCGCAGGGCATGAACCTCCGCCGCATTATCCAGATCCGACGAGACCACCACCATCGGCCGGACGAGAATATCCTCCTCCACGGCGAACGCGGTGATCTTCGCGCCGAGATCGGCGGCTGCCGCCACGCATGTCTCGATCGCGGCCAGCGCCGGCTTACTCGGCTCACCAACAAGCGGCAAAAGGACGTCCTTGATGGGCATTGGGATTCTCCTCTGTCGGTCAAAATAGACCGCTTCCCCACCCGGCCCTTGATCCTCATCAAGGCCGAGGGGAACGCCGGCCGGCAAGCCGACGACGAGACTTGATGGACGTCAAGGACTTGCCGTGTTCCCACGCTAGGATCGATATGATCCCTGCGATGGGCCCGGGAGAGACTGATGCGTGCGATGGTGCTGCCCGGCCCGCGAGCGCGGCTGCGGATGGATGAACGACCCGACCCGATCCCCGGCGACGGCCAGATTCGGGTGAAGGTCAGTGCCTGCGGCGTCTGCCGTACCGACCTTCATGTGGTTGACGGAGAGTTGCCCGACATCCGCTATCCGATTGTCCCCGGTCATGAGATCGTCGGCCGCGTCGATCTCATCGGGCCCGACGTGACCACTCATCGGCCAGGAGATCGCGTCGGCATCCCCTGGCTCGGCTACACCTGCGGCACCTGCCGGTTCTGCCGCGAGGGCATGGAAAATCTCTGCGATCACCCGTTGTTCACGGGCTGCACCCGCGACGGCGGTTATGCGACGCATGCCATTGCCGATGCGCGCTACGCATTTCCGCTTGGGGAGGATGGCGACGATGTCGCGATCGCGCCGCTGCTATGCGCGGGCCTGATCGGCTGGCGTTCGCTGGTGATGGCAGGACACGCGGAAAGGCTCGGGATCTATGGCTTCGGAGCCGCGGGCCACATCGTCGCCCAGGTCGCGATTTGGCAGCGGCGATCGGTCTACGCCTTTACGCGCCATGGCGACATCGCGGCGCAGGATTTTGCGCGCAGTCTCGGCGCCGTCTGGGCTGGGGCATCGGACGAGCTGCCCGATGCACCACTCGACGCCGCCATCATCTACGCGCCCGCCGGCGAGCTCGTGCCGGCCGCCTTGCGCGCGGTCCGCAAAGGCGGCCGCGTGGTTTGCGCCGGCATTCACATGAGCGACATTCCGAGCTTCCCCTACAGCCTGCTATGGGAGGAACGGCAGCTGCTTTCCGTCGCCAACCTCACTCGCCATGATGGATTGGATTTTCTGACGATTGCGCCGCAGGCCGGCGTCCGAACCGAGACGACCGTCTTTGCGCTGAGCGAAGCCAACGAGGTTCTGGACAGGCTGCGGGGCGGGCAGATCCTGGGAGCGGCCGTGCTGCGGCCTTGACGATATCGGTACATGACGCCCTCTCACTCAGACACATCGACCCAGGAGCGGATCTTCGCATTCCTGACCGATCCGTCCACGCGCCCTGGCGTCACGCGGATCGACACGCACGCGGCCTCGGTTTTTCTCGACGGCAACCGCGCGCTGAAGATCAAGCGGGCCGTCCGCTTTCCCTTCCTGGACTATTCGACGCTGGAGAAAAGAAAGGCAGCCTGCGAGGAGGAGATCAGGATCAACCAGCCGCTGGCACCGCAGATCTACCGCGGCGTGGTGGCGATCACGGAGGAGCGTGACGGCTCGCTAAGGGTCGGAGGAGAAGGTCCGGCAATCGAGTTCGCCGTGGACATGTTCCGCTTCGACGAAAACCGGACGCTGGATCACCTCGCAAAAGCGGGCCCGCTGGATGCGCATCTCGCCGCAGGCATCGCCGATGCGATCGCGGCCTCGCACGCGATCGCAGGGCGCGTCGAGGCACCTCGCTGGATTGGAACGATCCCGGCGCTGATCGACGGAAATAGCAGGGGTCTGCGGCGCGGCGGCCATGTCTCGAAGAGCGAGATCGACAAATTGGCAAGGGCTTCACACGATGCATTCGTGCGCATTCGTGAGCTACTCAGGGATCGCGGACGCCGGGGCTTTGTACGACGCTGCCACGGCGATCTGCATCTCGGAAACATCGTGCTGATCGACAACCGCCCGACTCTGTTCGACGCCATCGAATTCGATCCCGAGATGGCTTCGATCGACGTGCTCTATGACCTTGCATTCACACTAATGGACCTGCTGCACTACGAACAGCAATCGGCAGCAAATGTGGCTCTCAATCGCTACCTCGTCACCACTGAGGCTGAAAACGACGACGCACTTGGGGTGCTTCCCCTGTTCACGTCCATCCGCGCGGCGATCCGCGCCCAGGTGCTGCTCGCGAAGCTGGCGCGGCCCCACGCCGATGCGACCAGGATCATCGACGATGCGCGCCGCTATTTTCAGCTGGCGCAGGCGCTGATCAATCCCCCGGCTCCCCGCTTGATCGCGGTCGGCGGCCTTTCTGGGACCGGAAAATCGCTGCTCGCGCGCATGCTCGCGCCCCTCATCGCGCCACAGCCGGGAGCCGTCGTGCTGCGCAGCGACGTCGTTCGAAAACGGCTGTTTCAGGTCCAGGAAACGGACCCGCTGCCGCAATCCGCCTATCAGCCCGACGTTACGGCACGGGTCTATGAAACGCTGGCGGAGCGCGCGCGGCGCGTTCTGGCGCAGGGACATTCGGTCATCATCGACGCGGTCTTTGCGCGGCAGTCCGAGCGGAACGGAATGGCCACACTGGCGCGGGTATGCGACGTCCCTCTGACCGGGTTCTTTCTGGTTGCGGACCTGGCGACGCGTCAGGCGCGTATCAGCAGCCGGCGGAACGACGCGTCAGATGCAACGCGAGAGGTTGCCGAGCTTCAGGAGCGCTATAATATCGGCGATCTGGACTGGAGGATCATCGACGCCTCAGGAACACCAGAGCAGACGCGCGACCGTTGCCGGACGGGGATGGCGGGGGACAGGTAACCAAGACAATGGCGCGACGCACCACGACACCGGAGGCCACCGCCAGCGTCAAGCCGGCGGCGCCACGGAGCGCCTCGCCGGCTCGCCTGAGCGCGGGAATGGCCTGCGATACCGCATTTCGCATCATAGCCCGCCGTCACCTCAATGCCGTCACGTCTCAGCACGAGGGAACGTGCAGCGGCGACCCTGACGCCCTGCACCAGATTCGCATTGCGCTTACGCGTCTTCGCGCCGCCATCCGCTTCTTTTCTCCCATGGTCGACGACGCCGTGCGGCCGGTCGTCTGGATCGAACTGAGATGGCTGCACAGACAGCTCGGCATGGTGCGCGACCTCGATGCCGCGATCGAGCGAATAGTCGCCGCCAGTGGCGAAGAACTCGCCATGATTGCCCAGCTTCAGTCGTGGCAGGAAAAGCGCGCAGAAAGCCATCGTCTTTTGGCACGGGCGCTGCAATCGGCCCGCTATCGTCGCCTGATCGAGCGGACATCCGGCTGGATCGAGAGCGGCCCCTGGTCAACCCGGCGAGGCAAGGAGGCCATCAGATTGCGCCGCTGCCCGCTCGCCGAACACGCGGCACAGCAGTTGGCGGAGTGGGAAAGGATCCTTCTGAAGAGGTCGCGCAAACTCGCACAACTCGGCGTGAAGGAGCGGCATCGCTTGCGCCTGCGCAACAAGCGACTGTTCTATGCGATCGAGTCCCTCGAGGACCTGTTCGTCGACGAGTCGCTTGAAAAGCAGAAGGCCACTCTGAAACAGTTGCGTCGAGCGCAACGCAGCCTGGGGCAGCTCAATGACGATACGCGCGGCCGCGCGCTTGCCAAGACGTTGAATGATGAGGGCTCGGCCGTAAGTTTTCACTTCCTCGGTCGCAAGCGCAAGAAGGAACTGCTGAAGAAAGCGGCCACAGCCTACAAGAAGCTAAGCAAGATGAAGCCTTTTGGAGCCCCTCGCTTGAGGCTCGGCACTGAGCCTGTTGACTAGGTCAGAACGTAGTCGCCGGGCGCATCCGCTCAAGGTGACCTCCTGGCTGGGCCCTGGACTTTCAGTTCCAGAATATAACCATGAGCCCGGCGCACCTTGAGCTGCATCAAGCGCGCCCGCGCCCCCTGACCCATTGACCTGCGTCAAATCGCCAAGTCCCGCCTGCACTAGGCTCGCGACATCGAGAGTTCTTCCCAGGATATGCGGAGTTATGCCATGCGCGCCCACCAGATCATGACCCGGTCGGTCATCTCGGTCACGCCCGATACCACGATCGTCGAAGCCGCGAACATCATGCTGAAACGCCATGTCAGCGGTCTTCCGGTAGTCGACGAGAACGGCAAGCTGGTCGGAGTCGTTTCGGAGGGCGACTTCATCCGGCGCAGCGAGATCGGGACCCAGCGCAAGCGTGGCCGTTGGCTGAAGTTCATCCTCGGGCCCGGAAAATCGGCCAGCGATTTCGTTCAGGAACACGGCCGCAAGGTTTCCGAAGTGATGACGACCTCACCGGTGACCATCACCGAGGACACGGCGCTTGCCGAGATCGTCGACATCATGGAGCAGAACAACATCAAGCGCCTGCCCGTGGTGCGCGGCGACAAGGTCGTCGGCCTCGTCTCTCGCGCCAACCTGCTCCAGGCTGTGGCGAGTCTCGCCCGGCAGGTGCCCGATCCCACGGCGGACGACGATCACATCCGCAGCCGCATCATTGACACGATGGAAAAGAACGACTGGTGCCCGTTCGGACTGAACGTCATCGTCCGCGACGGCATCGTCCACCTGAGCGGCGTCATCACCGACGAGAGCGCGCGCCGCGCGGCAATCGTCGCGGCCGAGAATATCGACGGCGTGAAGAAAGTGCACGACCATCTGTGCTGGGTCGACACCATCTCCGGCGTCTATCTGAACTCACCGGAGGACGAGAATCTCGCCAAGGCGAGCTGATCGGCGCCTTAGCGCGGGATCACGGCGGTGGCTTCGATTTCGACGCGCGCCGCCTTCTCTACCAGCCTGACGACCTGCACCAGCGCCATCGCCGGATAATGCGCGCCAAAAATCTCCCGATAAATCTGGCCAAGCGCCTTCAGGTTGGCCAGATACTCGTCCATATCAACGACATACCATGTGAGACGCACGAGGTGCTCCGGCCGCGCGCCCCCCTCGGCAAGGATCGCCGCGATGTTGCTCAACGTTTGACGAACCTGCGCGACAAAGCCATCCGCGAGGCGCTCCTCCGTGTCCCAGCCGATCACTCCGCCTGTGACGACGATGCGTCCTTCCGCCGCCACGCCGTTGGCATAGCCCTTCGGCATCGGCCAGCCGGACGGCTGCAGGATCCGGGTCGGAGATGCATCTTCCCTGATCGGCAGGGTTGCGAGCTGCGGGCTTTTCGGCGTCGTTGCAGACAATCGTCCATTCCTCTCTTATTTGGTGTCGACGCCAGGCGACAAAGCGGCCGCCTGCGCCATCTGCCGCAGGGCAAAGCGCTTCAACTTGCCGGTCTCGGTCTTCGGCAATTGCGTCACGAACTCGATCGCACGTGGATACTTATAGGGAGCGATCTCGCGCTTGACATGCTCCTGCAGCTCCGTCGTGAGCCGCGCGTCCGGCACGACGCCGGGGGCGAGGACTACATACGCCTTCACGATCATGCCGCGTGCTTCATCGGGCGCCCCGACGACGCCGGATTCGGCGACCGCCGGATGCGTCAGAAGAGCTGCTTCAACATCGGTACCGGCGATGTTGTAGCCGGCCGAAACGATCATGTCGTCGGAGCGCGACTGGTACCAGAAGTACCCGTCGGCATCCATCACATAGGTGTCGCCGGTGATGTTCCAGCCGTTGTGGACATATTTGCGCTGCCGCTCGTCGGCAAGATACCGGCATCCGGTCGGCCCACGGACCGCTAGGCGCCCCATGGTGCCTGATGGCACGTCGTTGCCGTCATCATCGACGATCTTCGCCTCGTAACCCGGCACCGGCTTGCCGGTAGCGCCTGGGCGAATCTCGTCTTCCGTCGCGCTGATGAAGATGTGCAGCAATTCGGTCGAACCGATACCGTCCATCAACTTGATGCCGGTTGCCTTCAGCCAGGCGTCGAACGTCGGCTTGGGCAGGGTCTCGCCGGCGGAGACGCACTTGCGCAAGGAGGAGATATCGCGGCCTGCGATCTTGCCGAGCATCGCGCGGTACGCTGTCGGCGCCGTGAAGCAGACCGTGGTCTTGTAGCGCTCGATGGCCGCAAGAAAATCCTCCGGAGTGGTCTTCTCCAGGACGACGAAGGACGCGCCGATATGCATCGGGAACAACACGCCGCCGAAGCCAAACGTAAAGGCCAGCGGCGCCGAACCGATGAAACGATCGTCCTGCTTCGCCCGCAGGACATTGCGCGCATAGCCGTCGCAGACCGCCAGCATATCCCGGTGGAAATGCATGGTGCCCTTGGGGTCGCCGGTCGTGCCCGACGTGAAGGCGATCAGGCAAACATCGTCCGACGCCGTGTCAACCGCACCAAACTCGGGGCTCGCGTCCGCGGTAAGCGCTTCCAGCGAGTCCGCAGCACCGGTGCCCCAGTAAACGACGTGCTTCAACCCGGGTGCCGCTGCTTTCGCCTTCTCCATTTCGTCGAATAGCTTGCCGTCGCACAGCGCCAGCGTGATCTCGGCCTTCTGGATTGGATACAGAAGCTCCTTGGCGCGCAACAAGGGCATGGTCGCAACCACGATGCCGCCGGCCTTGATGACCGCAAGATAAGTCGCGACCATCATCGGATTGTTCGCCGAGCGGAGCAGGACGCGGCCGCCGGTCACGAGGCCAAGCTTGCCGACCAGCACGTTGGCAATGCGGTTCACGAGCTGTTGCAGCTCGCGATAGCTGTAGCTGACGGAAGGACTGATCGCGCATGGCGCATCGCCATGCCCCTCTTCGACCCAGCGATCAAGGAAGTAGCTGACACAGTTCAATCGCCGCGGATACTGCAGCTCCGGCCGCGTGAAGATGAACTCGGGCCAGAGATCGCGGGGCGGCAGATGTTGCAGGGCAAAGGTGTCGGCGTGGGCCGTTCCAGCCCTGCCGTCATATGAGCCCGGAAGTTGAACCTTGGCGGCGTTAGCCATCGCACGCTCCTTTCAGCTTGGAGAGCACCCGGCAGCACTATCTGGGAAATCATTTTAGGCTTAAAATAATTTGGCGCAATAGCAGATTTTGGACATCCCGTGCTTTTTCTGACGGCAGGGGGAGAGTTCGCTGCGGAATAGCCTACGTTCTGCGGCGCGAAGCGGATTTCTGGGCCGAGGCTTTGGTCTTGGCCAGGAGGCGCATCAATTCACGCACGTCCTTTGGCGTGAGATCGGCAAAGACGTCGGCAATCCACGTTTCGTGTTCCGCGGCCATCTTGCGAAACTCGGCGCGGCCAAGCTTCGTCAGCCGGATGACCTGGACGCGGCGGTCGGTGTCGGACGTGCGGCGATCGAGGTGCCCGGATTCAACGAGGCGTTCGACGAGCCCGGTGACGTTGCCGTTGGAGACCATCATCCGTTTGGAGACGTCGGACAAGGTCATGCCGTCCGGCGCCTTGTCGAGTTGCGCCATCAGATCGAAGCGAGGCAACGTGACGTCGAACCGCTCCCGCAGGCGGCTGCGCACCTCACCCTCGATCAGGGTCGTACAGGTCAACAGACGCAGCCACAGCCGAAGCTCTTCGGCGTGGTCGTCCGGAAGTTCGACAGCCTTGGTCTCGGAATCGAGCATCGTGGTGCGGTCACTTATGTCACGGCACTGGCGGCGGAAGCGAGCCAACGGTCGTTTTGAGCTTCAAGTAATTTCTGCCTCGCCGCAAGCCCAAAACGCGCCGGACAACCAGTGCGGGCCGAATTTCTTTAGGCTTCAAGCAATTGGCGCGCCGCTTGCATATGGCGTGGGGCTGGTGGCGCAACGCAAGATGCAGCAAGCTTCGGCACTGCTTGCCGCGGACGCCGTCATCAGAATAAGCTTGGATCGAACGACAAGGCTGTAGCGTGAGCGCGAGCATATCGGGGGAGAGATCATGAAGAAGCAACTGAAGTTGGCGGGATTGGCTTTGCTCGTCGGCGCCGCACTGGACCCGGCACTTGCGCAGGAGAAGATCAAGCTCGGCGTGATCGTGACCCTGTCGGGCCCTGCCGCCGCGCTTGGCCAGCAGGTTCGCGACGGTTTCGCGCTCGCGGTCAAGGATCTCGGCGGCAAGATGGGCGGCCGCGATGTCGAGGTCGTGGTGGTCGACGATGAGCTGAAGCCGGATGCGGCGGTGACCAAGGTCAAGGGCTTGCTCGAGCGCGACAAGGTCGATTTCGTGGTCGGGCCGATCTTCTCCAACATCCTGCAAGCAATCCATCGCCCGGTTACGGAGTCCAAGACCTTCCTGATCAGCCCCAATGCCGGCCCGTCGACCTACGCCGGCAAGGACTGTAGCCCGTTCTTCTACGTGACCTCCTACCAGAACGACCAGGTGCACGAGATCCTCGGCAAGGTGGCCCAGGATCGCGGCTACAAGCGCATGTATGTGATGGTACCGAACTATCAGGCCGGCAAGGATTCGGCGGCCGGTTTCAAGCTCGACTACAAGGGCGAAATCGTCGAGGAATCCTATATGCCGCTCAACACACTGGACTTTCAGCCGGAGCTTTCGAAGATTTCTTCGCTCAAGCCCGATGCGCTCTTCACCTTCATGCCGGGCGGCCTTGGCGTCAACCTCGTCAAGCAGTACCGGCAGGCGGGGCTCGCCGATACGATCCCGGTGCTGTCGGCCTTCACGGTCGACGAATCCACCTTGCCGGCGCAGCAGGACGCGGCGGTGGGCATGTTCGGCGGCGCGAATTGGGCGCCCAATCTCGACAACCCGCAAAACAAGAAGTTCGTCGCGGCCTATGAAGCCGCCTACAACAGCGTGCCAGGCACCTATGCTTTCCAGGCCTATGATGCCGCGATGTTGATCGACAGCGCGGTCAAAGCGGTGAAAGGCGACCTCTCCAACAAGGAAGCCGTGGGCGCAGCATTGAAGAAAGCCGACTTCACCTCGCTGCGCGGCTCCTTCAAATTCAACACCAACGGCTATCCGATCCAGGATTTCTATCTGACCAAGGTCGCCAAGCGCCCTGACGGAAAATTCCAGACCGAGATCGTTCAAAAGGTCTTCGAGAACTACGGCGACCGTTACGCAAAAGACTGCAAGCCGGCGAACTGAATGCCGCGTCGAGGGTCGAATAAAGGGAGGAATTCAAGTGAAGAGCGAGATCACCGGCATCACGAGGGCCAATGAGGGTATCCAGGGCATTTCCTGGAACATTCTCGGCCAGACCTATGTGCCAAAGAGCTATGCCGAGCACAGCTTCTCCTGGCACGCGACGCTGCCGCCCGGCACCTTCGTGCCGCCGCATATCCATCCGGACCAGGACGAGTATCTCTATATGCTGGAGGGAAAGCTCGATTTCCTGCTCGGCAATACCGAAGCGCAGGCGACGCCCGGCGACTTGATCCGCCTCGGCATGGGCGTCCCGCACGGCATCTTCAACAAGTCGGAGCAGACGGCGAAGGTGCTGTTCTGGGTCTCACCGAGCCGCAAGCTCTACGACCTGTTCTGGGGTCTTCACAACATGAAGGAACAGAAGCCCGAGGACGTCGTCGCGATGGCCGCAGAGTTCAACATCCACTTCCTGCCCCCGCCGCCATCCTAGGCGGCGGCGCTGCGTCACGCCCTGACGGCGGCAAGACCCGGCACTGCGGCGAAGCCCGCCTTCGTCGCATAGCCGCGCACGATCGCCTCGCGCTGCGAGTAACTCAGGACGTTCTCGACGTTGTCGAAACCATCGGGCGCGAGCTGCTCGACCGCATCGATCACCCCTTCCGGGCCGCCGCGACGATTGGAGCGGACAATCTCGGCCGTCATCGGCAGGCGCTTCTTCTCGTACTCGACCAGCGCCTGGCGCGGGTGCTCGGAGCGCGCCAATAGGTCCGCAAGGCAGCGCGCATCGAGAATGGCCTGAGACGCGCCGTTCGAGCCGACCGGATACATCGGATGCGCGGCATCACCCAGCAGCGTAACCCGCCCCGACGACCAATAGGGCAAGGGATCGCGGTCACAGGTGGGATATTCGTAGAACTCGGGCGTTGCCGAGATCAGGCTCTTGACGTCGATATAAGGCACCGAGAAGCGCGCGACGTGCGGCATCAGTTCCTCGCGCCGACCCGGCCGCGACCAGTCCTCCTTGCGCGGAGGCGGCGCATTGCCCTCGCCGATCTTCACCAGCACCGCCCAGTTCGTGAGGCGGCTCGCGGGGCTCGAGCCCTCCGCGATCGGATAGACCACGACCTTGGCGTTCAGGCCACCGGCGACGATCATCGACTTGCCGGTAAGGAACACCGGCCAGTCTCGCGCACCGCGCCATAGCATCAGGCCGTTCCAGCAGGGCGGTCCCTCGTTCGGAAACAGCGTCTCGCGCACGCGCGAATGGATGCCGTCGGCGCCAATCAGGATGTCACCATGCGCCGTGTGGACGTGTCCGCCGGAGCGATCAAAGAAATAGGCGGTGACGCCGCCTTCGTCCTGGTTGAAGGCGCCCAGGCGACAACCTGTGTGAATGATCTCGGGCCCGAGCCGCTCCTCGACCGCGCGGTGGATGACGCCCTGCAAGCGGCCTCGATGAATCGAGAATTGCGGCACGTCATGACCCGCGTCGATGCCGCGCGCCTCGCGCCAGACTTCCTGACCGTGACGATTGAGATAATAGAGCTGGTCGGTGCGGATCGCGACCTCGTCCAGATTCGGCAACAGACCGAGCCCGGCAAGCTCGCGCATGGCGTGCGGCAGGGTGTTGATTCCGACGCCAAGCTCGCGAATGGTATCAGCTTGTTCAAAGATCTCGCACGCAATGCCGCGCGCGCGCAGCATCAACGCCGTGGTGAGGCCTCCGATACCGCCACCAACGATAATCGCCTTCATCGCCCAAACTCCACTCGATACACGCCAGGCAATGGGGTTAACGTTGCATGGGCGGTCACTCCGCCGCAAGCGGCTTTGTTGCCCCGCCTTCAGCGCCGCCTGGGGTCTTGGGCTTAGACTTAATTCTAGGCTCCTTGGAATCCTGCTGCGGAGCGAGCCTTAGTCTCCCCTGAAGACGGGCTTAACCTTGTTGGCGAAGGCCTCGAAAGCGCGGTTGAAATCGGCCGTCGTCATGCACAAAGCCTGTGCCACGGCCTCCGCCTCGATGGCCTCTTCCACCGACATGGCCCATTCCATCGCCAGCATCCGCTTGGTCATGGTGTTGGCGAAAGTCGGGCCTTCCGCGACTTGCTTCGCCAGCAGTTGCGCCTGCGGCAAAACCTGCTCGGTTGTGACGATGCGGCTGAAGAACCCCCAGCGCTCGCCCTCCTCCGCGGTCATGAAACGCCCGGTGTAAAGCAGCTCCGAGGCCCGAGACTGACCGATGATCCGCGGCAGGATGGCGCAGGCCCCCATATCGCAGCCGGCGAGTCCGACCTTGTTGAAGAGAAACGCAACCTTGGCCCCACTTGCCGCCAGCCGCATGTCCGAAGCCATGGCGACGATTGCACCCGCGCCGGCACAGATGCCTTCCACCGCGGCGACGATTGGCTGCGGGCAGGCCCGCATCGCCTTGACGAGATCGCCGGTCATCCGCGTAAAGGCCGTGAGCCCTTTGGTGTCCATCTTGACGAGGGGACCGATGATCTCGAACACGTCGCCGCCCGAGGAAAAATTGCCGCCGGCGCCGGTGACGACGATGGCCTTCACTTCGTCATCGAACGCGCAGGCGCGGAAGAAGTCGGTAAGCTCGCGATAGCTTTCGAACGTCAGGGGATTTTTTCGTTCCGGGCGATTCAATGTGACCGTGGCCACATGGTCAACCACTGCAAGCAGGAAATGCCGGGGGGAATAATCCGCCAACGGCACGGTAACGGGATTGGCTGGTCTGCTCATGAGAACTCCCTGTCATTCTTGTTCCGCTACCTTGCGGTCTATATTTCGCCGCCGGCCACTGCGATAGCCTGGCCCGTGATTGCGCCGGCTCCTTCACCGCATAGCCAGAGCACGGCGTCTGCCACCTCCCGAGGCGTGACGAGCCGACCTTGCGGGTTATGCCGCGCGAGATCGGCGATGGCCTGCTCGCGGCTCCGCCCTGTCTTCTTCATGATGTTCTCGATGCTATCGGCAACGAGATCCGTGTCCGTAAAGCCCGGGCAGACGGCATTCACGGTGATATTGCCACTTGCCATTTCCAGCGCCAGCGAACGCACGAGCCCGATCACGGCGTGTTTGGCAGCAACATAAGCGCTGACGTAAGCATAGCCTTTCAGTCCCGCAGTCGATGCGATCGCGACGACGCGGCCGTAAGGCCGATCCTTCATCCCAGGCAGCACGGCCCGGACGGCGTGCACCACGCCCATGAAGTTGACGTCCATCATCCGGGCAAAGAGCGCGGCGTCCGATTTCGCAAATGGCGCGGACTCCGCACTGCCGGCGTTTGCGATCAGGATATCGATGGGCTGCCGCTCTGCCGCCTTGGCGATCGCAGCCCTCAGCGCCGCCTCATCCGAGACATCGGCGACGGCGGCAAAATGCGCTGCACCTGCCCTGACAGCCTCTTCCAGCGTCGCTGCGTTGCGGCCGAGAACGGTGACCGTGGCGCCGGCTCCTGTCAAAGCTGCTGCGATCGCACGGCCGATGCCGCGGCCACCGCCTGTCACGAGTGCATGCGAAGAACGCGGCAGTCCGGACATGCGCAGCCTCCCTGACAGGCACCGATGGGTCGAGCCTTCCGGATATATTTTAAGCTTCAAATTATTGCAATGGAAGGGCCCATTTCAGCCCTCGCGAGGCACCGGCCCGGAAATTGCTTTAAGTATAAAGTTATCCCTTCCCATCCCCGACAGGCCTGTTAGCATCGGCGGGCCGAGCAAGAGGAAGCCGCGTGCAGCAACCGACGCCGACGATAACCAGGGATGGACGCTTTGCCTATGAGGTCGCAGGCAGTCCGGACGCGATGCCTTTGGTCTTTCTGCATGGCATTGGCGGTGCCGCGCGTGCCTGGCGTCACCAGCTCACGACATTTGGCAGGCGTTTTCGTGCAGTTGCCTGGGACATGCCGGGCTATGGCGGGTCGCAACCGCTCCCAAACGTCAGCATCGCCGCACTGGCGGGGGCCTTGCAGGAGTTCCTGAAACAGATCGAAGCCAACGGCCCCATCCTGGTTGGCCATTCGATCGGGGGAATGATCGTGCAGCAATGGCTGACGCAACATCCTCGATCCGCGCGCGCCGTGGTGTTGGCGCAGACCAGCCCGGCCTTCGGCAATGCCGACGGTGACTGGCAAAAATCGTTCATTGCAGCACGGCTTGGCCCGCTCGATCGCGGCGAAACCATGAGGTCGCTCGCCCCCTCCCTCGTCAAGGAGCTGGTTGGCGAAAATCCCGATACGAAGGGCCTGGATGTCGCACGTGACTGCATGGCCGGCGTGCCGGAGGCGAGCTATCGCGCAATGATGCTCGCCTTGATCGGATTCGACCAGCGAAGCACACTCAAGGACATCGCCGTTCCGACGCTGCTCCTGTCCGGATCCAGGGACAACAATGCGCCTGCGCCGATGATGGCGAAAATGGCAGGCCATATTCCCGCAGCTCGCTACGTGGAGCTCGCCGGGGTCGGCCATCTCGCCAATCTCGAACGTCCCCAAGCATTCGACGCAGCAATCAACGATTTTCTGGAATCGAGCGTGGCCAAAACAAAGTGACCGGACAATGACCATGCAAGTCAGCAAGAGCAGCGCAGCCGACAAGCTCGCGCTGGACGCGCCGATCTTCGATCCCGTCGCATTTCGTCTGGACGGCGAGCAGACTGCCATCATCGCGCGAGCGCGGGAGATCGGTCAGAGCGTGTTCGCCGGCCGCGCCGCCGCCTATGACCGTGACGCGGTGTTCCCGACCGAGAATTATAGGGATCTGCACCGCGTCGGCCTGCTCGGCATCGCCGTCCCGAAGAAGCATGGCGGGCTGGGGGCCGGCTACCAGACTTACGCCCTCGCGGCGGCTGAGATTGGCCGCTATTGCGGTGCGACCGCGCTGACCTGGAACATGCATGTGTGTTCGACACTTTGGTCCGGGCCGCTGGCGGACGACCTCGACATGGATGATGCAATGCGTGCGGAGCACGAGCGTCGTCGGGCGGTCCACTATAAGCGCATCGTCGAGGATGGTGCGATCTACTCACAGCCGTTCTCGGAAGGCGGCGCGGCGGCCGCCGGCGGCGTTGCATTTGGCACCGAGGCGAAACCGGTTGGCGGCGGCTGGATCATCAACGGGAAGAAGATCTTCGCTTCGCTCTCGGGCCATGCCGATTACTACGGCGTGCTCTGCACCGAGGTGGAAGAAGGCGAAAAGGCTTCACGGCGCAATACGCTCTACCTCGCCATTCCCGCCAAGGCGGAAGGCGTATCTGTGGTCGGGGATTGGGATCCGCTTGGGATGCGAGGAACGGTCTCGCGCACGCTCCTGTTCAAGGACGTGTTCGTGCCGGAAGACGCTGCCCTGATGCCGCGCGGCGTCTATTTCCAGGCGGCGATGCGTTGGCCGCACATGTTCCTGACGTTGTCGCCGACTTATATGGGCCTTGCGCAGGCGGCCTATGATTTCACCGTACGCTATTTGCGCGGCGAGGTTCCCGGCATGCCGCCGGTCAAACGCAGGATGTATCCGACCAAGCAGATCGCGGTCGCTCAGATGCAGATCAAGCTCGAGCAGATCAAGGCGATCTGGTTTCAGGCGGTCACCGAGGCTTGCGCCAATCCGAGCAAGGAGCAGGTGTTGCGGGCCTACGCCGCACAATATTCGGTCATGGAAGGCGCCAACGAACTCGCAGCGCTGGCGATCCGCACTTGCGGCGGCCAGGCCATGCTCAAATCATTGCCGCTGGAGCGCATCTATCGCGACAGCCGTTGCGGCTCGCTGATGCTGCCCTGGACCGCCGAACTCTGCCTCGATCGCATCGGGCGCGAGGCGCTGTACGAGCCCGGCGAATCGGACGACTGACAGTGGACCTCTGTCACCTCATCGATCGCAACGCGGCGTTCGCGCCGGACAAGCCCGCGATCCATTTCGAAGGGGAGAGCTTGAGCTATGCGGCCTTTGCCGCGCGCATCGAGCGGACCGCCAGCGCGTTGAAGGCCGAGTTCGGCGTCGGCCGTGGCGATCGCGTCGCGATCCTGAGCCTGAACCGGCCCGACTATCTCGTCCTGCTCTACGCGTGCGCACGGCTCGGCGCGATGCTGGTGCCGTTGAACTGGCGGCTCGCGGTTGCCGAGCAGCTTTTCATTCTCACGGATGCCGGCGCCAAGGTGCTGGTGCTCGAACAGGCTTTTGCCGACGTACTTCCGGAGCTGCAGCGAAGCCTGCCGGGCATCAATCTTCTTGGTCTCGGTTTCGCACCGCCGAATGGCCGCACGTTCGATTCACTGCTGGAATGCGACGACCTTGACGGGCGCAATCCGCACGCCGATCTCGCCTGTCCTCTTCTCATCGTCTACACGTCGGGTACCACTGGCCGGCCGAAGGGCGCGGTGCTGCGTCAGGAAGCACTGTTCTGGAACGGCGTCATGAGCCAGCACATGCACAATCTGACGTCGGACGACCACGTGCTGACGGTACTGCCGTTCTTTCACGTCGGAGGACTCAATATCCAGACCACGCCGGCTCTGCACGTGGGTGCGACTGTCACGATTCATTCGCGTTTCACGCCGGAGGCTGCGCTTGCCAGCTTCGAGCGCGACCGCCCGACACTGACCGTATTGGTACCGGCGATCATCCAGGCGGTGAGCGATCATCCCGGCTGGGCTGCGGCCGATCTCTCGTCCCTGAAGGCCATCGCCACAGGATCGACCATCGTGCCGCCACACCTGATCGAGCGCTTCGTCGCGCGCGGTGTTCCGGTCCTGCAAGTCTACGGCTCGACCGAGACTTGCCCGATCGCCGTATATACCCGGCTCGGCGGAGATTTGTCGCGCGCAGGCTCGACCGGCCTGCCCGGCCTCTGCTGCGAAGCGAAGGTGATCGGCCATGATGGCACTGAGGTCGCGCCTGGAACACCTGGCGAGATCGCAGTGCGCGGCCCCAATGTCTTTTTCGAATATTGGGGCAACGAGATTGCTACCAGCGACGCGCTGCATGACGGCTGGTACCGCACTGGCGACATTGGCCTGTGTGATGACGACGGATATTTCTGGGTCCGGGATCGCAAGAAGAACTTGATCATTTCCGGCGGCGAAAACATCTATCCGGCCGAGGTCGAACGCGTCCTGCTGGAGCATCCCGACGTCAGCGAATGCGCAGTGATCGGCAGGCCTGATCCGCGCTGGGATGAAGTGCCGGTCGCCTATGTGATCCCGCGGTCGGATCGTCGGCCCAACGCCGACCAGTTGAAAGCGAATTTGCAGGAGCAGCTCGCGCGCTACAAGGTTCCGCGCGAGTTCGTCTTTGTCACCGACCTGCCGCGCACAGCGCTGGGCAAGGTGCAGCATTTCCTGCTGAAGCAGCTCGACGCACAGTCGCGCGCACAAGGAGAAGTCTCTTGAGGATTGCCGTGCTGGGTGGCGGTAATGGCTCTTTCGCAGCCGCCGGTGATTTTACTCTCTCCGGGCACGAGGTTCGGCTCTGGCGGCGCGACGGAGATCAAGTGGCGGCGCACCGCGCATCAGGTTCGCACATCCTCGTCAAGGACCACAACGGCCGGCATGATGCAAAGCTCGCACTGGTCACGACCGATATTGTCGAGGCGACCAGCAACGCCGAGCTGATCCTTTGCCCCGCACCGGCCTTTGCCCAGCAGGATATCGCTCGCCTGCTTGCGCCGCACCTGCGGGACGGACAGGTCGTGTTTCTGCCGCCGGCAACCTTCGGCTCGATGATCTTCGCTCTGGCTCTGCGCGCTTGCGGAAATCGCGCCGAGGTGAGCTTTGCCGAAACCGGCACGCTGCCCTGGCTGACGCGCAAGCATGGGCCGTTCGAGGTCGCGATCACCATCCGCGCCAAGCGATTGCCGGTCGGCGTGTTCCCGCTTAGTCAGGCCCCGCACGCACTCGAAGTGATCAGCCGTGCGTTTCCCGGCGCGATCGAGCCTTGTGGAGACGCCCTCTCCGGCGCCTTGATGAACGCAGGACCGATCATTCATCCGCCGCTGATCGTCATGAACGCGGGACCAATCGAGCATTTTGAACGCTGGGACATCCACAAGGAAGGCACGCAAGCCGCGATCCGCCGGGTGACGGATGCGCTCGATGACGAGCGCATCGCCGTGCGCGAAAAGCTCGGCTACGGGGCTCCGCACTTCCCGCTTGCCCATCATTATGCAAAGGACGGCGAAATCTGGATGTACGGCCGCGGCTCGCACGACCGCCTCACCGATTCCGGCGACTGGCGCGAGCAGATCGTGCTCAGCGACCACCGCTACATGCGCGAGGATCTCCGGCTCGGGCTCTCGCTCCTCGTCTCGGTCGCCGAGCTGGCCGGCGTTGCAACTCCGCTCGCGCGAGCCTTTCTCGCCATCGGCGGCGCCATCTGCAGCGAAGATTTTGCAAGAAACGGCCGTACGCTCGCAACCTTGGGCCTCGGCCAACTCAGCCAGGTCGACTTGCAAACGCTACTGCGTGAGGGCTTTGCCCGATGACCGCCCGCACCAACATCGCCTGTCTCGGCGCCGGTCGCATGGGCCGCGGGATTGCGGTCGCCTTCGCTTATGCCGGACACGCGGTCACCATGATCGACGTCAAGGCCCGTTCTGCGGAAGAGTTCGCAAGGCTTGAGGCGGACGCGTTGAACGAGGTCCGCACGACATTCGGAAGCCTGGCGCGCCTGGGACTGCTCGCCGACGCGCAAGCTGACATGCT
>NZ_JBANBJ010000111.1:0-20595 GCF_059803515.1 Bradyrhizobium sp. UFLA05-125 | reverse complement strand
GTCATGGGTGTTTGCTCCCTTATTGTTGGAGTGTTCGCCGAAGAAGCGGATTGGGCTCTGAAATAGGCATTTAGTCCGCCCGTTACAGTACAGAGACGTTACAAGAATGTCACAGCAGTGGACAAATGCCCGCCGTTCCGCCTCTGTTCGAAAGAGTTGATGACGGCGCGTAAGCCACCGGCGGTAGATTCTGCGCGGGGTGTGGTGGTCGCCTGCGAAGGAGAGCCGAGATGCCAGCCTATGTACAGCATCATCAGGACATCGAGATCGCGCCTGTGATTTGCCCCAGCTGCATGGGGTTCCTGCCAATGTATGTGCGCGAGGTCGAGCCGCATTGGAGCCTTGCCAAGATCGACTTCGTCTACGAATGCGCCGATTGCGGCGGCGAACTGCGGCAGACCATCCGTAAACCTGAGCTGCTGCATCACTGATCGAAACGTCCGAGCCCTTGTGCGCGTATTTGCGCTGAACGGAAAAATGCCGTCAGCGCAACGTGTTCCCCGATAATCGAGGCTTGTCCTTTGTCCGGAAGGGGGGCAGAACAAGCCTCAAGCAGACTATCGGGAGCGCCCATTCGTGGCTGATCAGAAGCCCTCAACCTCGATCGAGGCAGTGGAGAGCGGCCTCGCCGCGCAAGGTTATATCGCGAGCCGGCAGATCGCGACCGCGGTTTATCTGTCGCAACAGATCGAGAAGCCGATCCTGGTCGAGGGTCCCGCCGGCGTCGGCAAGACCGAGCTTGCCAAGGCGATCGCCGCCTGGCGCGGCATGAAGATGATCCGCCTGCAATGCTACGAAGGCCTCGACGAGGCCAAGGCTCTCTATGAGTGGAAATACGCCAAGCAGCTTCTCTACACCCAGATCCTGAAGGACAAGCTCGGCGAAGTCCTCGGCGGAGCGCAGACTCTGCACGCAGCGCTCGACCAGTTGCATGATTTCGGCGACGTGTTCTTCTCCAAGGAGTTCGTCGAACCGCGCCCGCTGCTACAGGCTCTCGAGCAACCCGGCGGCTGCGTGTTGCTGATCGACGAAATCGACAAGTCCGACGCCGAGTTTGAATCGCTGCTGCTCGAGATCCTGTCCGATTTCCAGGTCACCATTCCCGAGCTCGGCACCGTCTCGGCGATCACGCCGCCGACGGTGATCCTCACCTCAAACAGCGAGCGCGATCTCGGCGACGCCTTGAAGCGGCGCTGCCTGCATCTGCACATCGGCTTTCCCGAGCAGCGGCTGGAGGAGCGCATCGTCGAGAGTCGCGTGCCGGGCATCTCGCAAGCGTTGCGCCGGCAGATGGTCGGCTTCATCCACGAGATCCGCAGTCTGGACCTGAAGAAACTGCCCTCGGTCAGCGAGACCATCGACTGGGCGCGCGTGTTGGTACTGTTGCAGGCCGGCGAGCTCGACACCGAGATGGTCAAGAACACGCTCAACGTGCTCCTGAAATACGAGGCCGACATCGAGGCGGCGGCGCCCCACGTCACGACGTTCATTGCCAAGGCGGCGCGGTCCAACGTCTTCGGTTGACTCCGATGCGGGAGAACCTCCATCGCTTCTTTCGTGCGGCACGCGGCGCCGGCGTCCACGTTTCGCCTGCCGAAAGCATCGACGCGATGCGCGCGGTCGCGCAGGTCGGCTTTTCTGACCGCAACATCTTGCGCGATGCGCTGCTGCTGACGCTGGCGAAGTCGCAGGACGAGAAGCTTGCGCTCGGCGACTGTTTTGATCTGTTCTTCAGCCAGCCGGAGCCGCGGCAGGAGCAGGAGGCCAACGACAACGATGCGCCTCCGAAGGGCAGTCAGCCGCCCTCCCCCGACGCAGCCGATGACGCGGGCGGCGGTCAACCTACCGGGGACCTGGGTCCGCTGGCGCAAATGCTCTTGTCGCAGGACCGCAACGCGATCGCCGCCGCAATCGCCAGCGCCGCCAGCGCCGCGTCGCTGTCCAACATCCGCTACTCCACCCAGCGCGGGATCTTTTCCGGCCGCATCCTCGACGCGATGGGCCTTCAGCGCCTGCGCGACGATCTCGACGAACTGACCGCGGCCAACCCGTCGGTCGCCGAGCGTCTGCGCGCAGCGCTGGAGGGCCTGCGCGAAGCCGTCCGCGACACGGTCTCGCAGGGGCTCGCGCTCTACGCGCGCGAGGAGGCCGAAAACCTGCGCAACGAGATCCTGCGCAATGCACCGCTGGCCCGCATTGAGCCGCGCCAGGTCGAGGAGATGCGCGCGCTGATCCGCAAGATCGCGCGCCGCCTGCGCGAGCGCTACTCGAAACCGCGCAAGCGCCAGCGGCGCGGCCATCTCGACGTCCGCCGCACGTTACGCCGCAATGCCGCCTGGGGCGGCGTGCCGTTCCTCACGGCCTGGAAGCGCAAGCACCGCGACCGGCCGAAGATCGTGGCATTGTGCGACGTCTCAGGCTCGGTTGCCCGCGTGTCCGATTTCTTCCTGCTGCTGATCCACTCGCTCCACGAGGTGGTCGACGACGTCCGCTCCTTCGCCTTTTCCTCGCATCTGATCGAGGTCAGCGACATCCTGGAATCGAACTCGCCCGAGGCGGCGATGGCCGAGATCATGTCCAAGGTGGGCTTCGGCTCATCCGACTACGGCTCGTCCCTCGACGACTTCGAGCATGAATTCATGAGCACGCTGACGCCGCAGACCACTGTCATCATGCTGGGCGATGCCCGCAGCAACAATCTCGATCCGCGCGCCGACATCCTGCGGCGCATCTCCGAGCGCTCGAAGCGGCTGGTATGGCTCAATCCCGAGGGACGCATGGTCTGGGGCTTTGGCGATTCCGAGATGCCGCGCTACGCGACATTTTGCAGCGTGGTGCGACAATGCGCCACCGCGCAGCAGCTCGAGCGCGCCGTGTCGGATATCGTGGCAAGCTATCAGTAGGCCGTGAAAGTCCCCTAGCTGGCAACCGCGTGCAAATCGCCGTAAGCCACATTACACTCGCGAAAGTGATAAGCGATCTCGTCGAGCGCGCGCTGCTCCCACTCTTCGGCCTGCGCGAGCCAGAAAACCCGGCGCTTCGAATCCAGCGCCGCACGTTCCCGGCACAAGGATTCTTGACTGCGAATTTCCACCAGCCTGTTCATGCACTCCACTCCTGCTGCGTGAAGCCATTCCCCAGGAATCACCGTAACAGAGTCTTGAAGGGCTTGTCTCATTTTTCCTGTGCACATCGCAACGCGGAATCGGACAGGCCTCCTTCCCGTGCACTGCGACAATTCGCAACGCACCATCAACTCCTGATCATCAAGAGGTGATCGAACATCGGGACGATATCCGCAAGCGCGCGATCTTAACTATTGTGGCGCAATGACCTGCGGCAATTTGTGAAGAGATGTTCTAAACAGCCAATCGAATTCCCGACTCATTGTCGTCGCATGGTTTTCATGCTGCACCGCTAATCGGTGCACGAGCGGCCAGATATTTCGAGGCAACATGAACGACGATTTCGACTTCGATCTTTCGCCGGACCAGTGGGAAATGCTGAAGGCATTGCGCTGTCCGACGTCACAGCATCGTTTTTCGAAGGCTCATGCGGTCGAAGACCTGGTCAAACTCGGCCTCGTCACAATCAGAGACGGCGCGCCCGTCATGACATCATCCGGTCGCAAGGTGCTGGTGCGAGGATCTTGCCGGCTGCTGGATCTGGCCGCCTAGCATCAGCATCAGAATATCTGAGCGATCACGATCGCGTAGGCAATGAACACGACACCCAGCCCCCAGACCATCGCTGGAATCTGCGCGCGGCGCCCCATGGTCACCTCAAGCGCGATGTAGCTCAGCGTCCCCAGCGCCATGCCGTTGATGAGATTATTGGTCAGCACGGTGACCAGCAGGGTGAGCACAATCGGCACAGCATTGACGAGATCGGTCATGTCGATGCGTGCGAGACCTTGCATCATCAAGACGCCGACGAGCACCAGCGCGGGCGCGGTGGCTTGCGGCGGGATGATGACGAAGATCGGCCAGAAGAACAGCGCGAGGAAGAAGAACCCTGCAACAGTCAGCGAGGTCAGGCCGGTTCGGCCGCCAGCCTGCACGCCCGTGATGGATTCGATATAGGCCGTGACGACGGAAGTGCCGAGCAGCGGGCCGACGATGGATGCCGTCGCGTCGGTTGCAAACGCCGCGGTAGCATTCGGGATCGAGCCGTCTTCCTTGCGAAGATTGGCGGCACCCGTGACGCCGATCAGCGTGCCGAGCGTCGAGAAGAATTCGGCGCAGAGGAAGTAGAACAGCAGCGGCAGCGCCACGACGAAATGGCTGAAGAGATAGCCGACATCGAGCGCCAGGAAAGTGCTAGTCGGCCAGCGCGGCCATGACATGATGGCTGACGGCATCGACGTCACCATCTTGCCGTTGGCACCGGGAACGAAGAAGCCGATCAGCGTCAGCAACGCGATCGACAGGATGAGCGCCGCCGGCACCCGGCGCGCCACCAGCACCGGCGTCAGCAGGAGACCAAACAGCGTCAGCAGCACCGGCGGGCTGCGCAGCGATCCCATCGCGATGTAGGTCGAGGGGTTCTGCACGACGAAGCCGGCGCCGCGCAGCGCGATAAAGACGATGAGCGTGCCGACCGCAGCCTGAATGCCGATCTTAAGCGCCTCCGGAACATCCTTCGCGACCTTCTCGCGCAGCTTCGACAGGCTGAGGATCAGGAACAGCACGCCGGTGAAGGCGACCATGGCAAGCGCACCCTGCCACGGCATGCCCATCTGCTTGACGATGACATAGGTGAAGATGACGTTCGAGCCCATCGCCGGCGCAACGGCGAGCGGCAGATTGGCGCAAAGGCCCATCATCACCGAGCCGAAGATCGCGGCGAGCGCCGTGGCGCTGACGAGATCGGCGCGATCCATTCCGGCGTTGGACATGATCGCCGGATTCACCGCGATGATATAGGCCATCGCCGCGAAGGTGGTCGCACCGGCCATCACCTCGCGACCGACGCTGGTGCCGCGCGCGGTGAGGGCAAAGATTCGATCGAGCGCACCTGCGGCGGCGCGCGGCGCCGGCTCGACGGAAGCGGCTTGCGGCGGCGTCATCTCGTTCATCCCAGTCACTCCCCTACCACACCACCGGGTGCGCTTCACCGGTCTGCACATTGATGAACCCGAGCGGTGCCTGCTCGCACGGCGCCACCAGCACCCAGCTCCAGGGCGCACAGGTCAGCGTTGCGAACATCAGCCTTTCGGGGAATCCCGGATACCAGCGCGGCCGGAAGGTCGGCTCATACATCCAGTCGACCTTGCGGCCCTCGGCGTAGAGCGCTTGCATCTCCGCATCGAGCGCCTGCGCCGAGCGGCAGCTCATCAGCCCGCCGACCTCGAAGCGCACGGTTGCAACGAGTTCGCCCTCGCGCACCAGCGCCCAGCCCCCCTGAAGCTCGATCAGCGCGTTTACTGCCTTGGCCATCGCGGCGTCAGAAGAGCCGACCACCCAGATGTTATGCTTGTCATGCGCAACCGAGCAGGCTAGCGCCGTCTCCGGCGTCCGCGGTCCGCAACCGCGCCAGAACATCTTTGCAACCCGTCCATCGCCGGAGAAGCGATCGACGATGGCGAACTTGGTAATGGCCTCGCTCTCGTTGCGCTGGACGGCGCCATCGCGCACCGGCAATTCGAGGGTGTAGAATTCGGGATGCCAGTGGAAGGGACGGATCACGGCCGCCTTCATCGTGGTGCGACCGGGTTCGGCCGGCAGCGCGAAATCCTCCGGCTTGATCGCGCGCTTGATATTGACCGTCTTGGTCGCCCAATCCGGCCATTCGATCTTGGGGACATCGCCGAGGTAGCGCTTGCCATCGGAAACCTGCATGCCATCGGCCCACACCTCAGCGATGGTGAGCTTGGATACGTCCGAGAGCAACACGACATCGCCAAAACGTCCGGGGGCGAGGCTTCCGACGAACGGCGTGAGGCGCATGTGCCGCGCCGGGTTGATGGTGAGACACTGGATCGCGATTTCCGGTGCGAGGCCGGCTTCGATCGCGACGCGCGCATTGTGATCGCTGGCGCCGAGTTGGAGCGTGTGGCTGGCGCTGCGGTCATCAGTGGTGAACGCGATTTGCGACCAGTCCTGCAAGCCCCTGGCGAGTAGCCATTTGACGATCTCGTCCATCGCGTAGACACGCAGCTCGACGAAGAGCCCGCGCGTGAGCTTGTCCCAGGTTTCTTCCGGCGTCTGCACCTCATGGTCGGACGCAAGCCCGGCCGCGGCAAAGGCATTGATGGAGGGCAGATCGCGCAGGCCCGACGCGTGGCCTTCGACGACGCCGCGCGCGGCGAATGTCGCCTCGATCATGCCCCAGAGCCGCTTGTAGGAGGGATTCTCAGGGTTCCAGACCGCCGGCCAGTCCATGACTTCGTCGAGCCCGGTGACCATCAGGCTCTCGCCCATGAAGCGCGCTTGCTCCTCGCGCCCATACCAGCCGCCACCCCATTCGTAGGCTGTTGGTGGCACGGCCGAACCGGGCTGCGGAAAGATTTTGAGCGGCGAGCCACGCCGGCGCGCCTCGAACCAGAATTCGAGATTGCGTGCACCGTTCACGTTGGAGAATTCGTGGCTCGCCTCGCAGGTCCAGGTATTGCCATGCGGCAGCACCAGCGCCGCCTCCCATTCCGGCGTCAGATGCGAACTTTCGATATGCTTGTGCACCTCGCCGAAACCGGGCACGGCCGCAAGACCCGGCCGATGCACGCGTTCGCGGACCTCGCCTGGATAGCTTCCCGCCGGCCCGACCCACGCGATGCGCCGGCCCCTAAAGACGATCTCCTGGTCCTCGCTCCAGGTGCGGCTGTGGACGTCGAGCAACTTGCCGACCCGCAGGCTGCGATCGGCGGGGCGACGGCCGAGCGCCGTCAGCACGAGGTCCTGGCGAATGCGGACCTCGTCGGGCGCGTTGATCAGAAGATCGTCGGGTATCGCATTCATGACATGCCTCGTTCTACACCGGCTCTTTCGCCGCCGCGATTCGCTTTCGCGATGATTTGCCGGCCTTGCCGGTGCGCGCCGCCGCCCCCGCCCCAGCAGCAGCAGCATCGCGCTGACGGACATCCTTCAAAAGCGTCGTGAGCGCCCACTCGATCGCGTCGGCGACATCAGTGCTGGACATGCCGAAATCCTCGCGCATCGCATTCCAGGCCAGCACGTTGTTGAGATAGGACGCGAGTGCCTCCGCCTGGCGGACCTCCTTCGCAGGGAGATGCCGCACCAGCGGCGCCATCGCCTTGCGGTGCTGCTCGATCAGGTTGCGCCGGAAGCCCGCACGCACCTTGCGGCCCGCCCGCGTCATCGCAATGGCTCGCGCCAGATGCGGATGCTGGTCGAACCGCTTGCACAGCTTGCGGAAAATATCCGGCAGCTCGTCGGGCGATGTGAAGGGGATGTAGCTGAAGACGTTGTTCTCGATCCACTCGCCGGCAGCCGCGAACAGCTCCGCGCGGGTCTTGAAGTGGCGATAGATGGTCCGCTCGGCGACCTTGGCCCGCTTGGCCACTGCTGCCATAGAGATGTCGTCGGCCGCCTCGTCCTCTAAAGTCTCGACAAAGGCTGCCACGATGCGCTGCCGCGTCATCTCGGTGTACTCGTCGCGGAGGTTCGACTCGTGTCGCTTAGCTGTATTCATGTCATAAGTCTGACATCTGGCGATTTGGCAGGCAAGCCGAGATTTGCGGCAGGCCGCGCCAATGGGCGCCGTTCTGCTTCAGCCGCCCAGCGCTCGAGCTTTCCCACCAACCCGAGCGGCCGCCTAGCGCATCAAAGTGCCTTGAAGAGGACGCAAACCGGGCTTCCGACATTGACGGCCCGATCGGTCGCAAAGAGGCGGCCGCTTGCGGCGTCGCGCTTGAAGAGATTGACCGTGTCGGTGTCCTCATTCGCTGCGAACACGAAGTCGTCCGATGACGTCAGCGTGAAGAAGCGCGGCGTCTTGCCACCGCTCGGCATCCAGCCCACGGACGAGAGGCGGCCGGTCGTCTGATCGATTGCAAAGGTCGCGATGCTGTCGTCGCCACGGTTGGAGGCGTAGACAAAGCGCCCATCGGCCGATACGGCGATCTCGGCGGCGCGGCTGTTGCCCGTATACGCGTCAGGTACCGCGGAGACGATCTGGAATGGAGCAAGCGCACCGGTCGCGGGATCGAAATGATAGGCCGTGACGGTCGAGTCAAGCTCGTTGACGACGTAGGCGAGCCGTCCCTGTGAGTGAAACGCGACGTGGCGCGGCCCCGCTCCTTCCCGGGCCTGCACTGGCTTGCCGGCGAGCACAAGCTTGCCCCTCTCAGCATCGATCCTGTAGGTGAAAACGAGGTCTAACCCCTTGTCCGGCACCACGATGAACGCTCCCGATGGATCGAACTCGACCTGATGCGGCTTGGCGAAGGGCTGCTCGACACGATGTGGCCCGATCTTGCCGTCCAGCTTGACGAGATCGATCACGGCACCGAGCGAACCGTCGTCCTGCCGTGGCAGCAGCGCCAGCGTGGACGTGATGTGGTTGGCGACCACCACGAAGCGGTTCGTCGAATCGATCGCGAGATGGACGGGGTTCTTTCCTTCAGTGCTCTGCCGGTTGATCACGGCAAGCTTGCCGCTCACCGGGTCGATCGCCATCGCCGTGATGTCGCTGAGATCGCCATGCACCGTGTAGAGAAAGCGTCGCGTGCGGTCGAAGGCGAGGTACGACGGATTGATGAGATCGCCGAGGAGCTGGATGTGGCGCCATGCACCGGTCGCATTGTCCATCGCATAGACGTTGAGTCCGTCACCGCGGGCGTTGCGCTCCTTCGTGGTGCGCGCGCCGACATAGACGAATGAGCGAGAGCCTTCGAGCATATTGTCCTCCGGATGGGACCTCTGTGTCTGAGATAACGCGGATGAGCAGGGCCATGCAGCGTTCACCGCGCTGGCGGCGACGAGGCCCGCAAACAAGCGCCGCGACAGGCGCGCGCCGTCTGCGCAGAGCGACGCAGAGCATGCGACAGAATTCCTGGGTGTCACGTCCCCTCCCCCATATTGCTTTTTATTTTTTAAAACACAATTCTGGGCGAGACGCAAGAACCGCTCCGGCTTGTCCCGCTTGTGCAGTCCGAGCCGGTAAGCGACATCTCCTTGAGAGGGATCAACCGAGTCGCCCCATGCCCCGCCCCAATCTCGCGACCCAGATGACCGCGCGGATCCTCGACTACATCCGCGCCAACGGCTTGCGGGCCGAGCAGCATCTGCCGAGCCAGACGCTGGCGGACGCTCTACGGGTCTCGCGCGCGCCGATCAACGCGGCGCTGCAAATCCTCGAAGACATGAAGGTCGTCCGCTCCGAGCCCAATCGCGGCTTCTTCCTGGTCAAAAGTGCCGCCGAGCTTCCCGACCTGCCGGACATAGAGGACGCCGAGCCGGAACGCGAGGACGAGTGGTACTTCGCCATCGCCGAGGACCGGCTGACGGGAAAGCTTCCAGACAAGGTCAGCGAGAGCGAGCTGATGCGCCGCTACGGTTTCTCCCGCACGCGTCTTCTGAAGATTCTCGGCAAAATAGCCGATGAGGGCTGGATAGAGCGCCTGCCCGGCAATGGCTGGGCGTTCGGCCCGCTCCTCACCTCGCGCGAGAGCTATCAACAGGGCTATCAGCTGCGCGTCGCGCTGGAGCCACAGGCCCTGCTGCTGCCGAGCTTCGAGATCGACCGCGCGGCGTTTGCGGCGGCACGCGAACAGCAGCAATGGCTGCTCGATGGCGCCTACAAGCGCGCCTCGCGCTCGGAGATCTTCGCCGCCAATGCCGAGTTCCACGAGATGCTGGTCGGCTGCGCACGCAATCCGTTTTTTCTCGATGCAGTCAAGCGCGTGAACCGGCTGCGCCGCCTGGTGGAGTACCGCATCACGGTGGATCGCAGCCGCCTTCCCATCCAGTGCCGCGAGCACATCAACATCCTGACATTGTTGGAAAAAGGCCTGTGCCAGGAGGCGTCGGACTTCCTCCGCGTCCACATAGAGGGCGCCGGCCTGATCAAGGTTCCGCAGGTCTGATCTCAACCATATTGCATTTTATATTATAAAATGCATAATTCCTGCAAGGCGCCCGCCTGCAGGGGAGGTTGGCGTTGCCGACAAGCCCCGACGAAACGCAGCAAGGGAACGCCGTCAATGTCCGCCACCGCAGCGACCATCGAGCAATCCACCATGCGCAAGGTGTCCTGGCGCATCGTGCCCTATTGCTTCGGCCTCTACGTCATTTCCTATCTCGACCGCGCCAATATCGGCTACGCCGCGCTTCAGATGAACAAGGAGCTCGCGCTGTCGAGCGAGGCCTTCGGCTTTGCCGCCGGTATCTTCTTCATCGGCTATTTCCTGTTCGAGGTGCCGAGCAACATCGCGCTCAACAAATACGGCGCGCGGATCTGGATCTCGCGCATTCTGATCAGCTGGGGCATCGTCGCGACTGCAAGCGCCTTCGTGCAGAGCGCAATGCAGCTCTATTTCCTGCGCTTCCTGCTCGGCGTCGCCGAAGCGGGCTTCTTCCCGGGCATCATCATCTATCTGACCTACTGGTTCCGCGCCAAGGAGCAGGCGACCACGGTCGCCTTGTTTACCGCGGCCATCCCGGTGTCGTATTTGATCGGCGCACCGCTCAGCACCTGGATCATGGATCACGTCGGAGCCTTTGGCCTCAGTGGCTGGCGCTGGATGCTGCTGCTCGAAGGTGGCCCCGCCATCGTCGCCGGAATCGTCAACTACTTCATCATGACCGATCGCCCGGAGCAGGCCAAATGGCTGACGCAGCAGGAGCGCGACTGGCTCACCGAGGAGCTGCGAAAGGACCACGCCGGCCGGCGTAACGTTCAGCATCTCGGCATCGTCGCAGCGATCACCAACCCAAAAGTACTGTTCCTGTCGGTGATCTATTTCATCTACCAGGTCGGCAATCTCGGCATCGGACTCTGGATGCCGCAGATCATCAAGGGCCTCTCGTCCTCGCTGACGAATTTCGAGATCGGCCTCGTGGCCATGCTGCCCTATGCCTTTGCGACGATCGTGATGGTGCTGTGGTCGCGCAACTCCGACCGCACCGGCGAGCGGCAGAAACATTCGGCCATTCCGCTGTTGTGGGGTGCGGCCGCGCTGGCGCTCACCGGGCTCGTCGCACAACCCGCTGTCGCCATGACGCTAATCTCGCTGTCGCTCGCCGGCATCTATGCCTTCAAGTCGCCGTTCTGGTCGCTGCCCGGCCTTTTCCTGACCCGCTCGACCGCGGCGGTGTCGATCGCGGCGATCAACTCCATCGGCAATCTCGGCGGCTTCGCCGGCCCCTACGCCATCGGCGCGATCAAGGAATGGACCGGCAGCACCTATGGCGGGCTCCTGTTCCTCAGCGGATTGTTGTTCGTGTCCTTCCTGATGACATGGTTCGCCCGGATGGGGAACGCGGATGAAGCGCAGACGCAAGCTGCCGAGCAACACGCCTGATTGGATAGCGAGGACATCAGGATGACCGATTTCGCGACGCTCGTTAGCGGCACGCAAGTTTATCGCATCGCCGACATCACGGTAGTCGCCGGCGACAACCTCACTCGCCTGCCCGTGATCCACCGCATCCTGCTCGAAAACGTGCTGCGCATCGGCGGTGCGGACCGGGATGCATCGGTTGCCGCCATCCTCGGCTGGCTCGCCGATGGACGCAGCGACCGCGAGATCACCTTCCAGCCCTCGCGCGTTCTCATGCACGACACGACCTGCGGTCCGGCACTGGTCGATATCGCAGGCCTGCGCGCGTCCCTTGCAGAAGCCGGCGGCGATCCGACCCGGCTCAATCCCGTGTTGCCGGTCGACGTCTCGACCGATCATTCGCTCGGCGTCGATGTATTTGCGCAACCAGACGCCATGGCGCTGAACATGGCGCATGAGCTCAAGCGCAATGGCGAGCGCTACCGCTTCATGAAATGGGCCAGTCAGGCACTCGGTGGCGTGCGCGTGCATCCGCCCGGCACCGGCATCATGCACACGCTGAACCTCGAGCGACTTGCGAGCGTTGTGACGATCTTGAGCCGCGACAGCGAGACCTGGGCCACGCCCGATACGCTGATCGGCACGGACAGCCACACCCCCATGATCAACGGGATCGGCGTGCTTGCCTGGGGCGTTGGCGGGTTGGAAGCCGAAAGCGTGATGTTCGGCATGCCCGTAGCGATGCGCGTGCCTGATGTCGTCGGTGTACGCCTAACCGGGCGGCTGCGTGAAGGCGTACTCGCGACCGATCTCGCGCTGACCGTCACGGAGCGCCTTCGGCAAATCGATCTTGCGGACCGCTTTGTCGAATTCTTTGGGCCAGGCGTCGCTGCGCTCTCGGCCGGCGACCGGGCCGTCGTCGCCAACATGACGCCGGAGTTCGGCGCCAATTCCGGCTACTTCCCGATCGACGCGCGGACGCTCGATTATCTCGGGCAGACCGGCCGATCGCGCGAGCAGGTCGCGCTGGTCGAAGCCTATGCGCGCCGCCAAAAACTCTGGTTCGACCCCGAGGCCGCACCCCGCTACACCGAGACGATCAACATCGATCTCGACGAGGTCGAGGTCAGCCTCGCCGGCCCTCGCCGCCCGCAGGACCGTATCGCTGCCGGCAAGACCGCCGAGGCACTTTCGCTCGGAGGCTCCGCTACAACCACCAACGTGGAGCGCGACGATCCGCCGGTCAATGGTGCGATCGCGATCGCCGCGATCACGAGTTGCACCAACACCTCGGAGCCAAGGCTCCTGATCGCCGCGGGCCTGCTCGCGCGCAAGGCGCGGCGGCTCGGGCTCATGCCGCCCGCTTGGGTGAAGACCTCGCTCGCACCGGGCTCGCCGACCGCGGAACGATATTTGCGACGCTCAGGCCTACTTGACGATCTCGAGGCGCTCGGCTTCGGCATCGTCGGCTATGGCTGCACAACCTGCATCGGAAACTCCGGGCCGCTGGCACCGCGCATGGCCAGCGCGATGGCCGAAAAGCAGATGGCGCCGGTCGCCGTGCTGTCCGGCAACCGCAATTTCCCCGGCCGCGTGCATTCACAGATCGAGCTCGGGTTTCTTGCCTCGCCGCCGCTCGTCGTGGCCTTCGCACTCGCCGGCGATGTCGCACGCGACATTTTGCGCGATCCGATCGCACGCAGTTCAGCCGGCACCGAGGTGCGACTTGCCGATCTCTGGCCGACCGGCCGCGAGATCGATACGGCGCTGGCGCTTGCGCGCGAAACGAGCGACTACAGCCGCGCCTACGACGCCGCGGAAGCCAGCGCCGATTGGAAGTCCGTCGAGGCTCCCCGCACGGCGCTGTTCCCCTGGGACGACGCTTCCACCTATATCCGCCGCCCGCCTTTCGCGGATTTCGGCCGTGGCACGCACCTCGGACATTATGCGGCGACGCCGCTTCTGGTGCTCGGCGACGACATCACGACCGACCACATCTCGCCGGCAGGCGCGATCGCCGCGAACAGCGAGGCGGCGCGTCACCTCGTCGCGCGCGGCGAGGACCCACATGATCTCAACGTGTTCGCGTCACGCCGCGGAAACTTTGAGGTGATGCTGCGCGGGCTCTTCACCAACAAGAGCGTGCGCAACCTGCTCGCCCCAGATCTGGCGCCGGGTCAGACGATCCTTGCAGGCTCCGGTGAACGGCTGTCGCTCCGGCTTGCTGCCGATCACTATCAGAAGCAGCAGCGCCCGGTCGTTGTCGTCGCCGGCGAGCGCTACGGCATGGGCTCGTCGCGCGACTGGGCGGCGAAGGGCGTTGCGCTGCTCGGCGCGCGTGCCGTGCTGGCGTTGAGCTTCGAGCGCATCCACCGCTCCAACTTGATCGGCATGGGCATTCTGCCGCTGCGCCTGCCGGCCGATCGCCGACCGCAAACGCTGCGCCTCAGGCCGGACGACAGGCTGGAGATCTACGCACCCGTCGACGCGCTCAAGCCGCGCGCCGCGGTCAACGTTCGCATCCTGCGGGACGATGCCGAGATCGACCGCTTTGTTGCCGTCGCCGCGGTGGAAACCAATCTGGAATGTGAGACCCTGCGTGTCGGCGGGCTGCTGCCGCTGATCCTGAGGCGGCACTCGGACGGCCCGACCCAACAGGCCGGCGGGGCATCCCTCGAAGGGACCATCATTCCCTCGGTTTGAAGCGAAGCGCGGGGGAAAAATCGAGAAAAACGAACGAATTCCCGTTCCCACCGCGACAATCTGGCACGGTTGTTGCTCCTTTTTGGCGTCCAAGACGCGTCAAACCGGGGGAGTTCACCATGTCGACCATCACCGCGGCGCCGGCCGCAGAGCCGAAGCCGCTTTATACCTCGCTGTTCGTCCAGGTTCTGGCGGCGCTCGTGCTCGGCATCATCCTGGGCGTGAAGTTCCCGGACTTCGCCATCAGCCTCAAGATCCTGAGCGACGCCTTCCTCAAGCTGATCTCGATGATCGTGGCGCCGATCGTTTTCTGTGTGGTCGTGCACGGCATTGCCGGCGCCGGCGATCTCAAGAAGGTCGGCCGCGTCGGCGTCAAGGCGCTGGTCTATTTCGAGGCCATGACGACGGTGGCGCTCGTGGTCGGCCTCATCCTCGCCTACGTCTTCGGCCCCGGCCACGGCATGAATATCGATCCCTCGACGTTGGACGCCAAGGCGCTGAACACCTATGCCGACAACGCCCACAAGCTGCAAGGCGCTGGCGTCGGCGCCTTCCTGCTCAATGTGATCCCGTCGACCTCGTTCGATGCGCTGTCGCGCAACGACGTGCTGCAGGTGCTGTTCTTCGCCGTGCTGTTCGGCGTCGGCCTCGCGCTCGTCGGCGGCGAGAAGGGCAAGCTCGTCACGACCATCATCGATGCGGCCTCCACCGTACTGTTCCGCGTCATGGGGCTGATCGTGCGGGTTGCCCCGCTCGGCGTGCTCGGCGCGGTCGCATACACCGTCGGCAAATACGGCGTGGGTTCGCTGAAACAGCTCGTGTCGCTGGTCATGCTGTTCTACGTCTCGGTTGGCATCTTCGTGCTTGGCGTGCTCGGCGGCGTGATGGCGCTCGCCGGAATCAACATCCTCAAATTCCTCGCCTACTTGCGCGAGGAGCTGACCATCGTGCTCGCAACCGCCTCTTCCGATGCGGTGCTGCCGCAGATCATGAATAAGCTCGAGCGGATGGGCGTGAAGGATTCCGTGGTCGGTCTCGTGATCCCGACCGGTTATTCCTTCAACCTCGATGCGTTCTCGATCTACCTGACGCTTGCAGTAGTCTTCATCGCGCAGGCAACCAACACACCACTGGGCTTTGGCGATCTCCTGCTGGTGCTCGGCGTGTCCCTGATCACGTCGAAAGGTGCACACGGCGTGCCGGGCTCGGCGATCGTGATCCTCGCGGCGACGCTGAACGCGGTGCCGAGCATTCCCGCGATCGGCCTCGTGCTGGTGCTCTCGGTCGACTGGTTCATCGGCATGGCGCGCGCCGTCGGCAACCTCATCGGCAACTGCGTCGCCACCGTCGTGGTCGCGGCCTGGGAAGGTGATCTTGACCGCGTCAAGGCGGCGCAAGTGCTGGACGGCGGCGAGACGGTGGACGTGACGGCGGGTTAAGCCGGCGCTAGCGCAGGTGCCCGCGCTCGTAGTGCCTGCGTTCCGCCGCCGTGAGCGGCGGCCTCGCTGCACTTGCCGGCGTCACCGCAACCACGACGGCGGCGCTGGACTGCTGCCGTGCCAGCACGAGCAGGTCGACACCATCCGGCGTAATCCGCATCGCATAGTCGTAGCCATCGAGGACCCTGGCTGCCACGCGCGATAGTGGCCCATCGAACACGCCGGTCATTTGCGTTTCGAGCGTGTTGCTCGCGCGATAGCGCAGATTGAAGCGCTCGTGCAGCGCCGCCAGGACGTCACGGAGGGTGGCGTCGCGGGCCTCGATATGCACGGCATCCTGCCTGCCGCCGACCTGCACTTCCGCCGATGCCGCCTGACTGAAGGCGATGATGATCGCTTCAGTCATGAGCAGTAGAAGGAGACGCCGCATCGTCATACCAGCTCCGCCTCCGGAATCTCCCTCGCCAAGCGTTCGCGCAGCGGCGCCAACCGTTCGGCATGGTGACGCCATTTGCCAACCGAGGATGCGTAGACCGGCCGGCGTACCTGGACGGCACTGGCGGTCGCCGACGGTGCCGGGCTTTCGTGAAACCGCATCACCTCGTCCTCCCAGGCAAGCCCCAGGAAA
The DNA here is from genome assembly GCF_059803515.1 of Bradyrhizobium sp. UFLA05-125. NCBI lineage: Bacteria > Pseudomonadati > Pseudomonadota > Alphaproteobacteria > Hyphomicrobiales > Nitrobacteraceae > Bradyrhizobium > Bradyrhizobium sp. UFLA05-125. The sequence continues at coordinate 4,364 of NZ_JBANBJ010000111.1, read as the reverse complement.
CGGATGATCTCTCGGCTCGCCGCCATCTGGTCCCGCACGATATCCTCGTAGTTGATCTCCATCAGCGCATCCGGCGGCAGCACGCCCCGCCAATGCTGCGACAGCCGGCGATAGGCCAGGAAATACTCTGCGAGTTCGATCTGGTGATAGGCGAATGAGAATTTGCCGCGAAAGTGCGCCTTGTAGATCGCCCAGCACGAATCCATCGGATGGCGCTGCACCAGGATGATCTTCGCCGACGGCAGCGCCGCGTGAATCAGGCCACAATAAAGATAGTTCTCCAGCGTCTTGTCGATGAAGCGGACGTTGCCCGGCACGCGCAGCGCCGCGGCCGTATCGAGATAGCGCCTGCCGATGCCTTCGAGGTCCCGACCGCCCGGGCGCGCCGCCATCGTACGGCGCATCTCGGCCGCGAACGCGCTGGTCTCGCCGACCGAGTGCATGGTGGAATGGCTGGCGATGATCCGTTCCACCAGCGTGGTACCGGTGCGCGGCAGGCCGGTGACGAAAACGGGCGCAGCCTCGGCGTGACCGCGCGGCGCCGCCGCGATCCAGCGACGCGTGTGCGCCTGGATGATCGCGTCGATCTCGCCAATCTCGGCCGCGGGGTCGCGCGGCAGCGATCGGTGCTGCAAGAGGCAGCCGGCCTCGACGTGATCGAAGGCGCGGCCCCAGAGCTCAAGATCCTCGCATTCCTTGCCGAGCGCAAAGCGCAGCATCACCTCGCTCGCCGCCGACAGCCGCCCCTCGACGATGAGCGCTTCCATCTCGTCGATATGGTTACGGTCTGCGGTCTGGATGCGAAGGTCCGAGCGCAGGTAATGGGCAAGACCGTAGTTGCGGTCGCAGGCGATTGCCGCGTCGCAATGCGTTTCGGCATCATCGAGCGCACCGATCATCCGCTCGGCCGCGGCAAGATTGAACAGATATTGCGGCACGCCGGGCCGCAGCTCGACCGCGCGGCGGAACAGCTCCCTCGCCCGTTGCTGGAGCCCGAGCAGCCCGAACATCGCGCCAACCGCATCAAGCGCGTCCGGTGCATCGCCGAGGCGCTCCGCCGCGGCCTCCATCGCCTCGCAGGCCTGGCGCGTCTCACCCCTCAGGAACAGACATTTGGCGCGCAACGCCAGCGCGATCGGATTGGCTGGCGCCAGCGCAACGGCGCGATCCGCGCTGACGGTAGCCGCATCCTGCCGGCCGCGCGAGAGCGCGGTCTCGGTCAGGAGCGCCCAGATCCGCCAGTCCGACGAATTGCCGGCCAGGAGCTGCGCACACATCCGCTCGGTCGCCGCCAGATCGCCGCCTGCGAAGGCGCGGCGCGCTGCGTCGATCGAAGCGGTGCCCGCGGTAGGCGATAGCGTGACGTCCACCCGATGACTCCATGCTGCGATGAGTAAAACGAGATTGACCCGGCGGCCGTGCGGCCGCCGGGTCATGCGGATGAAGGCTATCAGCCGCGATCAATCATCGTCGCGATCGTCGTCGTGTCGATCGGCGAAGTTGAAGTTGCCGAAGAGATCGCCGATCGCCGGCCGATTGGTCGGAACGTAGGGATTGTCGTCCGAAGCCACCGGATTGGGCAACGTATCGCGCGTTTTCGGCCCCAGCGGCTTCAAGTGCCAGTTGCGCTCGATGAACTTGGTGATCGAGGCATGGTCGGAATATTCATGCGACATATGTCCGCCGCGCGAATATTTCGAGACCACGATGAGGGGGATGCGCGTGCCGTCGCCGAAGAAGTCGACCGGCTGGACATAGCCGGAGTCGTAGTAGCCGCCACCCTCGTCCATGGTGATGACGATCGCGGTCGACTTCCACAGCTCCTTGTTCGACTTCACCTGGTCGACGATCCGCTTGGCGAAAGCTTCGAAGATGTCGAGCCGCGACGACGACGGATGGCCGTCGTTGAAGGTGCTCGGCTTGACGAAGGAAACGGCCGGCAGCTTGCCGTCGGCGATGGCGTCATAGAGATCGAGCGTGTCCTTCAGATGTGCGTTGCGCTGCGCCGCATCGGTCATGACCGAGGCGGAGAAGAGGAATGGATTGCAGATATTGCAATAGAGGTAGGCCACCGGATCGAGTGCGCCGAAATTGGCTCCTTCGCCCGGCGCGGTCTTGAAGTCGTTCCAGCGCTCGCCAAAATAGGCCCAGGAGACGTCCGCCTGTGTCAGTGCATCGCCGATGTGCCGCTGCTTGATCACGGGCGGCAGAGTAAACGGACCGTTGTTGACGGGATCGGTGGCGCCGCTGCCGATATAGGCCGGAACGTAGTTGTTGAGGAGATAGTAGGCGTGCGGCGCGCAACGCGGCGACACGTGGATGGCGTTCAGATAGTTGACGACCGGGCCAACACCCGGCTGGTTCGGATCCGAGCAGTTCGAGTAGCTGCCGCCGCCATAGCCGTCGTTGAGATACCAATTATTGGTGCCCGGCGCCGGGTTCGGGTTCTCGATCTCGTTGACATATTGCGGCGGGTTTGAGCCGGGAACCAGAACGTGGTCCGGTGTCGCCGGGTCGCCCTTGGCGTCGGCATAATAGAGCGCGTCGGCGTAGCCGATCATCATGTGGTTGGCGAAAGTACCGCCCATCACGCCCTGATGGTAGTTGTCGTTGAGCGTGTATTTGTGCGCCAGCTCGGTCAGATAAGGCGCGTCGCCCCGGGCGACGTTGTAGAATCCGAGTGCGATATCACCTTCCTTGAGCGGCTTCGGCGTTGGGTTGCCATTGCTACCTGAAGAGACCGTCTCTTCGACCCAGGTGAACAGGTCGGATTGGCATCCGCTTGGATTCTGGTGAGTGGCTTTGCCGACATCGCAGTCGAGCTGCTGCCACATCTGGTAGAAACGATGCACCGGGCTGCCGCCGTAGGTCTTGTAGAGGCTCACCGGAATTTCGTCACCTTGCGGGAGGGTGACCAATGGGTAGGGGCCGTTCGGCAGATTGTCGGAATCCACGATGCGCGAGTCCGGCGAATTGCCGGGGAGTCCCGTCGCACCGGTCGTCAGCAACGGCAGGTCCTGTTTCCTCAGGCCATAGTCGGCCTGGGCCGCGAGTTGCAACGTGGTGAGGCAGCCCGGACCGTTGAGCGCGGCTTGATCGACTGAAGTGTAGCAGGATTGCGGAGCGTAGGAGGTTCCCGGGGCCTGCACCTTGTTGGTCGTGTGGTTGTATGGCGTCTTCTGGCCGGGGCTGATGGAGAAAGTATTGTTGACGACCGCAGAGAACTGTGCCGCCTTGGCATAGTTCGGACCCGGGTTGCCGTCCTTGGTGATGATGCCCTTCGAGAGGAGATTGTCGACGCGCTCGCCTGCGCGCGGCTCATAGGTGGCGAAGACGTGGTCGAAGGTACGATTCTCGCCGAGAATGACGATCACGTGCTTGATCGGGGTTTCGGTCCGGTTGGCGTTGGCGTTGTTGCCGCCGAGTGCGTTGGCGTCCATCGCATAGACGTCACATCCCATCAGCGCCAGGATCCCAGCCGTGACCACGGTGCGATCGCGTAATCGTCGTGTCATTTTCGAAAGCATTTGCGCGCCCCTCTGTTCGTTTTCTGAATGCAGAGAATTGTTTCAACACGTGTCAGGCTAAGGGGCGGAGTTGTCAGACGTGCTGCGCGGACGTGTCATTTCAGTTACTGGATTATGACGACGTGCAGAGACCAATTGTCGCAACCGGCGCGACCGTCGCGCGGCGCTTATCGGTTTACGGTCAATGGCTTCTCGGTGATGCCGCGCGAGTTTCAGCGCGACACGGGCGCGGCACCGGGTCAGTCATTCCAACGGAGCAACGGCGCTCCGAAGGCCCTGCTCCAGACAGACAGGAAGCGAGGAAACCAGGAATGGGCCACGGCTCCCCGGTAGGCCCAGGTGCGATATTTCAGTCCTGATTCCGAGATCAGTTCCTGATAACCGCCATGGACTTCGGTCGCAGTGCGAATGTCCTTCAATATCCCCTGAGCGCAGGCCCGATAAATATCGCTCCCCGCGTGCTGATCGTAGTCCAGCATACGATCGGCAAATTCGACGTTGAATGTCGGCCAGGAGGAGCGTCCCTGATAGGCGGGCGCCGCAATCTTGTGGATCATCTTGTTGCGCGGATTATCCGCGGACACCAGGAAGTGGAACGTGCTGGGGATGCGAAAACGAGGTTCGGCAATAATCAGATCCGTCGTGGCCGCAAACAGCGCACGTTCGCTCGCCTCACCCAGATCCCAGAATCCGCGATGCACGCTGACGAAATCCAGCGCGACAGAGGAAACCGGCGAGCCCGCCGGGCCATCCAGGGAGTGCCTGATATAACCCTCTTTGCCGAACAGGCGGAGCAGCTCCTTCTTGTACTGCACGAGCTCACGTCCGAGCAGTACC
>NZ_JBANBJ010000110.1:0-22066 GCF_059803515.1 Bradyrhizobium sp. UFLA05-125 | reverse complement strand
GCCGCGGTTGCAGTCGCGGCAGGCCATTCCTCTCGGAACACCCCGACAATATCTGATTGCGCTATTACAAGGGTGGGTTAGCCGAAGGCGTAACCCATCATAATCTCACCGCGAGTACGGAGCGCGTGGAAGCCAAGATGGTGGGTTACGCTGCGCTAACCCACCCTACGCAGCCATATCGCGGCGCGCCAACTTCACCATTTCCAACAGCATCGCTTCGCTTGCATCGACCAGCTCCTCCAGCGTGATGCGCAGCGCTCCCTTGCGCCGTGCTGCGCCACTGCGCGCCAGCAGCGGGATGTGGATGAATGCGGCAAGCTTCGGCCCGCCGGCGTTCACGCTCTCGATCGCGCGCCAGCTCAGGTAGTTGCAGAGATAGGCGCCGGCATCGCGCGAGGCCCGCGCGTCGATTCCGGTCAATCGTGCGGCCCGCAGGAGCTTTGCAGTGTGTGCGCCGAACATCATCGCATCCGCGTTCGCCGCGATTGCCCCTTTGCGGGAACGGGTATTGGCGGCATCGGGCCATAGCATGGTGACGGCGTTGCGCGCGCGAGTCTCGATGCGCAGGTATGATGTGCGAGCGGCGAGGCCAAACATCAGAAGCGCATCGGGTCTGACCGTCGCGAGGACCTCCGGCAATTGCCGGTCGACTGCGGCATAGGTTACTGGAAAGATGTGGGTCGCAAGCTCGACGCTGTCGAACGCGGGACGGCGCAGCCGTGACAGCCGCGCGACCAGCGGCTGGGTCGGATTGTAGGGTGCGCCGGGGAACGGACCGAAGCCGGTGAGGAGGACGCGGAGCTTGCCGCTCATTGCAGGAGCTCCATGATGTGCTCGGCGGCGAGTGCCGGCGTGACGCGGCCATCGGCCACCTCGGCCTCGATCTTCTTCACCTTGGTGCGGACGGAGGCCTCGGTGCGCAGCCGCGACAGCATGCGCTGCTCCAGCATCGACCACATCCATTTCACCTGCTGCTCGCGCCGGCGCGCGGCGAAATCGCCCGACGCGTTCATCGCCTTGCGATGATCGAGGATCTTTTGCCAGAGCTCTGCGATGCCGTTGCCGGTCAGCGCCGAATAGGTCACGACCGGCGGATGCCAATGTTCGGAGCGCGGCGCTAGAATGTGTAGTGCGCTGCGATAGTCCGCGGCAGTCATATTGGCACGCTTGAGGTTGTCGCCATCGGCCTTGTTGATCGCGATCATGTCGGCGAGCTCGACCAGACCCTTCTTGATGCCCTGCAATTCGTCGCCGCCGCCCGGCAGCATCAACGCGAGAAAGAAATCGGTCATGTCGCAAACGGCCGTCTCGGACTGGCCGATGCCGACGGTCTCGACCAGCACGACGTCGAAGCCGGCCGCCTCGCAGAGCAGCATGGCCTCGCGCGTCTTGGCGGCGACGCCGCCAAGCGTGCCCGAGGACGGCGATGGGCGAATATAAGCGTGATCGGACGCGGATAGGTGCGCCATCCGGGTCTTGTCGCCGAGGATCGAGCCGCCGCTGCGCGCCGAGGACGGATCGACCGCGAGCACCGCGACCTTATGGTCTTGCGCGATCAGATAAGTGCCGAGCGCATCGATGGTGGTCGACTTGCCGACGCCCGGCGAGCCGGTGATGCCGACGCGAACCGCCTTGCCGGTATCCGGCAGTAGCTGCTGCACCAGCTCGCGCGCAGCTGCCTGATGGTCGCCGCGCCGGCTCTCCACCAGCGTGATGGCGCGGGCGAGCGCCGCACGGCTGCCGGAACGGAGGTCCCGGGCGAGGGCTTTGACGTCGAGCGAAGCCTTCTTCTGAATCATACCCTGCTTTACAACGCGCGGGCGGGACACGCGAGGGCCGGGCCGGGATCAACGCGGCCGGCTTCCCCCTGCTCGACACGTCACGTCTTGGCGAGGCCGGCGGCTTTCATCGCGGCGCCCATCTGGATGTCGGCCTTGTCCATGAAGTCGGCGAACTGGCCGGCATCGCGCCACGCCATGCCGAAGCCGCGATTGGCGACGAAGGCCCTGAACTCCGCGGAATCGAAGATCCTCTTTGCCGTCGTCGTGAGCTTGGCAGCGATCTCCGGAGGCAGGCCCTTCGGTCCGCCGATGCCGCGCCAGCCGCCGGTCGAATAGTCGATCCCCATCGCTTCCTTCAGGGTCGGCACGTCGGGGAAGACGGGGTTGCGGGCAGGTGCCATGATGGCGAGGCTGCGCGCTTTCCCGGCTTCGATCGTCGCGCGGGCCTCGGGCACCGAGCAGGTGGCGAGATCGATGTTGCCAGCTGCGAGATCCTGCATCGCGGGTGCGGCACCGTTCGAAGGCACCCAGGCGACCTGGTTGGCCGGCAGTCCGATCGCCTGCATCCAGCCGACCAATGCGAGATGCCAGATGCCGCCCTGACCGGTACCTGACGCAATGAACTTGCCGGGCGGCGCGTCCTTGATGGCCACGGCCAATTCCTTGGCCGTCCTGTAGGGCGAGGAAGAGGAAACCTGGATGCCTGGCGCGTCCTCGTTCATCATGGCGAGCGGCGTGAAGCTTCGCGGCGTCAGGTCCGTGAGCCCCTGCCAGTGCATCATGGTGAGCTCCACGGTCAGCATGCCGATCGTGTAGCCGTCCGGGGCTGCGGTCGCGATTGCGGTGTGGCCGACGACGCCTGAGCCGCCCACCCGATTGACCACGTTGAAAGGCTGGCCGAGTTCCTTCTCCAGCATTGCCGCGAGAACGCGCGCAGTCGCATCCGTGGCGCCGCCCGCGCCCCACGGCACGATCATTGTCACGGGCCGCGCCGGATAGGTCTGCGCGCGCGCGGACCTCAGTCCAAGAGCGGCGGCAGCGACAGACGATGCCGCAAAGGCGCGGCGCGTGATGGCAGACATGAGCACCTTCCAGCGGCGCCTGTAACGTCGGACGCCCTGTCTATAGCGCCAGTTTTGGCAGCTTTGCAGCAGCGCGGCAAGCCGGCCGGACCAGTTGCGCTGTGAGCAATGCGTCGTTCATGCCGCGACGAATCACTGGCCGTCGTCTTCGTCGCCTTTCGGTCGCGCGCCGCCGAAAATCCGCGCGCCTTCCGGCGTCAAGTAAGGTTTCAGCGTCTCCCACGACGCGAAGGCGACATATTCGCCCTCGGCGTAGGGGCCGACCGCATAGGGCGGATAGTGGAAGGTGAGACCGGAGCTCTTGCCCGCTTCAGTCGAAGGCGCGAGCGTCACGGCGCCGATCTTGAGCAGGCTAGGCTCGACGCCCTTGAACCACTCGTTGGTGGCCGTCTCGCCCGCATCGCGCTTCTTCTTCTCGATTCGCAGCGAGGCGATTACGGCCTTCTGCATCGCCTTCATCGTTGCTCCGTTGTCGGCGGTCTCGGTGAAGAACGGGCGGATCGATATGCGCTTGGCTTGCGCCTTGTCCCACAGGATGGTGTCGACGTCGGAATTCGGATGCGCGCCGTGGGTGTCCATGTAGTCGGCGCGGATCAGGCTGACGTAGCGGTCGGCAACAACCGAGCGGATCGTGTATTTGCGCTCGAAATCCCAGCCGCCGTTCTGGAAGAATTGCGGATCCTGCTTGCGAGAGACGGCGGCATCGGCCGCATTCTTCTCGAGCCACTTCTTGCCCTCGACGAGGCAATCGGCGGCGAGCGCGGGATCGGCCTTGATCTGGTCGTCGAGCAGCACGCGGGCTTCGATGGTCCTGTTCTTGATGATCGCATCGGGCTTGGGATCAGCCGCATGGGAGGGGGTGGCCATGGAGACCGCCGCGACGGCCCAGAGGATTGCGATGGTCTGCATGAGCAGCCCCGCGCGCGTTGTTGCACGATAGTATGTCACGTCAGTACCCATGAATTCATGTTCTCTTCCGGGGCCGCCGGAATGGCCGAGCCCGGACACCTTCGACGGCATAGACTCGGTAAGATGAACCGGTGCGGAACGCTTGATCGATACACCGGATCGTGAAGGTTGGTCGCGGCAAGGCGCCTGCAGGTTCTCGGCCCGAAAGTGCCTGATTGTGCCGAACTATTCCGCCGCCTCGTTGTGCCCCAGCCGGGCGTTGAGCTTGTGGATCAGCTCCTCGGCGGCATCAGCGATCACGGTGCCGGGTGGGAAGATCGCCTCCGCACCTGCTGCATGGAGAGCCTCGTAATCCTGCGGCGGGACCACGCCGCCGACGATGATCATGATGTCCTCGCGACCGTGCTTCTTCAACGCCGCCTTCAGTTCCGGCACAGCGGTGAGGTGGGCGGCGGCCAGTGAGGAGACGCCGAGGATGTGCACGTCGTTCTCGACTGCCTGGCGCGCGGCTTCATCGGCGGTGGCAAATAGCGGCCCGATGTCGACGTCGAAGCCGATATCGGCGAAGGCCGACGCGATCACCTTCTGCCCGCGGTCGTGGCCATCCTGGCCGATCTTGGCGACGAGAATGCGCGGACGGCGGCCTTCCGCCTCCTCGAAGGCGTCGATCAGCGCCTGCACCTTTTCAACCTGGCTGCCCATGGCGGACGCCTCCCGCTTGTAGACGCCGGTGATGGACTTGATCTCGGCGCGGTGGCGACCGAACACCTTTTCCATCGCGTCGGAAATTTCGCCGACCGTTGCTTTCGCGCGGGCCGCGTCGATCGCGAGCGCGAGCAGATTGCCGTTGCCTGCGCCCGCCGAGCGCGTCAACGCGGCGAGCGCGGCTTCGACGTCCTTCTGGTTGCGCTCGGATTTGAGTCGCGTCAGCTTGTCGATCTGCAAGCGCCGGACATTGGTGTTGTCCACTTTAAGGATCTCGATCGGCGCTTCATCTGACGGCTTGTACTTGTTGACGCCGATCACCGCCTGCCTGCCCGCATCGATCCGGGCCTGTGTCTTGGCGGACGCCTCCTCGATGCGCAGCTTCGGCACGCCGGCCTCGATCGCCTTGGCCATGCCGCCGAGCGCCTCGACCTCCTGGATATGGCCCCAGGCCTTCGCAGCGAGATCGCGCGTCAGCCGCTCGACATAATAGGAACCGCCCCAGGGATCGATGATGCGCGCGGTGCCGCTTTCCTGTTGCAGGAAGAGCTGGGTATTGCGCGCGATGCGCGCGGAAAAGTCGGTCGGCAGCGCGAGCGCTTCGTCGAGGGCGTTGGTGTGCAGCGACTGGGTGTGGCCTTGCGTCGCGGCCATCGCCTCCACCGTCGTTCGCATCACGTTGTTGAAGACGTCCTGCGCAGTCAGCGACCAGCCGGAGGTCTGGCAATGCGTACGCAGCGAGAGCGAGCGCGGATCCTTCGGACCAAACGGCTTGAGCAGCTTCGCCCAGAGCAGGCGCGCGGCGCGCATCTTGGCGACTTCCATGAAGAAGTTCATGCCAATCGCCCAGAAGAACGACAGGCGCGGCGCGAAGCGGTCGACGTCGAGCCCTGCAGCGAGACCCGCACGCAGATATTCGACGCCGTCGGCGAGCGTATAGGCAAGCTCGAGGTCCTGGGTCGCGCCGGCCTCCTGCATGTGATAGCCGGAGATCGAGATCGAATTGAATTTCGGCATCTTCTGCGAGGTGTATGCGAAGATGTCGGAGATGATCCGCATCGATGGGCTCGGCGGATAGATGTAGGTGTTGCGCACCATGAACTCTTTCAGAATGTCGTTCTGAATGGTGCCCGACAGCTTCTCCGGCGGCACGCCCTGTTCCTCGGCGGCCACCACGAACAGGGCGAGGATCGGCAGCACCGCGCCGTTCATGGTCATGGACACGCTCATCTGGTCGAGCGGGATGCCCGCGAACAGCGTGCGCATGTCGTAAATGGAATCGATGGCGACTCCGGCCATGCCGACGTCGCCGCCGACGCGCGGATGGTCGGAATCATAACCGCGATGGGTCGCAAGATCGAAGGCGACCGAGAGGCCCTTCTGTCCCGCCGCGAGGTTGCGACGATAGAAGGCGTTGGAATCCTCCGCCGTGGAGAAGCCGGCATACTGCCTGACCGTCCAGGGCTGGTTGACATACATGGTCGGGTAGGGACCGCGCAGGTACGGCGCGATGCCCGGGAACGTCTCCAGAAAATCGACGCCGGCGAGATCGGCTTCGCCATAGGCGCTCTTCACCGGGATGCCCTCGGGGGTCAGCCATGGCTCGGCATTGCCGGTCGGAGCGGCGGTTGTGGTCCGCTCGAAGGCGACATCGGCGAAATTGGGAATGCGGCTCATCTCTTGGAGTCCTCAAAGCTGCGATGGTGCTCGATCAGCCTTTGCACATTTTTCTTGTAGACCGGATCGTCCAATCGGCTCTCAGTCATCACACCAGTTCCGCTCCAGAGCAGCCGCGCGAGCAGCTTTCCGAGCTTTAACTCGGCCAAACCTAGCAACGTCCCTCCGAACAATCGAAGCATGGTATAGCCTATCAGAGTTGCCGCCTCGACATTTCGCCCTCAATCATGATCCGGGTGCTGATAGCTGACGATGGTCGCCATCTTCTCCGGCCCGTAGTTCTGCTGCGTGGTCTGGCTCGGCAGGTTCGCGATTCCGACGACCCAACCGAGCCGGGATTCAGTTCCGTATTGTCGCGTCGGCACCACGTGATCCGGGCGGTCGAACGCGCCGGTCATGATCTCGATCCGCTCGCCGTCGATGCGGCCGAAGCTCAGCGGCGTGCCGCAGGCGGCACAGTAACCGCGCTCGGCGATGGTGGATGAGCGGAAGAACGACGGCCGGCCCTTGGTCCAGGAAAAATCCGTCCTGTTGATCTCCGCGAAGGAGGCGAATGGCGCGCCGCTCGCCTTCTGGCACATCCGGCAATGGCAGATGCTGATCTTGTTCGGCGCGGCCGCCAGCGCGAAGCGGACCGCGCCGCATTGGCAGCCGCCGGTGAGAACGGGTCTGCTCGTCTCCTCGCTCATGCCTGCTCCATCCGTCGATAGGCGTCTTGCAGCATGACCAGTGCATCGGCACCGGCGAAGATGAATCCACTGACGCCGGCTGCGCGCAACGCAGTCTCGTTCTCACCCGGCCGGCCTGCCAGATAGATATGCTTCGTATCAGCGCTTTGCAGGGCCTTGGCGGCGTCTTCTGCATGGGCCACGTAGACCTTGTCGCTGGAACAAACGCAGGCGAGCTCTGCGCCCGACGCCTTGAAGGCGGCAGCAAGCGCTGCCGGATCGGCAAAGCCCTCGCTATCGACGGCCAAGATGCCTCCGGCCTCGAAGAAGCTCTTCGCGAAGGTTGCGCGCGCGGTGAAATCGGCCGCCGTGCCCAGATTGGCCAGAAACACCTTTGGCCGCGCGCCGTCTGCCTTCAGCTTGGCGTCGGACTTGTCCCGCAGCGCCTCGAAAGGTTCCGCAAGGCGGATCGGCGCAAGCGGGTCGAATTTGAACTTTTGCGCGCCGTAAGGCGCAAGCGCGACCGGCGTCGCCGGCAGCACGGCCACATCGTTCTCCTGCAGGTTCGGAAACTCGCTCGCGCCTGTCAGCACGTCGCGGCGCTTTGCAATGTTGGCCGCGCGCGCCTTGCGCGTTGCGGCAACCTTGCCCTGGATCAGGCCTTGCTGAAGCGCGGCGAAGGCGCCGCCGGCTTTTTCGGTTTCCTGGAACAGCGCCCAGGCCGCCTCGCAAAGCTGCGCCGTGAGCGTCTCGATGCCGCCTGCGCCCGCGGCGGGATCGGAGACCTTTGCGAGATTGCTCTCCTCGAGCAGCACCAGCTGCGTGTTACGCGCCACGCGCCGCGCGAATGCGTCGGGAAGCCCAAGCGCCAGCGTGTGCGGCAGCACTGTGACCGCATTGGCGCCGGCAAGGCCTGCGGCGAACGTGGCCATCGTGGCGCGCAGCATGTTCACGTAGGGATCGCGCTGCGTCAGCATGCGCCATGCGGTATCGGCCGCGATGAACAGTGGCTTCGGCGTCAAGCCGCAGGCCTGCTCGATGCGCGCCCACAATAGCCGCAGCGCGCGCAACTTTGCCATGGTCAGGAACTGGTCGGCGTCGGCCGCGAGCCGCGCATAGACCATGCCCTGTGCCTGCTCCAAGGGAGTGCCGGCGCCTTCGATCGCGCGCAAATAGGCGACGCCGCAGGCGAGCACGAAGGCGAGTTCCTGCACCTCCGATCCGCCGGCGTCATGGATCACGCGTCCGTCGGCGGAGGCAAACGGTCCCTTGAAGCCGAGCGCTGCGAGGCCCTTGATCCCAGAGGTCACCGCGGGAACGATCTCCTCCCAGGCGTAGGGACTGTGACCCCAGACGGCGCAGGCCGCGAGTGGATCGAGCCCGAAGCGAATGTCGCAGGCCGCAGGATCGATGCCCTTGCTCTTCACGTATTCCGCAACATGGATCGCCGCCATCCGCGATTGCGGGCCGACCTGAAGCTCGATGCCGATGCCGGCATCGAGGTGAATGTCCTTGAGGACCTTCGCGACAGCATCCGCCGTCGGTTCCAGGCCAAAGCCATGGCTGCCGTTGCCGCCGGCAAATACCAGCGTCAGCCCCGTCGCGCCATTCTCCAGATCGGTGAGCGCCTGCGCATTCGCGAGGACCGCATCGGGATGGTCGATCCGCTGCATCACCTGCCAGGGCGCGGCCGCAGGCCGACCCGCCATGGGCGCGACATCCCTGGCGCGCGGATAGAGGGGATCGATCTTCAGCCCGTCGTAAGTCTTTCCGACGAGCTTTTCGAACGGCGCGCCCTTCAGCACGCCATCGACCAGCTTGCGCCAATCCTCGTAACTCGCCTTGGGGAAGTCCGCGGCCAGCAGCAGATCGTCAGTCACGGCGGTCATTCGGCAGGAAACTCCCGGACATGTTCGTTCGCGTCGTTGGGGGCGAAATTGCCACGGCAGGCAGCCCCTGCAAACGGTTGTTTTTGGTTAACCGGTATCCGAAAGCCGCTCGATTCCTTGTGTTGAGACGCTGGCGAGGCTGTCGCGCACGCGGATGCCGCCGATCACGCGGTCGGCTGCGATTTCGGCGAGCGGCACCAGCACGAAGGCGCGCTCGAACAGGCGCGGGTGCGGCAGCGTCAGCTCCGGCGTTTGCAAGGACACGTCGTCATAAGCGATCAGGTCGAGATCGAGCGTGCGCGGTCCCCAGCGCCGCTCCTTGGCTCGCGTACGGCCAAAGCTCTGCTCGACCCTTTGCAGCACAGACAATAGCTCATGCGGATCGAGGCTCGTCTCGATCTCGATGCAGGCGTTGATGAAAGAGGCCTGGGCCTCGTCGCCCCAGGGCGGGGTGGAGTAGTCGGACGAGCGCGCGATCAGCCTTCCGGGCGCCGTGCCGCAGATATCCGAGATCGCGTCCTTGAACGTCTCGCGGACGTCGCCGACATTGCCGCCGAGCGCGATGATCGCGCTAGCCATGGTTTGGGTGCCGCGAGCGCGTCAGCACCACGCCGACGTCATCGAAGATGGCGGCGATCGGCGCATGCGGCTTGTGCACGGTGACCTTCACCGCACGGATGCGCGAAAAGTGCGACAGGATGGCATCGGCGACCGCGCCGGCCGCGCGCTCCAAAAGCTTGTAGTTGGTGTTCTTGAACGCAGCCGTCGTGGTCGCGACCACGTCGGCATAGGAGACGGTGTCGGCGAGCCGGTCGGTGCGCGAGGATTCCTGGAGATCGGCGTAGAGCTCGAGGTCGATGACGAAGCGCTGGCCGACCTCGGTCTCATGCTCCATCACGCCGTGGCGGGCATGGATCACGAGGCCGGTGACGAAGATCGTATCGGTCATTGCTTGCTCTCGATGGCGGTGGCGACCCGCAGGGCTTGCAGGGTCTCGGCGACGTCATGGGTGCGGATGATCCGTGCGCCGCGCCGCGCGGCGATGAGATGGGCGGCGATCGAACCGCCGAGCCGCTGCTGCGGCTCCGACGGCGATACGGATGCGATGAAGCGCTTGCGCGAGGCGCCGACCAGCACCGGCAGGCCGAGGACGCTGAGCTCGTTGAGGCGCGCCAGCGCCGTCATGCTCTGCTCCGGCGTCTTGCCGAAGCCGATGCCGGGGTCGAGCACGATGTGGCCCTCGGCGATGCCTGCCTTCGCCGCGATGGCGAGGGAGCGCTGGAAGAACGCGATCATGTCCTGCATGATGTCGATGGCGGGGTCGACGCTATCGCGGTTGTGCATCACGATGACAGGGACTTTTTTCGTCGCTACTACCGCCGCCATGCCGGCATCGCGCTGCAGGCCCCAGACGTCGTTGGCGATCGCGGCACCCTGGTCCAGTGCGAAAGCCACGACCTCCGACTTCATGCTGTCGATCGAGACCGGCACACCGAGTGCGACCACTTCCGCCAGTACCGGCATCAGCCGTTGTAGTTCCTCCTCCGCCGTAACCGGCTGGGCGCCCTTGTAGGGTCGGGTGGATTCGGCGCCGATGTCGATGATGTCGGCGCCATCGGCGATCATGGTGCGCGCCCGCGCCAGGGCCTCGTCGGGCGCGATGAATTGCCCGCCGTCAGAGAAGGAATCCGGTGTGACGTTGAGCACGCCCATCACGGCCGGGACCGGCCTGGCCAGCAGCGTTCGCAGCCATGCGGCCGTGGACGGGGCAGGGTGCGAGGGCAAGGCGCTCATGCGGTCGCTTTGCGCGGTCGGGGCCGACGAGTCAAGACGGGAAGGGGAGCGCGGACACGCTGTGCCGGATGCCGCCACACTCTCAGTGTCATCGCCCGACTCGATCCGGCGATCCAGTACGCCGCGCCGGCTGTGATGAATCTCGATGTCTGGAATACTAGATGCGCCGGTCAAGCCGGGCATGACAGCCGCGTGTAGCTGTGGCGGAGCTGAGCGTCTAATACGAAATCTTCGGCGGCAGCTTGCGGGCCTTGGCGATGAGGTCGCCGACGGACTTCTCCGACGGCAGCACGCGAACCAATTTCCGCTTCTCGTTCACCGCGCGCATGTTCTGCGCCAGCCGCGACGGGTTGCGATAGGCGAGCTCGCGGACGGTGGTGACGCCGGCGGCGCGGACGAGGTTGACCTTGGCCTTGCCCATGCCGGGAATGCGCATGTAGTCGGAGACGTTGGCCCATTCCAGGAGCTGCTGCTCGCTGATGCCGGTCCTGGCGGAGAGCGCCTTGCGGCCCTTCAAGGTGCTGGCAGCTTCGAGCAGCGCGACGGTGGTGCGAATGCCCTGCGCCTTCAGCTTGCTGGCGGCGAAAGCCGATAGGCCCTCAATCTCGGAGATGGGATATGTCATGGTACTCGATGTGAAGTGCGAAAGCCTCAGGCGAACTGGCCGAGGCCCGGCGTCCCCGCAATGATCTTGCCCATCTCATCCGCTCCGATTTTGTCTCGACCGAAGCGAAAAAGTTCACGAGCGATCATTTGAATGTCGGACATGCCAAGCCCAAGGCCCATCAGCCGGGTACCGACGGCCATCAGGCCGCCGCCCATCAGGCGTGACAGGCCGCCGCCGCTTTGCGACGCGGCAATCGCGGCTTCGGCACCGGGAATGTGGTCGATCAGAGCCTGGACGCCGTCGGAAGGGCCTTCATTGCGCAGGAAGCCAAGGACAATGCCGATGGTTTTTTCAGCGACAGCACTATCGATGCCGGCGTTTGTCGCCAGCCGCCCGATCAGCTCGTCCATCTTGCCTGCCCCCCAGCCGGTTCAAGTCCGGAGTCTTGCTTCTCAAAATGATCTTGAGCCGGCGCGTTAAGAATTACAAGCGACGAACGCACGCGCGGCGACGAATCGCGCGGGGAGTGTTGCAGCCATGCAAGAGCAAATGATGGAATCCACGAAAAATTGCCGCGGTGCGAACGTATCGTTTCGACTTTTGGCGAAGAGACACACACCTTATCTCTCACGATGTCGCATATGCGCGCCTCACGAGATGCGTTGACCCGTTCAATCGGCACCTAACTTACGTTAAACTACGGAACCAAAAGTTCGCATTCCCTACCAAGGCAAACAGTAATGGCGACACAAGACATCGAGCCCGGCGATACCAGCGACAAGATCTTCGTCGGCAAGGGAGACGAGACTGCCTGGCTGACGCTTGCGCTCGCCAATCGCCACGGCCTCGTCACCGGTGCAACCGGAACCGGCAAGACGGTGTCGTTGCAAGTGATGGCAGAAGGATTTGCGCGTGCAGGTGTCCCGGTCTTCGCCGCTGATATCAAGGGCGACCTTTCGGGCATCTCCGAGGTGGGAGAGGCCAAGGATTTCATCGTCAAGCGCGCCGCTGACATGGGGCTGACGTTCCAGCCCGACCAGTTCTCGACGGTGTTCTGGGACGTGTTCGGCGAGCAAGGTCATCCCGTGCGTGCAACCGTCACCGAGATGGGCCCGCTTCTCTTGGCTCGCATGCTGGACCTCAATGACGTGCAGGAGGGCGTCCTCAACGTCGCCTTCCGCGTCGCCGACGACAACGGCCTGACCTTGATCGACATGAAGGACCTGCGGGCGCTGCTCGACGCCATCGTGCCCGACACCAGCAAGAAGGGGCCGGATGCCGGAGAAGATCCGCTGGCGCCAATCCGCAAAGCTGCCCAAGGTTTCGGCAACGTCACCAAGGCAACCGTCGGGACCATCCAGCGCCAGCTCCTGGTGTTGGAGAACCAGGGCGGCGCGAAATTCTTCGGCGAGCCGGCACTGACGCTGAAGGACTTCATGAAGACCGATCGCGACGGCCGCGGCATGATCAACATCCTGGTCGCCGACAAGCTGCTCCAAAGCCCGCGGCTTTACGCGACATTCCTGCTGTGGATGCTGTCGGAGCTGTTCGAGGAGCTGCCCGAGGCGGGCGATCTGCCCAAGCCAAAGCTGGTGTTCTTCTTCGACGAGGCGCACCTTCTGTTCAACGATGCGCCCAAGGCGCTGATGGACAAGATTGAGCAGGTGGTTCGCCTGATCCGCTCCAAGGGCGTCGGCGTCTATTTCGTCACGCAAAACCCGATCGACGTGCCCGATCGGGTGCTGGGGCAGCTCGGCAACCGCGTGCAGCACGCGCTGCGCGCCTTCACCCCGCGCGACCAGAAGGCGGTCGCGGCCGCCGCGCAGACCTTCCGGCCCAATCCGAAACTCGACACCGCCAAGGTGATCATGGAGCTTGGCAAGGGCGAGGCGCTAGTCTCCTTCCTCGAAGGCAATGGCACGCCGTCGATGGTCGAGCGCGTGATGATCCGTCCGCCCTCGGCGCGGATCGGGCCGATCACGCCGGAGGAGCGCAAGGCGATCATGGATGCAAGCCCGGTGAAGGGCAAATACGACACCGCGATCGATTCCGAATCCGCCTATGAGATCCTGCAAAAGCGCATTGCCGGCACCGCGGCGACCGCGGACGGTTCTGCGAACGGCGGTGGAGGCGGCATCCTCGGCCAGATCGGCTCGATCGTCGGCACCATCTTCGGCACCAATACAGGGCGCAGCCGGCTCACCACCGGCCAGCGCGTCGTGCGCGACGTGACGCGCACGGTCACAAATCAGGTGGTCGGCGGCGTCGTCGCCGATCTCGGCAAGTCTGTCGGCGGCCAGCTCGGCGGCTCGGTCGGCCGCGCTTTGGTGCGCGGCGCGCTGGGCGGATTGCTGCGTCGGTAGGCAGGGACTTTTGTCGAAACGGTTTTCTGTGTAGCCGTAGCTCTCCTCGCCCAGTTTGCGGGGAGAGGAGGGAGCCTACTTGCAGCTGGAGTTTTCATCCACATCTATCGAACGTTTTTGTTTGGCTTCAGATTGAAGGCATTGTGACCGCCACCCATTCCCCCACCAAACCCGGCGCGCTCAGGTCTTCGTCGTTGCGCGCCCCGCTCGATTTGCTCTTCCTCTTCTGCTGCGTCCTCTTGACCGCCGACGTGCTCGTTCCCGAAATATTCGGTCACGGCAAGACCAAGGATTATGCGCTTTGGTACTGGGCGGGCGAGCAGGTACTACAGGGTGGGGCGCTCTATCCTGACGTCACACAGATGTTTGCTTATATCTACCCACCGCTGCCGGCGATCCTGCTCGCGATCCCGAGCTGGTTCGGCAAGATCCCACTCTATGTCGTGCTGTCGATCCTGAACGCGGTAGCGTGGTGGTACACAGGAATTCTCTCGAATGCCATGACCGGCTCCGGACACACGCCCGGTCGCTGGCTGGAGGCGCTGCCCGCCTTCGTCACCATCACCTTCGTGTTCGACATGTTCGACCTCGGCCAGCCGAACCTGCTTCTGCTGGCGATGATGCTCTACGGCTTCTGGAGCCTCCAGCACCAGCGGTCCTGGCTCGCCGGCTTCATGTTCGCGCTCGCCACCGCCATCAAGGTTTTTCCGGTTGCGGTGCTGCCTTATCTGGTTTGGCGCCGGCAGTGGGCGGCCGTCGCGAGCACGATCGCTTGCACCGGCATCCTTCTCTTCGTGGTGCCGGCGCCGATCCGCGGCTTCGACCACAACGTCAACGAGCTCAAGACCTGGTACCAGGCTATGGTCGGCTCGAGCTCGGAAAAGGGATTTGGCAAGCGCGACGAGCAGAACTGGTCGTGGGTCAACCAGTCGATCATTGCGGTGACGCACCGGCTGGTGCGGCCGGTCAACTGGAATCAGGACGATCCAAGCAAGCCGCCACGCACGATGAATGTGATCGACGTCGAATACCAAACTGCGAACTGGATCGTGCTCGCGGTGTCGGCGGCGCTCGGGCTCGGCTTCCTCGCTGTGATGCCTGCGCAGCGGCGGCGAACCGAACGGTCGGACGCCGAGGAGCTCGGCATCCTGTTCTGCCTGATGACGGTGGCCTCGCCCCTGGCGCGACAATATTACTTCATGTGGCTGTTCTTCCCGATAACGGTGCTGATGCATCGCGCCGCCTTCGACGAGCGCCTCCGCGTGCGGCTGGGAACCTGGCTCGCGCTGGCGGCGGCAGGCATCCTCATGCTGCTGTCGCTGCCGCCGTTTCCCCTGGTTTTGCAGGCCTGGGGCAACAACCTCGCCGCTACCGCCGTTCTTGCGGGCGCGCTGGTCTGGCACATCAGGCATCCGCCAGATGCGTCTGGCTCGAAAGCTGCGGCGGAGCTAAAAGCAGCAGCGCCTTGAGTCATCGCAAGTCAGGAACGAGAACAATGTCCAATGCACAGCTCCAGTCCGTGCTCGATCACATCGACAAGGATTTCGACAACAGCCTGACGCGCCTGTTCGCGCTGCTGCGCATCAAGTCGATCTCGGCCGATCCGGCCTTTGCCAATGATTGCAAGGCGGCGGCCGAGCATCTCGCCAAGGATATCGCAAGCCTCGGCGTTGCAACCGAAGTCAGGCCGACCGCGGGCCATCCCGCCGTCGTCGGCAAGAGCAAGGCGAGCGGACGTCCGCACGTGCTGTTCTATGGACACTACGACGTGCAGCCGGTCGATCCGCTGGATCTCTGGCACCGCCCGCCATTCGAGCCCGTTGTCACCGATCATGCCGACGGCCGCAAGATCATCGTCGCGCGCGGCGCCGAGGACGACAAGGGGCAGGTGATGACCTTCGTCGAGGCCTGCCGCGCCTGGAAGGCGGTGACGGGCTCGCTGCCGATTGACGTCACCTTCCTCATCGAAGGCGAGGAGGAGGTGGGCTCGAAGAACTTTGTGCCGTTCATCGAAGCCAACAAGGACGAGTTCAAAGCCGACTATGTGCTGGTCTGCGACACTGGCATGTGGGATCGGAACACGCCGGCGATCACGACGTCACTGCGCGGCCTGCTCTATGAAGAGGTCAAGATCACCGCCGCCAACCGCGATCTGCATTCCGGCGTGTTCGGCGGCGCGGCGATGAACCCGATCCGCGTGCTCACCAAAATCCTCGGCGGGCTGTTCGACGATGACGGTCACATCACGATTCCCAGTTTCTATGACGGGGTGAAGGACCTGCCCGCCGATATCCTGGAGCAGTGGAAGAAGCTCAATCTGACGCCGGAGACGTTCCTCAAGCCGATCGGTCTGTCGATCCCGGCTGGCGAAAAGGGACGGCTGCTGATCGAGCAGGCCTCCTCGCGCCCGACCTGTGACGTCAACGGCATCTGGGGCGGCTACATTGGCGAAGGCTCCAAGACGGTGATCCCGTCACATGCATCCGCAAAAGTCTCGTTCCGACTGGTCGAAGGGCAGGATCCCGCGAGGATCCGCAAGGCCTTCCGTGACTATGTGTCGGCGCGCATTCCGGACGACTGCAAGGTCGAGTTCGGCGACCATTCGGCGGCCCCCGCGATCGCGCTCGACTGGAACATGAAGCCGCTCGCCGCCGCCAAGAAGGCGCTGACGGACGAATGGGGCAAGGAGACCGTGCTGATGGGCTCGGGCGCCTCGATCCCGATCGTCGCCGATTTCAAGCGCACGCTTGGGCTGGACTCGCTGCTCGTCGGCTTCGGCCTGGACGACGACAACATCCATTCGCCGAACGAGAAGTACGATCTGCAGAGCTTCCAGAAGGGCATCCGCTCCTGGGCCCGCATCCTCGCCGCGCTGGCGGAGGTGAAGTGACCGCGTAGCGGTCATTCCGGGGCGCCTCGAAGAGGCGAACCCGGAATCTGGAGCTGCGTAGGGTGGGCAAAGGCGCATTTGCGTCGTGCCCACCATCCCTCCAGAATTTGCGACAGAAGAGGTGGGCACGCTTCGCTCTGCCCACCCTACGAAGGCGTACCAAAATAAAAACGCCGCCCGGAATTGGGCGGCGTTTCATTCCAAAACGTGCAGAGGTCGTTCGCAGAAGATCCTACACGAATCCTCGCGAATCTCAAGTCCGGTAGCCCGGATTGACGCGGTCGAGCTTGCGCAGCAGAGGCGGCCACACCAGGTTGGTGGCGCGGAGCTCGGCGCGATCGCGGTTCGACAAGAGCTCGGTGTTCTTCTCGATCGCGATCTCCTCGACCGGGTAGACCGGCGTGCCGAGCGCACGGGTGCGCACCTGCATCGAGCAGGCGCGCTCGAGGTGATACATGCGCTCGAACGCGGAGGCGACCGAGCGGCCGACGGTCAGCGTGCCGTGATTGCGCAGTAGCATGTGGTTGTGGTCGCCGAGGTCCTTCTGGAGCCGCGGCCGTTCCTCGTGATCCAGCGCGATGCCTTCATAGTCGTGATAGGCGAGATCGTGCGTGACGAGCTGCGCGGTCTGGTTCAGCGGCAACAATCCTTCCGCGCTGCTCGACACCGCGGTGCCGTCGAGCGTGTGGAGATGCAGCACGCAGATCGCGTCCTCGCGTACCTCGTGGATCGCCGAATGGATGGTGAAGCCGGCGGGGTTGATGCTGTAGTCGCTATCGGTGAGCTGGTTGCCGTGCAGGTCGACCTTGACCAGGCTCGATGCGGTGATCTCGTCGAACATCAGCCCGTAGGGGTTGATGAGGAAGTGATGCTCGGGGCCAGGCACGCGGGCGGAGATGTGGGTGTCGACCAGGTCGTCCCAACCGTAGAGGGCGACGAGGCGATAGCAGGCGGCGAGATTGACCCGCTGTTGCCACTCGGCCTCCGTCATGTTCGACGGCACGTCCTTCAGGCGCGCTTCCGCTGGCGACATGGCAAAATCTCCGAACCTCGTTGTTGCGGGGCGGGAGCCTAGTCCTGCGAGGAAGTCGCAGCAAGGCGCGCGATGCGCAGCAGTCAAGCGTAACCCGCATGGAGCGGCTTGTCCGCCGTAGCTCGAAGAGCGAAGGCGGAAGCGCAATGCGGGGAGTCGCCAATCCCGGATTTCGCTTCGCTCCGTCCGGGCTCAGGTCAGGAAAGAAATATCAAGGCGCCGGGATCGACAGCAGGCTTGAAATGCTGCGGCCGCGGATGTCGTAGACGCGGGCGAAGACCACGTCGTCGCGCTTGATCTCGACCATGACCGGCGCGGTGAGGCCCTTGCAGTAGAACTCGCCGAGCGTCATGGCGAAGTCTGCAGCGTTGGAATCCCAGCCGATGGTGAAGTCGGGACCGAGCGCCACTTGCGCCGGCCGCTGCGGGCCGCACACCGCGACCTTCCATTTGCGATTGCGCGGCGGGATTTCCTGGCGCTCGATGAGCTGCTCGCGCAACTCGTCGGAGGCCTGCTTCAGGGCAAGACCCCAATAGTCCAGCATGAAGCGGTCGTCGGCGGCGCGCACGGTGCCGGCGATGTGGTTGAAGTGCGTGTATTGATAAGGATGTAGCCGGATCATCTCGGCGAGCGGCAGCGCGAGGCCGAAGCAGAAGGTAGCGAGCACGACGGGCTGCCAGGCGCGGTGATTGGTCCGCAGACGCTCCATGGTCCAGGCAAGGGCGACGCCGCCCAGGACGGCCATCGGCGGAATGACGAAGACGAAGTGGCGGATGCCGTTGTAGAGTGCCGGCCGCTTTACCATCGCGATCACGAGCGGCAGCGTGGCTGCGAGCGTCAGCATCAACAGGATGGTCTTGCGTCGGGCCGGAACCTCGCGGCGTGGCAGGATAGTCATGGTGCCGGTGACGGCGCCGATCATCAGCACGAGCATCACTTCGGGCAGTTGCAGCGCGAACAATGTCGGCAGATAGGACCAGGGCATGTCGGGCACGGACACCAGCGCGCCGTCGAACATCTCCTTCCAGGGCTTCTCGAAGAAATGCGAGAAGTAGGTCAGCGCCTGGAACGGATTGCCGGGCTCCATGATTGACCACGGCCAGATCAGGCCCATGATGAGATAGCCGAGCACCAGGCCGGGCAGCAGCACGTAGACGACATGGGCGAAGCGGCGGATCGCTTCGCGGGGGCCTTCGACGCGCAGCTCTTCCAGAAACAGCGGCGTGAAACCGATCATCGCATAGACGAGCGAAAGGCCCCCGAGAATGCGCGTGCCGATCGAGAGGCCGGCGCCGAGGCCGACGATCAGAATGGTGCGCGGCGAGGGCTGCGGATATTCCTCGGCCAGTCGTACCAGGCCGAGCATCAGGATAATCATCGCCACCGCGAACGGCGCATCCTTCGGGTTCATGAACATGTGCCCGTAGAAGATCGGGCAGAGCGCGAGCAGCAGGAGTGCTGCAAGGCCGGCGAGCGGTCCGCCGACGCGGCGAGCGAGCCGCCAGGTCACCGCAAGCCCGATCACGCCGACGACGGCGCCGACGAGACGACGCGTCTCGAACAACTCGAGCGGCATGACCTTGTGCAGAAGCGCCGCGACCATGTCGAAGCCGCCGCCATACATGTAGAGATTGGCGAAGGAGAGCGCCGCGGTGTCCTTGAAGCCCGACCCGAACATGCGCAGCAAGAGGTCGGCATATTCGGCGTGGGTATAGTCGTCCCAGCCAAGCCCGTAGTCGCGGAAGGTCAGCCCCGCGATAACCGCGACTGCCGCCAGCACCAGCATGGCAAGGTCGTCGCAAGTCCGCTCAATCGAGCGCCCCAGAGGCGTATCGATCGCCGAAGTGGTGATGGATGTCATGGCAGTCGGTGACCCGGAATCCCCTCTCGGCCGTGCCGGCGCGCATGGCTCTTTTTCCCGGGAACCCTATAGCGCAGTTCCATTTCCAAGTAATTGCGCATTATGGCTAAATTCCTGATGCAACGCAGCAATTTCGAATTCCTGGAGCTTTGCTAGAGCTAGCGAAGTATTGCTGAAGGGAATGTGAATAAGTCTCTGATTTCGCTATTTTAAGGAACGGCTATGGCAATTGGCCGTTGGCGAGGCGTGCGGTATGACGGTATCGTGGCGTAGGTGGTGTCGCGCGCTCATGCGCGGCCGGGGGTGAATTCGATGACGCTGGCAATGCTGATCGCGGGGATTTTCGCCTTTGTGGCGGGTCTCCTCACGGTCCTTTGGGGCATCTCGCTCAAGGAATTCAGTCTCGGTAGTACCCTCATACTCAGCGGGACCATTGGCGTCTGCTCCGGGATGTTACTGATGGCCCTGTACGCCGTCGTCCAGGAGCTGAAGGGCATCTCCCGCAGGCTTGCCGCAACGACAGCACTGTCCGAGGTTCGGGTCAGGCCGGTGCTGCCGCCCGGCCTTGCGACGGCGGGCGTGCCTGGGCCGGAAGCGGTTCCTGCCGAGGCCGGCAAGGCCGAGCCGCCGATGCCGGTGTCTCCGGCTGCGCCGCCCCCTTGGCTGGATGAAGCAGCGGCGCGTACGCGCGCCGAAGTGCCGCCGGTGCCGGAAGCGCCTGAAGCACCGCGCCGGCGCAATCTCTTGTTCGCTTCGACCTCGCGCAAGGAGCGCGAGCGCGCGCAGGCCAAGGCCTCCGAGGCCGCACCGGGTGAGGAGCATCCGACACCCGAGCCTGCCGAACCGCCGCCGGCAAGCTTCGACGATGCCTGGCCGAAGCCCGAACGGATGCGGCCGCCAGAGGCAACGCCGCCGCGCCGACCGCCGCGTGCAACCTCGACCTTTTCGGAAGCTGCGCCGCCGCCGGCACCTGAGCCGCGTCCGGCGCCACCGGCCGAGCAGCCGGCCGTCACCGTGCTCAAATCTGGCGTGGTCGACGGGATGGCCTATTCGCTCTATTCCGACGGCTCGATCGAGGCGCAGATGCCTGAAGGCATGATGCGCTTCGCCTCGATCGACGAGCTGCGCACGCATCTCGACCAGCGGTCCTGAGGTCCATCCGTGTCAGAAGCTGCGGGTAAAAACTTCATCGAGCTGACGGCGAACATCGTCTCGGCGTATGTCAGTAACAATCCGACGCCGGCGGCAGAGATTCCGAACCTGATCAGCCAGGTGCATGGCGCGCTGGTGCGGGTCTCTTCGGGGCGGAACGAGGCGCCGCTCGAGCCGGCAAAGCCCGCGGTATCGCTGAAGAAGTCGATCGCGCCGGACTATCTCGTGTGCCTCGAGGACGGCAAGCGCTTCAAGTCGCTGAAGCGCCATCTGCGCACCCAGTACAGCATGACGCCCGAGCAATATCGCGAGAAATGGGGTCTGCCGGCCGACTATCCCATGGTCGCGCCGAACTATGCGGTGGCGCGCTCGCAATTGGCGAAGAAGATGGGGTTGGGGCAGCAGCAGAGAAAACGCAAATAGCGTTCCGTCACGAGGCTTCCGCGAGCGCCTCGCGCGCATCGGTGCGGATGCGTTCCACCATCGAGCGCAGGCCGTTGGAGCGCTGTGGCGTCAGATGGTCTCGAAAGCCGAACTCGTCGAACACCGCGAGCGCGTCGGTGGAAAGAATTTCCTGCGGCGTGCGGTTGGAATAGAGCGAAAGCAGGATCGCGACCAGCCCGCGCACGATATGGGCGTCGCTATCGCCGCGATACTTCAGGACCGGCGTGCCATTCCCGCGATCGATCCGCTTGGACAGCCAGACCTGGCTGACGCAGCCCTGCACCTTGTTGTCGGCGGAGTGTTCCGCCTCCGGCATCGGTTCCAGGGAGCGGCCGAGCTCGATGACGTACCGGTAGCGGTCGTCCCACTCGTCCAGAATCTCGAAATTATCCCTGATTTCGTCGATCGTCGTCATGATGGCCCGCGTGTGATCTCACGGCCAATATAGGGACGCAAGGACGCGAAATCGATAGGGTTTGGGCGCTAATTCGCCGTTTCCGGCCCGCGCCATTCGAGCGCCAGGTCGTCCTGGGTCAGGGTGTCGCGCTGTGCCGGAGTGGGGTCGAGATCGGCTTCAGCCATGCTGCCGATCGAGCCGGTGTGGTCCGGCGCCTTCTTGTCATTCTTGTTGTCATTCTTGCCGTTGGTGATCTGCTCCTTCTTGTCATTGATGATCTGGTAGAGCTTGCGCGCTCCGTCCTGCGCCCGCTGGCCGATGATGGTCGCGGCCTGTCCGCCGACTTCGCAGGCCGCCGGCTGCCGCTTGCAGAACTGGCTCATGTCGGAGACGGCCGCGGTCGCAGCCGAAACTGCCTCGGCGGCGCCGACCTGCGGCAGCTTCTCCGATTCGGGAGTCTTGTCTCGCGGCAGGAGTACCAGCACCAGCCCGAGCCAGAATGTGATGCGGAGCAGAAAGCGCATCTTGCGACCTGTGTGTTAGATCCAGCCGGCGGCACCCCCGCGGGCCTTCGACCTAGCAACTCTCGATAAATCGCAAGTGATTGCGTTGAGCTTAATTCGGCGAAAATATGTGTGGGATTTGAACGAATCGAAAGCCTCGTAAATTTTCGATTGATGCAGGCTCGCGATCGCCGGTTGGCGCCCTTGCACCAATTCGAAACCATAAGGCGGAGGATGCGGAAACCCCGCGTTCACCATCCGCGCGAATGAAACCGTCAAATCGCGTAAAATTCCTCGCAATCACACGGTGT
>NZ_JBANBJ010000010.1:0-168329 GCF_059803515.1 Bradyrhizobium sp. UFLA05-125 | reverse complement strand
CCGTCCGAGACTGCGGACACCATGGCGCAGGCGGAGCGGCTTACGCTGCAATCTGACCTCGCCTGGGTCGGGCAATATAACGGCGCGATCACCGGCGACGTCAGCGAGCGCATGGTCAACGCCATCAAGGAATACCAGAAGGCGAATGGCGGCAAGCCGACCGGCGTGCTGAACCCGCAGGAGCGGGCCGCACTCGCCGAGACGGCGCGCAAGAGGCAGGAGAGCGTCGGCTGGAAAGTCGTGATGGAGCCGACCAGCGGCGCGCGGCTCGGCATCCCTGGCAAGCTCGTGCCGCAGCAGGCGAGCGATGCCAACGGCTCGAAATGGACCTCGCCGACCGGCACGGTGCAGGTGCTGCTCAGCCGCCGCAAGGAGGCGAACCCGACACCCGCAAAGCTCGCGGAAGTCGAGAAGAAGGAGCCCGCCGGGCGCAAGGTCGATTACACCGTGGTGAAGCCCGACTTCTTCGTGCTGTCGGGATTGCAAGGCCTGAAGAAGTTTTACGTGCGCGGCACCTTCAGGGGTGACGAGGTGCGGATCATGACGATCCTCTACGATCAGGCCATGGAAAACACCGTCGAGCCGGTCGTGATCGCGATGTCGAGCGCCTTCAACGCGTTTCCCTCGATGCCGCAGGCGGGACCACCACCGCGGAAAACCGTCGAATACGGCACCGGCATCGTCGTCACCGACGACGGCGCGATCGTCACCGACCGTCTCGTCACCGACGGTTGCCTCGCCCTCACCATCGGCGGCTACGGCAATGCCGACCGGTTTGCGGAAGACAAGGAACACGACCTCGCGCTGCTGCACATCTACGGCGCGCGCGGCTTGAAGCCGCTGAATTTGGCGAGTGGCACAGCCAAAGCGGCTGTCGATATCGTCGGCATCGCCGATCCGCAGAACCAGGGCGGCGGCACCGCCGTCTCGAGCCTCAAGACTGCGCTAGCGGCCGTCACCGGCGGCGATGCAGCGCTCTCGCCGGCGCCGGCGGTTGGATTTTCCGGCGGCGCCGCGATCGATGGTGACGGCAAGTTCGCCGGCATCGCATTGCTGAAACCGGCGGTCGTCGCAGGCCCCGCCAATCCGGCGCCTGCCGCGCAGGCCGTGATGGTGTCCGCCGATGGCGTGCGCAATTTCCTGAAGGCGAAGGATGTCACCGCCAATGGCAGCTCGACGGACGCAAAAGCGGCCGTCGTGCGAGTCATTTGCGTGCGGAAGTAGCCGAGTCAGCCGCGCCGGCCGATCAGGTAAGCCAGGGTCAAATCGTTCAGTTCGCGTTCGAGCCGCGCGAAGTCCCGAGGGCCATAGGCCATCGTTTGCGCGACATGCGTGATATGTTCGATGGTGTTCACGACCACGAACGCAGCCGTCGGCAAATCCCTGACCTCGAGCTCCGCGCGATGCGCGGCCAGCAACTCCACGACTGATTGGAGGATGTTGCGCTTGAGTTCGGCGATACGCGCGGGACGTCCGATCCGCGGCAGCTCCTCGATGATCGCGCGGCGCAAGCGCGGATTCTCCGCATGCGCTTGCATGGTCGCGCGGATCAACGCTTTCACCAGGCGCGGCAAGTTATCGTGAGGCGCCGCATTCACCCCGGCCGCAATGACCGCCGCCATGGATTCGGTGTGGCGCACGGCGACTGCGCCGACCATCGCGGTCTTGTTCGGAAAATATTGATAGAGCGATCCGACGCTGACGCCCGCCACCTCTGCGACGCGGTTGGTGTTGACCGCCTCGAACCCCTCCTTGGCCAAAATGCGAGCCGTCGCGTCCAAAATCGCGGTGACGGTCGCCCTGGCGCGGTCCTGCTTCGGCGATTTTCTCGGCTCTGTCGGGCTCATTGGGACCTCTCGGAGAGCATCCGGGAATGCGAGTTGGAAATACCGAGCATTTGCTCATATTTGACGGCACCGATCAAATCTGCACCCCGTGTGGGGCAGCCGCTTACGGAGGCACGGACAATGAGCAGGACGGAACGCAGCACAGTCATGCTGGGAATCGCCGGCGGGCTGCTCGCCTTGATGCTTTTTGCGCTGGCGCTGGCCACGCAGGGGTCGCAAGGGTTGTTTCAGATCAACCGCCCGGCAGCAGATTACGCGACATTGCTGGTGCAACGCGCGCCATTCTTGCGCACCGACCTCGGATTGGATTTCATGTTCATCGTCGTCTATTCCGCCTTCTTCATCTCACTCGCGCTGGTGCTGAAAGCCTGGGTCGCCGACAAGCCGTTCCGGACCAATGTCGCGACCGTCGTCAATTTCGCGATCGGGGCGATCCTGATCACCGGCGTGCTCGACGCGATTGAAAACGCGCATTTGCTTGCCATGCTCGCAATGGCCGAGCAGGGCCAGAGCATCGGACAGGGCGAGATCGCCGGCCAGATGGTCGAGAGCCAGATCAAGTTCATGTTCAGCTATTTCGGTCTGTTCGTGCTCTCTTTCGCGCTGCCCGAGGAGGCCGCGATCGAAAAGCTGATCGTCATGGTCTTCCGCTGGATCCAGCTTCCGGTCGGCATCGGCATCTTCGTGCTACCTCCGGAGCTGGTCCGGCCGCTGTTCATCTTCCGTGCGATCTTCTTCTTTGTCGGCCTGTGGGCGATGGCAGGGATCATCGTGCAGCGGGCACGGCGGCGGAGAGCGTGACATTCACCTCAGGACCACCATGCCGCGGCTCGAGCCACCCGCTGCTTCTGACAACTCAAAGGCCGTCGCCGCACGATCGCGCCAATCACCGCCCACGCTCTTTTACCTCGTTGTGCCCGGCGATGAGCACTTCATACGTACGACTACTGATCCAGTAGTCCTACGGATTAGCTGGCATCCCCTATTCCACCATCATCGTACCGTTGATTCGGACATCCGCGATCCCTTTGGATCGGGCCGGGCACGTCCTGAGCGAGAAGAGCTCAGCATCCGTCGATGCACGTTCGCGTGGCGTTACCCAGGACTCAGGCATTCCAAAGGATACATCATCCATGCATACCATCGTACTGGCCACCCAAAAGGGTGGCAGTGGCAAGAGCACTCTTGCCATCGGCCTCGCACTGGCCGCAAGGCAGGCCGGATTCAGCGTTCGCCTGATCGAGACCGACCCGCAGGGAACGCTGTCGAACTGGCGGCGCCGCCGCACCACGGCTGAGCCTGTGGTCGAACCGATCTACCAGGCCTCCAACATCGAGCCACGCCTGAAGATGCTGGCGGAGAGCGGCCTGCAGCTCGCGATCGTCGACACCGCGGCCGGCCTCAGCGCCGCGACCACGGCAGCGATCCGCCATTCCGATCTGTGCCTGATCCCATCCCGGCCCACGGTCGCTGACATCGAAGCCACCGCCTCGACGCTCAGCGTGGCCCGCGCCTGGAAGCGTCCCTTCGGCTTCGTGCTGAACCAGACGCCGATCCGTGGCCAGCGCATCGACAATGCGGCCAATACTCTCGGCGAGGAAGCCGCGCTCGACCTCGCCGATGTGCTCGTACGCCCGCTGATCGTGATGCGCAACGATCACCAGGACTCGCTTGCCGCCGGCCTTGCGGTCAGCGAATTCGCGCCCGGCAGCAAGTCGGCGGACGAAATCCGCGGCCTCTGGCAGTGGATCGAGACCCGGCTCAATCTCGCGACAACGACCAATCTCTTGATCGATCAGGTTATCTCGGCCGCAAACGGCATGGTGCACGCCGCCGCCGAGATCCCGTCGAACGAGAGGGCCACGCTGGCGTCCTGAGTAGGGCGATCGCTCAGACGACAGCCGGGCTTGCCTCTACCGGTAAAGGGAAGCCCAGGCGACGAAGCAATCCGGCCACCAGCCCGGCCGGATTGCTTCGCTTCGCTCTTTGCAAACGTCACGTGGCTAGGGCTGGCCCCTCCAGCAACCAGGCTTCGCGCCGCACGATCCACCTTTCGGACTTCGACTGTCCGCCGTGATGGGCGAGCTCGATGAAGCCGACGAACTCCGCGCCGGTCTTCTGCTTGACCCGGCGTGAGGCCTCGTTCGACGCGGCGTTGCAGACGTAGAAATGGTCGAGGCCAAGCGTGAGAAATGCGAAGTCGTTCACCGCCGTGATCGCCTCCGTCATCAATCCGCGCCGCCAATAAGGTTCGGCCAGCCAGAAGCCACGATTGCCCTTGGCGCCGTCGGCTCGAGGGCGGAAATGAATGTTTCCGATCGCCTCGCCGTCACCGCCCCGCAGCACCAGCACCCAATGATGGATCTCTTCACCCGCTGAGATCTTTTCGAGCTGCTGGCGGATAAAGGTTTCAGCGCCATCCGCCGGATACGGCCAGGGGACGACCATGGCGAGATGCCGGATGATGTTCCAGTTGTTGAAATGGCGCTGGATCGCAGGCGCGTCAGCCAATGCCAGCGGACGCAGAATCAGGCGTTCGGTTTCAAGCAAGGGCGTCTGCATCGCTGGCTACTTCTGACATTTCGGGCACCAGAACGTCGATCGTCCGTTCTGGGTGAAGCGCTTCACGATGCCGCCACAGCCCGGCGTCTTGCACGCCTCGCCTTCGCGATCATAGACCTTGAAGGAATGCTGGAAGTAGCCGAGCTCGCCAGAGGTCTGGCGATGATCGCGCAAGCTCGAGCCTCCTGCCTTGATCGCGTCATTGAGCACTGCGTGGATCGCTCCGACCAGCTGCCTGGCGTGATCGGTCGCCTCGCCCCCGGCAACGCCCTTGCGTTGTCCGGCCCGCGTGGCGAGCGTCGCGGCGATCCGGCGCGGCGACAGATGCGAGCGATGAAGCGCCTCGCAGACATAGATGTTGCCAAGCCCTGCCACCACGCGCTGGTCGAGCAGCGCGGCCTTCAGGCTGGTCTTCTTGCCGGCGCAGGACCGCGCCAGCATCGCCGCGTCGAATTCGTTGCCGAGCGGCTCGGGGCCGAGCCCGCGCAACAGCGGCTCGTCCTCCAGCGCATTGCGCGCGATCACTTTCATGTAACCGAAGCGGCGCGGATCGTTGAACACGATGTCGGCGCCGGAGGACATGCGAAACAGCACGTGGTCGTGCGTGGAGTCCTTGCCCTTGGGATAGTGAAATTCTCCCGGGGCCGCTGCATCATCCGGCTTGATCACGCGGAATGAGCCGGACATGCCGAGATGCATCAACAGCACGTCACCGGAGGCGAGATCGGCCATGAGATATTTTGCGCGCCTGCCGAGCCCGGTGACCACCTGGCCCTGCAGCCGCGCCACGAAATCCGGCTGAAAGGGAAACCGCAGATCGGCCCTGCGGGCCTCCGCCTTGACGATTTTTGCGCCTTCCATGACGGGCTGGAGGCCGCGACGGACGGTCTCGACTTCGGGCAATTCAGGCATGGTCGGGCATTCACCTTATGAGGGCGGTGTGATAGCGCCATTGCGGCGGCCGCGCTATGGTCCGCCTCGTGGAGTAGAGTAATGGATCGGCCGGGCGAAACCACGCATTTTGGCTTCAGGGATGTCCCCCTGAGCGACAAGCAGACACTGGTGAACGATGTGTTTCACAGCGTTGCCTCGCGCTATGACCTGATGAACGACCTGATGTCCGGTGGACTGCACCGGATCTGGAAGGAGATCATGATCAACGCGCTCGACCCGCCGCGGAGTGACCGGCCATTCGCGCTGCTCGACGTTGCCGGCGGCACCGGCGATATCTCGTTCCGCGCCGCCAAGGCGGCCGGCCCCGGCTTTCACGCCACGGTCTGCGACATCAACGCCAACATGCTTGCCGTTGGGCGCGAGCGTGCCGAGAAGCAGCATCTCGACACCCAGGTCGACTTCGTCGAGGGCAATGCCGAGGCGCTCGCCTTTGCCGATCGCAGCTTCGATGCATATACGATCGCCTTCGGAATCCGCAACGTGCCGCGAATCGATCTCGCACTTGGTGAGGCCTATCGGGTGCTGAAGCCGGGCAGCCGCTTCCTGTGCCTGGAATTCTCAACGGTCGAGATGCCCGGGCTCGATCGTCTCTACGACCTGTTCTCGTTCAAGGTGATTCCGCCGCTTGGCCGCATGGTGACGGGCGATGCCGAATCGTATCAGTATCTCGTCGAGTCCATCCGCAAATTCCCCAAGCCGAACGCCTTCGCCGACATGATCCGCGATGCCGGCTTCTCCCGCGTGAGCTGGCAGACCCTGTCCGGCGGCATCGTCGCATTGCATTCAGGCTGGCGTTTGTGATCTCTGCAATTACCCACATTGCGCGTCTTGCCCGCGCCGCGATCGTGTTCGCGCGCGAGGGCGTGTTCGGCGCCGTCGATCCGAGCCTGGTGCCGCCACCCGGACAGCTCGCCTTGAAGCTTGCGCGGCTCGTCGAACGGCGAGGCCCAAAGCATGGACCGCGGCTGTCCCGCGCACTGACCCGGATGGGCCCGGCCTATCTCAAGCTCGGCCAGTTCCTGGCAACACGCCCGGACGTTGTCGGCGTCGTCATGGCGCGCGACCTCGAAAGCCTCCAGGATCGCCTGCCCGCGTTTTCGCAAGCCGAAGCGGAAACCCAGATCGCAACCTCGCTGGAGCGTCCTCTGACGGAGGTGTTCGCGAGCTTCGGCCCGCCCGTTGCGGCAGCCTCGATCGCGCAGGTGCATCGCGGCGAGGTGGTACGCGACGGCGTGCGCAAGGCGGTCGCGATCAAGGTGCTGCGACCCAACGTCGCCGCACGTTTCCGGCGCGACCTCTCCGACTTCTTCTTCGTCGCGCACAAGGCCGAGACCTATTCGGCCGAAGCGCGCCGCCTGCGCCTCGTCGAGGTCATCAACACGATGTCGCGCTCCGTCGCCATGGAGATGGACCTGCGGCTGGAAGCGGCCGCGCTGTCGGAGATGGCGGAGAACACACGGGACGATCCGGATTTCCGCGTACCCACGGTCGATTGGGATCGCACGACACACAACGTACTGACGATGGAGTGGATCGACGGTATCGCGCTGAACGATCACGCGCGCCTGCAGGAGGCCCGTGTCGACCTGCCCGACCTCGGCCGCAAGATCATCCAGAGCTTTCTGCGCCATGCGCTGCGCGACGGCTTTTTCCATGCCGACATGCATCCGGGAAATATGTTCCTGGACGATGCGGGACATCTCGTCGCGGTCGATTTCGGCATCATGGGCCGGCTCGGCCTGAAGGAGCGGCGCTTCCTTGCGGAAATCCTGCTCGGCTTCATCACCCGCGACTATCGCCGCGTGGCGGAGGTGCATTTCGAGGCGGGCTATGTGCCCTCGCACCATTCAGTCGAGAATTTTGCGCAGGCAATCCGCGCCATCGGCGAGCCGATCCACAACCGCACCGCCGAGGAGATCTCGATGGCGCGGCTGCTCACGCTGCTGCTCGAGGTCACCGGCCTCTTCGACATGCAGACCAGACCCGAACTGATCCTGCTCCAGAAGACCATGGTGGTGGTCGAGGGCGTGGCGCGCGGCTTCGATCCCAAGCTCGACATCTGGAAGACTGCCGACCCGGTAGTGCGCGAGTGGATCGCGCACAATCTCGGCCCGGTCGGCCGCATCCAGGGCGCGATGTCCGGTGCCGGCGAGCTCGGCCGGATACTGGCGGGACTGCCAGCTATCGCCAGCCGCGCCGTGACGGTGCTCGAGCAGCTGGAAACCATGACCCGCGAAGGCCACATGCTGTCGTCGGACACGATCGAGGAAATGGCCCGTGCGGAGGGCCGCAAGGCCCGGTGGCAGACAATTGGCCTTTGGGTCATTGCCTTTTCCCTGGTTGGAATCCTGCTCGCCATCCGAGGGAACTGATTGCAATGCATTCATGATGTGATAGCATCGCTATCACCTCATTGGAGGCCCGCCTCATGGCCAGCCTGACCATCCGCAAGCTCGACGAAGGCGTCAAAACCTATTTGCGCCTGCGCTCCGCCAAGAACCGCAGGTCGGTCGAGGAAGAAGTCCGGGTCATCCTGCGGGAGCTGATCGAGGGCCGCGAGGAACCGCTGACGCCGTTCGCGGTGCCGCCGGCGGCGTCCGCCGCCCCCACATCCCCACGCACCAACGCTCTGCCCGAGGCCAGCGTCACCCTGATCATCGGCGGCGGGATCGCAGCCTACAAGTCGCTCGACCTGATCCGCCGGCTCAAGGAACGGCGCGTCGAGGTCCGCTGCGTGCTGACCAAGGCCGCGCAACAATTCGTCACGCCGCTGGCGGCGAGCGCGCTGTCCCATGAGCGCGTCTATACCGACCTGTTCGACCCCCAGAGCGAGTTCGATGCCGGCCACATTCGCCTGGCACGCGACTGCGACCTGATCGTGGTGGCGCCGGCGACCGCCGATCTGATGGCCAAGATGGCATGCGGTCATGCCGACGATCTCGCCAGCGCCATCCTGCTCGCCACCAACCGAAAAATCCTGCTGGCGCCGGCGATGAACCCGCTGATGTGGAACAACGCCGCGACGCGGCGCAACGTGGCGCAGCTCCGGCGCGACGGCGCGGTGATGATCGGCCCCAATGCCGGCGAGATGGCGGAAGCGGGCGAAGCTGGCGTCGGGCGGATGTCCGAGGCGATCGAGATCGCGGCTGCCGCCGAGCGATTGCTGCGGCCGCCCGTGCCGCGACCGCTCACGGGCAAGCGCGTGCTGATCACAGCCGGTCCAACGCATGAGCCGATCGATCCGGTGCGCTACATTGCCAACCGTTCCTCCGGCAAGCAGGGCTTTGCCATTGCCGCCGCTGCGCAGGCCGCCGGCGCAGAGG
This sequence comes from Bradyrhizobium sp. UFLA05-125, assembly GCF_059803515.1. NCBI lineage: Bacteria > Pseudomonadati > Pseudomonadota > Alphaproteobacteria > Hyphomicrobiales > Nitrobacteraceae > Bradyrhizobium > Bradyrhizobium sp. UFLA05-125. The sequence goes on along the minus strand of NZ_JBANBJ010000010.1, from coordinate 159,643 downwards.
TGATCCTGGTGAGCGGCCCGGTCGACCTCGACGATCCCGACGGCGTCAACGTCAAGCACGTGGAATCGGCCCGGCAGATGCTGGAGCAAGTGCAGGCCTCGCTTCCGGTCGACATCGCCATCTTCGCCGCCGCGGTTGCCGACTGGCGCGTCGCCAATGAGGGCGAGCAGAAGCTGAAGAAGACGTCGGCCGGCATGCCGCCGCTTCAGCTCGTCGAAAACCCCGACATCCTCGCCACGATCTCGAAGCTAACGGAAAAGCGCCCGCCGCTGGTGATCGGCTTTGCCGCCGAGACCGAGCACCTCATCGACAACGCCAAGGCCAAGCTCGCGCGCAAGGGCTGCGACTGGATCGTCGCCAACGACGTCTCGCCGGCAACCGGCGTGATGGGCGGCGACCGCAACACCGTGCATCTGCTCAGCCGCAAAAGCGATGGGGAGGACGGCGAGATTGCGGTTGATTCCTGGCCGGTGATGACCAAGGAACAGGTCGCCACCGAGCTGATCGCGCATGTCGTAAAGAGCGTGGCCGGCAAATCCCTGGAGCCCGCATCTTGAGCACGAAGGTCACCGTCGAACTGCAACGACTGGCCCATGCCGAAGGCATACCACTGCCGGCCTACCAGACGGCCGAGGCCGCCGGTCTCGACCTGATGGCCGCCGTTCCCGAGAGCGAATCCCTGACGCTCGAACCGGGCAAACACGCGCTGGTGCCGACGGGCCTCGCGATCGCATTGCCGGCCGGGTACGAGGCGCAGGTGCGGCCACGTTCGGGGCTCGCCGCCAAGCACGGCGTCACCGTGCTGAACTCGCCCGGAACGATCGATGCGGACTATCGCGGCGAGATCAAAGTCATCCTGATCAATCACGGCGATACGCCGTTTGTCATCAAGCGCGGCGAGCGCATCGCGCAGATGGTGATCGCGCCGATGGTTCAGGCCACCCTGGTTCCCGTCGCCACGCTGTCGGCGACGGATCGCGGCGGCGGCGGCTTCGGGTCGACCGGACGCTGAACCTTCCACGAATTCGGATCAAATTGACCGCAAACTACGCGGTTGCCGTGGTGTGGCCCGCATTTTTTTGGGGCCACCTTTGCGTTCACGATCTGGACTCTTACCGGTCGAGTCACGAAGGGGATATTGTCCTTTGATTCGCGCGCGGCGGGGGAAAACGCCGGGCGAAGATTCGTGCGGTCTTGGGGCAATTATGTCAGGCGTGATCGTGTCGATGCGTCGGACGCTGCTGTCGTGCACGTCTTTGGCGCGCAACGGCCTGATCGGCGGCGCTCTCGCGGCGTTGCTTCCGGCTGCGCCGGCGAATGCCGCCGAGCTCATCGACACACTTTCCACACTGCTGGACTTCAACCGGCAGGAAGTCGCGGTGCTGGCGACCGCGCTCGCGTTGCTGGGCTTCTCGGTGGTCGCCGCGATCCTGTTGATGCGGACCCGCGTCCGCACTGCGAAGAATGAGGAGCGGTTGCAGACACGGATCGGGGAACTGCAACTGCAGGCCGATCGCTTCGGTGCGCTGCTCTTCGCCGAGCCGCAGATCCTGATCTCCTGGCCCGCAGGCGATAATCGCGCTCAGATCTCCGGCGACATCTCCATGGTGCTGCCCCGCGATTCCTCGCCGCAGCGCGTGCTGGCCTTCGGCACCTGGCTGCCGCCGGAGCCGGCGCTGCAGATGGATCACGCCGTCGATGCGCTGCGCGAGCATGGCGACGGGTTCCAGCTCAACCTGACCACAGCGAGCGGCCGCACGCTCGAAGCCATCGGCCGCGCCATCGGCGGCCAGGCCATCGTCAGGATTCGCGAACTCTCGGGGCTCAGACGCGAGCTCGCCGAAACCAATCTGCGCCACAAGGCGCTGCTCGACGAGACCGAGATGCTGCGCGGCTTTGCCGCCGCCAGCCCCTGGCCGATCTGGGCTAAGAGCGCGAACGGCGCGCTCGCCTATGCCAACCCCGCTTATGTGCGCGCGACTGAAGCTTTGAACGTCATCGACGCCCAGGAGCGCAAGCTCGAGCTCCTGGACAGCGCCGACCGCACCGACATGGAGCGTGGGCTGAGGGACGCGGCCAACTTCACCTCGCGCCTGCCGATCGTGATCGGCGGTGAACGCCGAATCTATGACGTGCGCGCCGTCAATGTCGGCGATGGCAGCGTCGGCGTCGCGATCGACGCCAGCGAGGCGGATGCGCTGAGCTCGGCGCTGGTGCGGATGGCGGAGGCGCATCGCCGCACCCTCGACCAGCTCTCCTCCGGCGTTGCCGTGTTCGACGGACAGCGGCGGCTTGCCTTCTACAACGACTCCTATCGCCGGCTCTGGGATCTCGACCGTACCTTCCTCGATGCCAATCCCGATGATTCCAGCGTGCTAGACCAGCTCCGCGCTGCGCGAAAACTGCCGGAGCAGCCGGATTTCCGCGCCTGGAAGGCCAAGCTGCACGAGGCCTATCGCGCGGTCGAGACCGCCCATGACACCTGGTTCCTGCCCGACGGTCGCGCACTCTCGGTGGTTACCACGCCCAGCCCCGAAGGCGGCGTCACCTATCTGTTCGACGACGTCACCGAGAGCCTCGACCTTGCCCGGCGCTTCGACGGCCTGATCCGCGTGCAGCGCGAGACGCTGGACAGTCTCGCCGAAGGCGTCGCGGTGTTCGGCAGCAACGGCAAGGTCCAGTTGTCGAACCCGGCCTTCGCGCGGATGTGGAAGCTGTCCAACGAGGCGTTGCGCGAGCAGCCGCACATCCAGGCCGTGGAGGGCTGGTGTCAGCCGCTGTTCGATGAGGCGAACGTCTGGCGGCAGATCCGCGAGGCCATCACCTCGATTGAAAATCGCGTCGATGTGCCGCTCAAGCTGGAGCGCAAGGATGGCAGCGTCGTGAACGGCATGATCCGGCCGCTGCCCGACGGCGCCACCATGCTGACCTTCCAGGACATCACCGACACCGAGAATGTCGAGCGCGCGCTGCGCGAGCGCAACGAGGCACTGGAAGCCGCCGACCAGATGAAGGTGGATTTCGTCCACCATGTCTCCTACGAGCTGCGCGCGCCGCTCACCACCATCATCGGCTTCGCGCATTTCCTCAGCGATCCCTCGACCGGTCCGCTGACGGCGAAGCAGGCCGAATATCTCGACTACGTCACCAAATCGACCAACGCGCTGCTGGCACTGACCAACAACATCCTCGATCTTGCGACCATCGACGCCGGCGCGATGAAGCTCGAGCTCGGCCCGGTCGACGTCTCCAAGACGATCGAGCTTGCAGCAGAAGGTATCCAGGACCGGCTCGCCACCGACCGCATCCGCCTCAAGGTCGAGATCGCTCCAAACGTCGGCGGCTTCGTCGGCGACGAGAAGCGCGTGGTGCAGGTACTCTATAACCTGCTCGCCAACGCGGTCGGCTTCTCGCCGCAGGATTCGATCGTCGGCATCAGCGCGCGCCGCACCGAGCGCAGCGTGGTCTTCACCGTGACAGATTCCGGGCCTGGAATACCTGCCGACATGAAGGACAAGGTGTTCAACTGGTTCGAAAGCCGCTCGCAGGGCTCGCGCCATCGCGGCGCCGGGCTCGGCCTGTCGCTGGTGCGCTCCTTCGTCGAGCTGCATGGCGGCAAGGTGCGGGTGGATTCGATCGTCGGCAAGGGCACGACCGTGACCTGCGATTTCCCGACCGACCAGGCGGCGCATCGCGACGCCGCCGAATGACCGCATCGACGACATTCTCCGTCGCGCTTTTCAACGAGACGGCCACCGCACAACTGATGGCCGACGTCGCGCTGCTGGTCAGACCCGGCGACGTCATCACGCTCTCCGGCGATCTCGGTGCCGGCAAGACCGCGGCCGCACGCGCGATGATCCGCTATCTCGCGGACGACGAGACGCTGGAAGTGCCGAGCCCGACCTTCACGCTGGTGCAGGGCTATGAGCTGCCGACGTATCCGGTGCTGCATGCCGATCTCTATCGCGTCGAGGACGAAGGCGAGCTCGAGGAGATCGGGCTGTCGCCACTGCCCGAAGCAACGCTCGTCCTCGTCGAATGGCCCGAGCGCGCGCCGTCCGCCTTGCCTCCGGATCGCATCGACATCGCGCTCACGCATCGGCCGGCGCTTGGGTCGACCGCGCGCGCGGCCGATATCACGGGCTACGGCAAGGCCGCAGCGACGGTCGCACGGCTGAAGGCGCTGCGCGAATTCCTCGACAGGTCGGGCTTCATGGAGTCAACGCGGCGGCGCATGAATGGCGACGCCTCGACCCGCTCCTATGCGCGGCTGCTCCGCGACGACGGCATCGTCATCCTGATGAACTTCCCCAAACGCCCGGAGGGCGCTGCGATCTACAACGGCAAGTCCTACAGCGCCGCCGTGCACCTGGCCGAGGACGTCAAGCCCTTCGTCGCGATCGACGAAGGCCTGCGCGAGCAAGGCATCTCCGCGCCTTTCATCCACCATTCCGATCTCGACCATGGCTTCCTGATCACGGAGGACTTTGGCAGCGAGGGCGTCATCGAAGGCGACCCGCCGCGCCCCATTGCCGCACGCTACGAGGTCGCAACCGACGCACTGGCAGCACTGCACGGCAGGGCGCTGCCGGAGGTATTGCCGCTGTCCGGTCATGACGACTACGCCATTCCCGTCTTCGACACCGAGGCACTCCTGATCGAGATCGGGCTGATGCCGGAATGGTACCTCCCCGATCGCGATGCCCCGCTGAGCGAGGAGGGGCGCGCGGAATTCTTCGCGATGTGGCGCGAGCTGCTCGCAAAGCCATTGGCGGCGCCGAAGACCTGGGTGCTGCGCGACTATCACTCGCCCAATCTGATCTGGCTTGCCGACCGCACAGGCATCGCGCGTCTCGGCGTGATCGACTTCCAGGACACCGTGCTCGGGCCGCGATCCTACGACGTCGTATCGCTGCTCCAGGACGCCCGCATCGACGTGCCAGAGAGCCTCGAGCTGACGCTGCTGTCGCGCTACATCAAGGCGCGCCGTGCCGGCGATGCCGGCTTCGATCCGGCGGGCTTCGCCGAGCTCTACGCCATCATGTCGGCGCAGCGGAACACGCGCCTGCTCGGCACCTTTGCGCGTCTCAATCGCCGCGACGGCAAGCCGCATTATCTGCGCCACCAGCCGCGGATCTGGACCTATCTTCAGCGCTCGCTGGCCCATCCGTCACTGGCCCATATGCGCGACTGGTACCTCGCCAACGTTCCGCCGCCGAAAGGCTGATTTACCGGCCGTTAGCCATCGCAGCCGTAATCTCGCCCGCTGGAGGCCGCAAAGATACGAGCAGGAAGCGAGGACGCATGGCAGCGAGCACCGAACGACGCAAAGGCGATCGCGTCGTCTTCGAGCGCGGGATACCTGCCCACATGATGGGGATCGACGGGACCTGGCGGCGCGATTGCACCATGGAGGACGTCTCCGAAACCGGCGCCAAGCTCACCATCGAGGGCTCGGTCGAGGGCCTGCATCTCAAGGAATTTTTTTTGCTGCTGTCGTCCACCGGATTGGCCTACCGGCGCTGCGAGCTGGCCTGGGTCAATGGCGATCAGATCGGCGTCAACTTCCTCAAACAGGGCGACAAAAAGAAAAAGACGCGGTCCACATCCGTGGGAGCTTGATTGCAACACCCGTCGTACAAACGTCATCCCAGGTGATTATGGCGGTTCGGTCGGCTCATCCGCGTGCTAGGGTTGCTGGGGCCGCGAAACTGAGGTTTTCGAGAAGGTCAGGCATGCCCGTCAAACCGACCAAAGCCATGGTGCTCGCAGCCGGCCTCGGCCTGCGCATGCGCCCCCTGACGGAGAAGATGCCGAAACCTCTGGTCAGCGTGGCGGGCCAGCCGCTGCTCGACCATGTGCTCGACAAGCTCGGCCAGGCCGGCGTCGCTGAAGCCGTGATCAACGTGCACTATTTGCCGGACCAGATCATCGACCACGTCGCGAGCCGCAAGCGGCCGCACGTGACCATCTCGGATGAGCGCGACCAGGTGCTCGGCACCGGCGGCGGCGTGGTCAAGGCGCTGCCGTTGCTGGGCGATGCCCCGTTCTTCCACGTCAATTCCGACACGCTGTGGATCGACGGCGTGCGCTCCAACCTCGAGCGGCTTGCGGAGAATTTCGATCCGGCGCGGATGGACATCCTGTTGTTGATGGCGCCGACTGCGAGCAGCATCGGATATAGCGGCCGCGGCGATTACTCGATGCTGCCGGATGGCACCCTGCGGGCCCGCCGCGAGAACCAGGTGGTGCCGTTCGTCTATGCGGGCGCGGCGATCATCTCGCCAACGATCTTCGCCGGCGCCCCGCAGGGCGAGTTCTCGATGACAAAAATGTTCGACCGCGCCGGCGAGCAGGAGCGGCTGTTCGGCCTCCGCCTCGACGGCCTGTGGATGCATGTCGGCACTCCTGATGCCGTGCACGCCGCCGAAGAGGCGTTTCTGGAGAGCGTGGCTTAAGGCCCACGGTCGACTTCGTAGGGTGGGCAAAGCACAGCGTGCCCCCCTCTTCTATCAAACGATCGGACTCAGAAGTGGTGGGCACGGTGCAAGCGCGCCTTTGCCCACCCTACGAAGTGCTGCTAACAGCGGACCATGATGCATCCTGCGTCGGCGAATCAGGCAGCACATGCGCGTTTTCACCGTTCCAGTCTCGGTTCCCTTCCTGCGCACCGTCGTTGCCGCGCTGCTCGACGGCCGGCTGGTCGATGGCTTTGAGGCGCGCAAGGAACCGGCACGGCTGGCGGACGCGACGCTCTATCTGCCAACGCGGCGCGCGATGCGCGTGGTGCGCGAGATCTTCCTGGAGGAGATGAAGGCCGACGCGGTTGTGCTGCCGCGCATCGTCGCCCTCGGCGATATCGACGAGGACGAGCTCGCCTTTGCCGACGAGGCCGAGCAGTTTTCCGGCACGACGCCGCTGGAGATTCCACCACGATTGGGCGAGCTCGAGCGCAGGTTGACGCTGGCGCGCCTGGTCGCGGCCTGGGCCAAAGGCGAGGTGTTGGCGCCGCTGGTGGTCGGCGGCCCGGCCTCGACGCTGGCGCTCGCCTCGGATCTTGCTCGCCTCATCGACGACATGGTCACGCGCGGCGTCGACTGGAGCGCGCTCGACGGGCTCATTCCCGACCAGCTCGATCAATACTGGCAACACTCGCTTCAGTTCCTGCGCATCGCGCGGGAGGCCTGGCCGAGCCATCTCGCCGAGATCAACCGCATCGAACCCGCGGCACGGCGCGATCAACTGATCGCCGCGGAAGCAAAGCGGCTGACAGCGCATCCCGCAGGGCCCGTGATCGCAGCGGGCTCGACCGGTTCGATGCCGGCCACCGCGAAATTCCTGCACGCGGTTGCCTCGCTCCCGCATGGCGCCGTGGTGCTGCCGGGGCTCGACACCGATCTCGACGAGGACGCGTGGCGGACCATCGGCGGCGTGCGCGATGCGCTGGGCAAGTTCGCGGAACATCCCGCCTCGAACCATCCGCAATATGCGATGCACGCGCTGCTGCAACGTTTTGGTATCAAGCGCAGCGACGTCGACATCCTCCAACCACCGTCGGAAGGTGGACGCGATCTCCTGGCCTCCGAATCGATGCGGCCGTCAAGCGCGACCGAGAAATGGCACGACCGGCTGAAGCAGAGCGATGTCGCCGGCAAGATCGCCGCCGGCATGAAAGGGCTTGCCGTCGTCGAGGCGCCCAATCCCGAGATGGAAGCACTCGCGATCGCGATTGCGATGCGGGAGGCGCGGCATCTCGACAAATCCGCAGCTCTGGTGACACCAGATCGCGCGCTTGCCCGGCGGGTGATGGCGGCGCTCGCGCGCTGGGATCTCGCCTTCGACGACTCCGGCGGCGACGTGCTGATGGAGACCTCCGCCGGCACGTTTGCACGCCTCGCGGCGGAAGTTGCGACCAAGGGCCTGGAACCACCGACCTTGCTCGCGCTCCTGAAGCATCAGCTGTGCCGGCTCGGCGCTGTGCCCGGCGCGTGGACGGCCGCGATCGAGGGCCTGGAGCTCGCGGTGTTGCGCGGCACGCGCCCGCCGCCCGGCACGGCGGGGCTCTCGCGCGAGTTCACCCGTTTCCGCGATGAGCTTGCAAAACTCTGGCGCAGCGAGGTCTCGGCGCTGCATCGAGGCGAGCCCCGCGCGCGGCTGCAGGCCGAAGACCTCGATCGTATCCAGGCGCTGATCGCGGCGTTGCAAACGGCGCTGGCGCCGATCGAGAGCCTGGCACCGTCAAAACCTTGCGATTTCGCCGAGCTCGCGCATCGCCATCGCGAGATCCTGATCGCGCTGTCGCGCGACGAGCAGGGCGTTGCGCTTGCCTTCGAGGACCGCGAGGGACTGGCGCTTGCCGCCGCCTTCGATGACCTCCTGCGCGGCGGGACAACGAGCGGGCTGGTCGTTCCGCTGCCGGATTATGTTGACGTGTTCCACACCGCATTCGGCGACCGCGCGGTGCGGCGGCCGGACAAGCCCGGCGCACGGCTCCAGATCTATGGTCCCCTGGAATCGCGCCTGATGCAGGCCGACCGCATCATCGTCGGCGGGCTTATCGAAGGCGTGTGGCCGCCCTCGCCGCGCATCGATCCCTGGCTGAGCCGCCCGATGCGGCATGAGCTCGGCCTCGACCTGCCGGAGCGCCGCATCGGCCTCTCCGCGCATGACTTCGCGCAGCTGCTCGGCGCCGACGAGGTGATCCTCACCCATTCCGCCAAGGCCGGCGGAGCGCCGGCGGTGGCCTCGCGCTTCCTGCATCGGCTGGAAGCAGTTGCGGGTGCCGACCCCTGGAAGGCGGCAAAACGAGCCGGCGAAAAATACGTGCAATTCGCTGACGCGCTGGACCGGCCCGACGAGGTCAGGCCGATCAAGCAGCCCGAGCCGCGGCCACCGCGCGCAACGCGGCCGCTGAAGTTGTCGGTCACCGCGATCGAGGACTGGCTGCGCGATCCCTACACGATCTACGCAAAATACATCCTGCGGCTCGATGCGCTCGATCCCGTCGACATGCCGCTCTCGGCCGCCGATCGCGGCTCTGCGATCCATGATGCGCTGGGCGAGTTCACAGAAGCCTATGCCGCCCGCTTGCCGCAAGATCCAGTGCGTGTCCTGCGCGCGATCGGCGAAAAGCACTTTGCGCCGCTGATGGAGCGGCCAGAGGCGCGAGCGCTGTGGTGGCCGCGTTTCCAGCGCATCGCCCGCTGGTTTGGCGAATGGGAGCAGGCGCGGCGCGGCGCGATCGAGGCGATCGCCGCCGAGACTCGCGGCGAGATATCAATCCTGCTCGACAATGGGCGCACGTTTTATCTCTCCGCGCGCGCCGATCGCATCGAGCAACGCCAGGGGGGCGGTTACGCGATCCTCGACTACAAAACCGGCCAGCCGCCGACCGGCAAGCAGGTGCGCATGGGATTGTCGCCGCAGCTCACGCTGGAAGCAGCGATCCTGCGCGAGGGCGGTTTTCCCGACATCGACGCCGGCTCATCCGTCAGCCAGCTCGTTTACGTTCGCCTGAGCGGCAACAATCCGCCGGGCGAAGAGCGCATTCTCGAGCTCAAGATCAGGCCGAGTGACACACCGCAGCCGCCGGACACCGCAGCCGCGGAAGCACGAAACAAGCTGGAAGCACTGATCCGCGCCTTCGAGGATGAGAACCAGGCCTACACCTCGCTGAACCTGCCGATGTGGACCAACCGCTACGGCAGCTATGATGATCTCGCACGCATCAAGGAATGGTCCGCTGCCGGCGGCTTGGGGGTGGAGGAATGGTGAAGGCGCCCCGTCCCATCCCCGATGCCGTGCGCGCGACGCAGGCGCGTGCGTCCGACCCGAACGCATCGGCCTTCGTGTCGGCCAATGCCGGCTCGGGCAAAACCCATGTGCTGGTGCAGCGCGTGATCCGCCTCTTGCTGTCGGGCGTGCCGCCGGAAAAGATTCTCTGCATCACCTTCACCAAGGCGGCGGCTGCCAACATGGCCGAGCGGGTGTTCACCACGCTCGGCCATTGGGTGACGCTGGATGACGCCGCACTCGACGATGCAATACGTGCGGCCGGTATCCCCTATCCCAGCACAAAGCTGCGCCGCGAAGCGCGAAAACTGTTCGCCTGCGCGCTGGAGACGCCGGGCGGCCTGAAAGTGCAGACCATCCACGCGCTGTGCACGCGCTTGCTCCAGCAGTTCCCGTTCGAGGCCAACGTACCGGCACGCTTCGCCGTGATCGACGAGCGCGACCAGACCGATATGATGGAGCGTGCCAATCTCAAGGTGCTGCTCGAGGCCTCGCGCGATCCCGATAGCGTCACCGGCCGCGCCTTGCTCACGGCGATGGCGAACGCCGCCGATGTCACCTTCAAGGAGGTCGTGCGTGAAGCTTGCCTCAGCCGCGATCATTTCATGGCCTGGACGGATACAGCCGGCAGCGCCGGGGCAGCTGCTGCGGAGATGGCGGCTGTGCTGGGCGTCGATATCGCTGACCGCATGGAGGATATCGAGATGGAAATTCTCGATGGTCCGTTCCTGCCGCGATCGCGCTGGGATGACATCGCCCTTGCGCTCGAGGACGGCAGCAAGTCCGACAACGACCAGGCAGAGCGCTTACGCGCCGCAAAAGTGTTTTCCGGCAGCGCGCAGGTCGATGCCTATCTCAGCGTCTTCCTCACCGACGAGAAACTGCCGCGCAAGGCCGTGCTGACCAAGAAGTTCGGCGATCACAATCCGTCCGTCGCGCGCCTGTTCGAGGCCGAGGCGCAGCGGCTCGGCGGACTGATCGAGAAGCGCCGCGCGGTCAGCGTGCGCGATCGCACCGAGGCTCTGCTGCATATTGCGACCGCAGCGGCGGCGAACTACCGCCGCGAGAAGCAGGAGCGCGGCCTGCTCGACTACGACGATCTCATCGACAAGACGCTGACGATGCTGAACCGCGTCAGCTCGGGCTGGGTGCACTACAAGCTCGACCGCGGCGTCGATCACGTGCTGATCGACGAGGCGCAGGACACGAGTCCGCGGCAATGGGATATCGTCGCGCACATCATCTCCGAGTTCACGGCCGGAGAAGGCGCGCGCGAGGGACTGAACCGCACCATCTTCGCCGTCGGCGACGAGAAGCAATCGATCTTCTCCTTCCAGGGTGCTGCGCCGCACGAATTCGACGCACGCCGGCGCGAGCTGCATCGCAAATTCACCGCTGCCGGCCTGAAATTCGATCCCGTCGCGTTCACCTATTCGTTCCGCTCGGGCGCGACGATCCTGCAGTCGGTCGACCACGTGTTTCGCGAGCCCGAGATCTACAAGAGCATCCACGCGATCGAGATCGGCCATCCCCTGCACAATGCGCTCAGCGATGCCGGCCCGAGCCTGATCGAGCTCTGGGATCTTGCGGAAGCCGACGACAGGCAGGACATCGAAGGCTGGCGCGCGCCGTTCGACGGCGTCTCCGTCACCAGCCCCGAGGTCAAGCTCGCCCGCCGCATCCAGGCCGAGATCAAGCGTCTGGTGGAGAGCGGCACGCTGACGGGACACACCGGCGAGCGGCGCCCGTTACGCTATGGCGACATGCTGATCCTGGTGCGGCGGCGCGGCAACGCGTTCGACGCGGTGATCCAGGCGTTGAAGCATGCCGGCATCCCCGTCGCCGGCGCCGACCGGCTAAAGCTCACCGAGCACATCGCGATCATCGATTTGATGAACCTTGCCGATGCGCTGCTCCTGCCGCAGGATGACCTTGCGCTCGCGGTGGCGCTGAAGAGCCCGCTGTTCGGCCTCGATGACGACGATCTCTTCGCACTCGCCTGGGATCGCAAAGGCCCATTGCGCCGGGCGCTGGCTGAGCACGCGCGAACAAGCGAGAAATTCGCAACCGCGCATCGCCGGCTGGAAGCCTGCGAGGCCCGCGCGCGCAACGAGACGCCGTTCGCCTTCTATGCCTGGCTGCTGGGGGGCGACGAGGGCCGCGCACGCATCCTGCGCCGGCTCGGCCATGAGGCCAACGACGCGCTGGACGAATTTTTGGAGCTCGCGCTGAACTACGAGCGCAAGGCGCCGGCCTCCCTGCAAGGTTTCATGGCCTGGCTGCGCTCGGCCGACACCGAGGTGAAGCGCGACATGGAGATCTCGCGCGACGAGGTTCGCGTCATGACCGTGCACGGCGCCAAGGGGCTGGAAGCCTCCGTGGTGTTCATGGTCGACACCACGTCCTCGCCCGCGGACACGCAGCGCCTGCGCCTGATCCATGTGCCGCGCGGCAATGGCGGTGAGGTCGTGGTCTGGGCCGGGCGGAAGGCGGACGATCCGAAACCCATCATCGACGCGCGCAAGGCAATGCTCGAGGAGACCGAGGACGAATATCGCCGCCTGCTCTATGTCGCGATGACACGCGCGGCCGACCGGCTGATCGTCGGCGGCTGCATGCCCGGCAACATGAACACGGTGCGAAGGCTGTGCTGGTACGACCTCGTCGACAAGGGGCTTACCGGTTCCGGCCTTGAGAGGCAGACGATCGAAACGCCGCTCGGCAAGGTGACCCGCTTTGCCCGTCCGGAGGACGTCGCGCCGCTCGGCACACCTGCGGCTTCCGTGAACGAGACAATCGCGCTGCCAGACTGGCTGCGAAGCCCGGCGCCGAAAGAAATCCTCGATGACGATCCGGTGCGCCCCTCAGGCCAAGCCGCCGGGGGAGGCCGGGCTGTCCGGACGGGCGAATCGGTCCAGTGCCGGGCCCTTGCACTGCAGCGCGGCACGCTGGTGCACCGGCTGCTGCAATCCCTGCCCGACATCGCCACCGACCGCCGGCGCGAGGCCGCGCTCGGCTTCATGGCGCGCAACGCCGCGGACTGGCCGGAAGCCGACCGCGTGGCGCTGGCCGACAAAGTGCTCGCCTTGATCGCCGCGCCACGTTTTGCCGCCGTGTTCGCCGCCGGCAGCCGGGCGGAGGTCGCGATCGTCGGCCGGCTGGAGCGAGCCGGCCGGGCGCCGGCGCTGGTGTCGGGCCAGATCGACCGGCTGGTGGTGACCTCCGAGGAGGTCCTGATCGTCGACTTCAAGACCAACCAGACGGCGCCGAAGAGCGCCGCGGAGGCGCCGGCGGTTTATGTCCGCCAGCTCGCACTGTACCGGGCCGTGCTCTGCCGGCTTTATCCCCAAACGCCGATCAGGGCGGTCCTACTCTGGACCGAGGCCCCTGAATATATGGAGATTTCCGCTCCCGCGCTGGACGCGGCGCTGGCATCCCTTCATGTCGGCGTGAGCGTCCTTGACCCGGCAAGGCGCCGTTCATAGGTTCACGGCATGATCTCGGGCGCGATTCCCGTCGCGCCCTTCTCTCATTGTGCGAGGTATCCCCATGGCCGTTGGTAAGGTTTCTGATTCCGATTTCGAAGCCGAAGTGCTCAAGGCGAACGGCCCGGTGGTCGTTGATTTCTGGGCCGAATGGTGCGGCCCCTGCCGCATGATCGCACCCGCGCTCGACGAGATCGCCGGCGCGATGGGCGACAAGGTCAAGATCGTCAAGCTCAACGTCGACGAGAGCCCGAAGACCGCATCGAAGTACGGCGTGATGTCGATCCCGACCCTGATGATCTTCAAGGGCGGCGAGATGGCCTCCCGCCAGGTCGGCGCGGCGCCGAAGGCGAAGCTCCAGCAGTGGATCACCGCTGCGGTCTGATCTCGCTTAGCTGACGATTATTTTCGACAACGGCCGGCGAAATGCCGGCCGTTTGGTATTGCCCGTAGCCCGGATGGAGCGAAGCATAATCCGGGGCCTTCATCGCTTGTGGCACGATCCGGGATTGCGCTCCGCTCCATCCGGGCTAAACGGCGAAAGTGTCTATCTGATCCATCCGGTCGCAAGCGCATTCGCGAGCTCACCCTGACCATTGCTGCGTGCGAGGACGGCCATGGCCTCGTGATCATATGTGACATGGCGGAACGTCACCTGCCAGGCACCGTTCACCAGCTCAAGGATCGCATAGCGCGCGTGCGGCGTGCCGGCTTCGACGACGTGCGGATGCGGATGCTTGTCGCGATAGCCGGGGCTGCCGACGCTGCCGGGATTGACGATCAGCCGGCCGTCGCGCAGCCGCACGGCCCGCGCAAGATGCGTGTGCGCGCAAAGGATCAGCGATTGCGCGATGCCTTTTGCGAATTGCTCGATGCGATCCAGCGGTGACATTGCGACCGTGCCGTCGGGATGAACGGAATCGAGCCAATAGACCTCATCGTCCTCGGGTGTCGCATGGCACAGGAACACCTGGTCGCGAAACACGCGCGTCATCGGCTGCGCGCGCAGCCAGTCGAGATGCGAGCTATCCAGCTGCGCATGGGCGGGACGATCCCATGAGCCCATCTTCTCGGGCGGACGGTAGAGCAGATAGCGATCGTGGTTGCCGAGCACGTGCACGGCGTCCAGAGGCATCAGGATATCGATGGTTCGACGCGCATCGAGTGGCCCGCTCAGCATGTCGCCAAGATTGACGATGTCTTTGATGCCGTGCGCGCGGATGTCGGCAAGCACCGCCTCCAGCGCGAGGTAATTTCCATGGACATCGGCAATCGCGGCAAAACGCATCGTCATTCCCCATCTCGTGCCCCGGACGCAGCGCGGCACGCAGTGATGCACTGCTGAGCCGGGGCCCATCTGGCCTTGCTGGGTCCCGGCTCTGCGTCGCGTCCGGGACACGAGAGATTTATGCAGGAGGCGTGCCGTTGATCCCGAGCACATGGCCGGCAAGATAGAGCGAGCCGGTGATCAGAATGCGCGGCGGCACTTCATAGGCGAGCCGTGACAGCGCGCGCAGCGCTGCCTCGACGCCGGGCGCTGTCTCGACGCGCATGCCAAAACTGCGCGCAGCATCCGCAACACGGTCGACCGGCATGGCGTTCTCGGCCTCCGGGATCGGCACCGCGATGATGTGGCGGGTGAGGCCGGCGAAATTGGCCAGGAAACCGTGCGCGTCCTTGTTGGCCATCATACCGGCGATCACGACCAAAGGACGCGACACCCGCTCCTCGAGATCGCCGAGCGCGGCGGCCGCGACGCGGCCACCCTCCGCATTATGTCCGCCATCGAGCCAGATCTCGGAGCCCTGCGGCCCCCAGCCGAGCAACGCACCGGAGGTGATCCGTTGCATCCGCGCCGGCCATTCGGCGCCGACGATACCGGCTTCGAACGCTGCATGATTGATCTTGAAGGCGCCAACTGCGCGCAGCGTTGCGATCGCAAGGCCGGCATTGTCGAACTGGTGACGGCCAAACAGGCGCGGCGCCGCAAGATCCATCAGGCCGCGATCGTCGGAATAGACCAGACGCCCGTGCTCGACATTGACGTGCCAGCTCTCGCCCGCAGCAAACAGCGGCGCACGCATGCGCTTGGCCTGCGCCTCGATCACCGCCATCGCCTCGCCCGTCTGCTCGGCCGATATCACGGGCACGCCGCGCTTGATGATCCCCGCTTTCTCGGCGGCGATCGCGCTCAAGCTATCCCCGAGGAAATCCGTGTGGTCCATGCTGATCGGCGTGATCACGGAAGCTGCCGGCGTGTCGATCACGTTGGTCGAATCGAGCCGTCCGCCGAGGCCGACTTCGAGCAGCACCACATCGGCGGGATGGTGTGCAAACATGTGGAAGGCAGCCGCGGTCTTTAGCTCGAACACGGTCGCGGGCTCGCCGGCGTTGACGCGCTCGACCTCCTCCAGCGCGGCGCGCAACTCGTCGTCACCGACAAGCACACCGCCGCCGACGCGGCCAAGCCGAAAACATTCGTTGATACGAACGAGATAGGGCGAGGTATAGGCGTGGACCCGCAAGCCGGCGGCCTCCAGCGTCGCGCGCAGATAAGCGAGCGTCGAGCCCTTGCCGTTGGTGCCGGCGATGTGGATCACCGGCGGCAGCTCACGTTCGGGATGTCCGAGCCGCTCGAGCAGTCGGTGCATCCGCTCGAGCCCAAGATCAATGCGTTTCTGATGCAGGGCTGACAGCCGCCCGATCACGTCACCGAGCGACGGCTTTGCGCTATCGGCGGAGGCGTTCACGCGTGCGGTGCGGCCGGCGCCACGTCGGGGGCCGATACGATCTGCGCCGCGCTCGTCACCGGCTGCGCCGATTTCGACCCGCCGTCCAGCGCCGGCGACCTGGTCAGCAAACGGCAGAGCCGCGCCAGGGTGGGACGCAAATCATGGCGGTGCACGACCATGTCGACCATGCCGTGCTCCTTCAGGTACTCAGCGCGCTGGAAACCTTCGGGGAGCTTTTCGCGGATGGTCTGCTCGATGACGCGGGCGCCGGCAAAGCCGATCAGCGCGCCGGGCTCGGCAATCTGCACGTCGCCGAGCATCGCATAAGACGCGGTGACGCCACCGGTGGTCGGGTTGGTCAGCACCACGATATAGGGCTGCTTCGCCTCGCGCAGCATCTGCACGGCGACGGTCGTGCGCGGCATCTGCATCAGCGACAAGATGCCTTCCTGCATGCGTGCGCCGCCCGAGGCTGCGAACACGATGAACGGCGACTTCTTTTCGACCGCGAGCTCGAGCCCGCGCACAATGGCTTCGCCCGCGGCCATGCCGAGCGAGCCGCCCATGAAGTCAAAGTCCTGCACGGCGATGACGACGGCGGCACCTTCGAGCTTGCCGTAACCGACCTTGATCGCATCGTTCAGGTTGGTGCGGGCGCGCGCATCCTTGATGCGGTCGGCATATTTCTTCTCGTCGCGAAATTTCAGTGGATCGGGAGCGACCTCCGGCAGAGCGACGTCGAACCAGGTCTCGTTGTCGAAGATCGACTTGAGTCGGGCCACCGCGCCCATGCGCATGTGATAGTTCGAGCCAGGAATGACGAACTGGTTGGCCTCGACATCCTTGTAGAACACGAGCTGCCCGGAATCCGGGCATTTGATCCACAAATTCTCCGGCGTCTCCCGCCGCAGCATGTTGCGGATCTTCGGCCGGACCACATTGGTGAGCCAGTTCATGGTTTGCTCCGATTAGCCATCCCGCAGGAATCGCCTGAAGAGATATATGGCGGCCGGGACTTCTCCCGGCAAGCCGCCGTGTGGTCCGCGTTAGAGCATGATCCGGAAAAGTGTGAAGCGGTTTTCCGACAAGATCATGCTCAAACAAAGAGCTAAAGCGCGATGACAATTCAAGCCAGTCTCATCGCGCTTTAGAAGCGGAATTATGACCTATTCCGCCGCCTGCTGCGCGCCCCGCACACCCTGGGCGAGGGATGCGGTCAGCTCGGCGACGGCGTTAACGGTTTTGCTGGTGGCCCGGCCTTCCGCATCGAGGCTGTTCTTGAGGGCATCGACCAGCGCGGTACCGACCACCGCGCCGTTGGCATGCGAGGCGATGGCGCGCGCGTTTTCCGGCGTTCGGATGCCAAAGCCGACGCAGACCGGCAGCTTTGTATGTCGCTTGATACGGGCGACCGCTTCGCTCACCGCCGTAGCGTCCGCAGCCGCCGCACCGGTGATGCCAGTGATGGCGACGTAGTAGACGAAGCCCGAGGTGTTGGCGAGCACCGCCGGCAGGCGCTTGTCGTCGGTCGTCGGCGTCGCCAGGCGGATGAAATTGAGGCCGGCCTTCATCGCGGGCAGGCAGAGTTCGTCGTCCTCCTCCGGCGGCAGGTCGACGATGATGAGGCCATCGACGCCGGCGGTCTTGGCATCGGAGAGGAACTTGTCGACGCCGTAGATGTAGATCGGATTGTAATAGCCCATCAGCACGATCGGCGTGGCATCGTCGTCCTTGCGGAAGCCGCGCACGAGCTCGAGCGTCTTCTTCAGCGTCATGCCAGCCTTGAGCGCGCGCAGCCCGGCCGCCTGGATCGACGGACCATCGGCCATCGGATCTGTGAAGGGCATGCCGAGCTCGATCACGTCGGCGCCGGCCTTCGGCAACGCCTTGATGATATCGAGCGACGTCGCCGGATCGGGATCGCCGGCCATCACGAAAGTTACGAAGGCCGAACGGCCCTGCTTCTTCAGCTCGGCAAAACGGGTGTCGATACGCGTGGTCACTTGGTCTTGCCCCTCAGGATGTCGCCGACCTGCGGGACGTCCTTGTCGCCGCGGCCGGAAAGGTTGACGACCATCAGGTGATCCCTGGGCCGCTTCGGCGCGATCTCCATCACCTTGGCGATGGCATGTGCTGGCTCGAGCGCCGGGATGATGCCTTCGAGCCGCGACAGCAGCTGGAATGCTGCGAGCGCCTCGTCGTCGGTCGCGGAGAGATAGTTGACGCGGCCGATCTCGTGCAGCCAGGAATGTTCGGGACCGATGCCGGGATAGTCGAGACCAGCCGAGATCGAGTGCGCGTCCTGGATCTGGCCATCCTCGTTCATCAGGAGATAGGTACGGTTGCCGTGCAGCACCCCGGGACGGCCGCCCGCGATCGAGGCCGCATGCAATTGCGTGAGCCCGTGGCCCGCAGCCTCGACACCGAAGATCTCGACCGAGGGATCATCGAGGAAAGGATGGAACAGGCCCATGGCATTGGAGCCGCCGCCGATGCAGGCGACGAGCGAATCCGGCAGCCGGCCTTCGACCTCCTGCATCTGCGCCCTGGTCTCGTTGCCAATGATCGACTGGAAGTCGCGCACCAGCGTCGGATAGGGATGGGGACCGGCCACCGTGCCGATGCAATAGAAGGTGTTGTGCACGTTGGTGACCCAGTCGCGCAGCGCCTCGTTCATGGCGTCCTTGAGCGTGCGCGTGCCCGACTGCACCGGAAACACCTTTGCGCCCAGCATCTCCATGCGGATGACATTGGGCTGCTGCCGCTCGACGTCGACGGCGCCCATGTAGACCACGCATTCCAGGCCGAAGCGCGCGCACAGCGTCGCGGTGGCGACACCGTGCTGGCCGGCACCGGTCTCGGCGATGATGCGCTTCTTGCCCATGCGCTGCGCCAGCATGATCTGGCCGAGCACGTTGTTCACCTTGTGCGAGCCGGTGTGGTTCAACTCCTCGCGCTTCAGATAGATTTTTGCTCCGCCGAGATGCTCGGTGAGGCGCTCGGCGAAATACAGCGGCGAGGGCCGGCCGACATAGTTCTTGAGATAGCCGTTCATCTCGGCCTGGAAGGCCGGATCGGCCTTGGCCGCGTTGTACGCCTTCTCCAGATCGAGAATCAGCGGCATCAGGGTTTCGGCGACGAAGCGTCCGCCGAAGATACCGAAATGACCGCGCTCGTCCGGACCGCTGCGATAGGAGTTTGGTTTGGCGATGTTCATCGTACGCTCAACTCTTGAGTGGCGCGCGCGGCGCGAATAAAGGCTCTGATCATCTCCGGATCCTTCACGCCGGGGGCGCTCTCGACACCAGAGGAGACGTCGACGCCGCCGGCGCCGGTGAGGCGAAGGGCCTCCGTGACGTTCTGGGCATGCAACCCGCCCGAGACCATATAGGGCAGCTTCAGATCGAGGTTTTCCAACAGGTGCCAGTCGAAGGGCGCGCCCAGTCCGCCGGGCCGTGTTGCGTCCTTCGGCGGACGGGCATCGAACAATATGCGGTCCGCAACCGCGGCGTAGCCGGGCAGCACCGCGAGATCGGCCGCCGTCTCGATTGGAAGCGCCTTCATCACCGGACGGCCGAACTTCTGCTTGATGTCGCGCAGCCGCGCGATGCTCTCCTTGCCGTGGAGCTGAAGGATGTCCGGCGACAGCGCGTCCATGATGTTGTCGAGCGTCGCGTCGTCGGCATCCACCGTGAGCGCGACCTTGAGCGCACGCTTCTTGACCTGCCGACCGAGATCGCGCCCGATTTCCAGCGACAGATGCCGTGGCGAAGGTGGAAAGAACACGAACCCCACCATGTCGGCGCCGGCATCGAGCGCGACGTCAAGCGTCTCGCGCGTGGACAGGCCGCAGATTTTGACGAGCAGGGGCATGGTTTCAAAGCGCGTGGAGGCGGCGAGGCCGCGGCCGGAAAAACGGGGATTTCGATGCGGCCGCTTCTACAACGTCGCGCGCTGCTTGTCTCGTCCGACGGGGCCGTAAAGGCCGGCGCCGGCGGGGACCGGCAGACGCTGCGGATCGGGCCGCGAGGCCGCCGTCGAGGCCCTTAAGTCAGCCAGTTCGGACCTTGCCGAGCGCGCATCGGCCTCGTGCCGGCGCGCCGCACGACGCCAGTGCCGCTGGCCGAACCAGACGGCGCAGCCGCCGGTCAGCACCCCAAGGACAGCCACCAGGATCAGGAGCAGGAATAGCGGCAGGGCAATTCTCAGCGCCGGATCGGCCGAATTGAACGGGTCGAAGGAGACCGTTACCAGATGATGGTTGGCGACGGCGAAGTCCACGAGCAGCAAGGCCACCGGAATCACGATCAACGCGGTCAGGAATTTTCGCATCTCGATCGCTCGCCTTGAATCATGCTTGTGGCCGCAACAGGCGGCCACGCCGGTAAACCTGGGCGTCGGCCCTAGTCCGGCCCGCCAGGGTCCGGATGGTCCCGGTTCAGCCGCTCGCGCATTTCCTTGCCCGTTTTGAAGAACGGGACGCTCTTCTGGTCGACGGGCACATGGGCGCCGGTGCGCGGATTGCGACCTGCGCGCGCGGGGCGGTGCTTCACCGAGAAAGCACCAAAACCGCGCAGCTCGACCCGATCCCCGCGCGCGAGCGCTGCGACGATCTCCTCGAGGATCGCATTCACAATGTTCTCGACATCCCGCTGGTAAAGATGCGGGTTGTGCTCGGCGATACGCTGAACAAGTTCGGATTTGATCATCGAGAGATAGGACCCGGAAGCGTGCGGATGACCATTTCCGTGAAAATACCTTGATCTGTCAAGACGCTAAATCAAGCTTGGACAGCGCTAAAGTGCGTGACAAAGGCCTGAAAGGCGGTCTGTCACAATACAAGCCGAACGGGAAAACCCTCTCGGCCTCGCCCGGTTCCCGGTTAATTTGACGCGGCGGGCTCCCATAGCGCGAGCATTCCGTCCAAACCGATCCGATCAACCGCCTGCGTGACTCCGCTGCGCTCGATCTGATGCGCCAGCGAGCTCAAACCGATGGCTTCGAGCGTGACGGTGGCCGCCGACTTGAGGAATGGCAGATCGCCAAAGCGAGGCTGCAACTTGTAGTCGCGGACCGGCAGGTCCTTCTTGACGCCCTTCTGCTCGACGAGCCAGGTCACCGCAGTTTTCTCGTCGCCGAGCTGGTCGATCAGCTTCAGCTCGATCGCCTGCCGGCCGGTGAAGACGCGGCCATCGGCGACCTTCTCGAGCTGCGAATCATCCATGCCGCGGCGCTCCTTCACCAGTCCCCTGAACCAGGCGTAGGAATCCTTCACCAGCGCATCGAGCGCGGCGCGCGCTTCGGGGCTGGTGGGCTCGAAACCGTTCGGCGCTGCCTTCAGCGGCGAAGATTTGACCTCCTCGACCTTGACGCCGATGGTCTTCAGGAGATCGGTGACGTTCGGAAACTGGAACAAGACGCCGATCGAGCCGACGAGCGAGCTCTGCTGTGCAATGATGTGGTCGGCCGCGATCGCGGTGATGTAGCCACCGGAAGCGGCAAGCCCCTCGACCACCACGACGAGCGGCTTCTTCGCCTTCAGTCGCGTCAGCGAATCATAGAGCTGCTCGGAGCCCGCGGTAGTGCCGCCCGGCGAATTGATGTGAACGATGACGGCGGCCGCGCGCGAATTCTCCAGCCGCTCCAGCGCCTGGGTGCGCTCGGAATCGCTGCGGATCAGGCCATCGATCTGGACGCGCGCGATCGAGCCGGCGGACGCGAATGTGCCGCCTGCGCCCCGCGTTGCGACCAGCGCAAAGCCTGCAATCGCCGCGATCGCGATCAGCGCGGTAGCGACGCGCCAGAAGGTCAGCTTGCGACGGATCCGGCGGCGATCGACGATGATGTCCGAATCGAGCGACATCGAAAAATCTCCAAAATGTGGGCTCACGCCTTTTGCAGTCGCAGCGTGACCATCGGCTTATCTGGATACATCAATTGCGACGCGATTTGAAGAATTGAAGGCTGGTAACCACGTAGCCCGGATGGAGCGAAGCGTAATCCGGGATTAGCTCGCCGCGCAAAGATACCCGGATTTCGCTGCGCTCCATCCGGGCTACGGGCGCAAAAAAGCCCCGGCGAAATGCCGGGGCTTTGATGCTTTGCGAAACAAGCGTACCGCTTACTTGTTCTCGCCGCGGTTCTTGAGCGCGGTGCCGAGGATGTCACCGAGCGTCGCACCCGAATCGGAGGAGCCGTACTGCGCGATGGCCTCCTTCTCCTCGGCGACTTCGAGCGCCTTGATCGACACCTGGACCTTGCGGGCCTTCTTGTCGAACTGGATGACGCGGGCATCGACCTTCTCGCCGACGGCGAAGCGTTCGGCGCGCTGGTCGTTGCGGTCACGGGCAAGCTCGGAGCGCTTGATGAAGGTGGTGAAGTCGGTACCGGCGATCTTCACCTCGATACCGGCTTCCTTCACTTCGAGCACTTCGCAGGTCACGACCGCGCCCTTCTTGACATCGCCCGGCTCGGCGAATGGGTCGCCTTCGAGCTGCTTGATGCCGAGCGAGATACGCTCCTTCTCGACGTCCACATCGAGCACCACGGCCTTAACCACGTCGCCCTTCTTGTAGTTGTCGATCACCTGCTCGCCCGGAAGCTTCCAGTCGAGATCGGAGAGATGGACCATGCCGTCGACGTCGCCCTCGAGACCCAGGAACAGACCGAACTCGGTCTTGTTCTTGACCTCGCCCTCGACCACCGAACCCGTCGGATGCTTCTCGACGAAGACCTCCCAGGGGTTGCGCATGGTCTGCTTGAGGCCGAGCGAGATACGGCGCTTGACGGAATCGACTTCCAGCACCTGCACTTCGACTTCCTGCGAGGTCGAGACGATCTTGCCGGGATGCATGTTCTTCTTGGTCCACGACATCTCGGAGACGTGGATCAGGCCTTCGATGCCCGGCTCGAGTTCGACGAACGCGCCGTAGTCGGTGATGTTGGTGACGCGGCCGGTGAAGCGGGCACCCAGCGGGTACTTGGCTTCGATGCCCTGCCACGGATCGTCCAAGAGCTGCTTCATGCCCAGCGAGATGCGGTGCGTCTCGTGGTTGATCTTGATGATCTTGACCTTCACGGTCTGGCCGATCGAGAGCACCTCGGTCGGGTGGTTGACGCGGCGCCATGCGATGTCGGTGACGTGCAGGAGGCCGTCGATGCCGCCGAGATCAACGAACGCACCGTAATCGGTGATGTTCTTGACCACGCCGTCGATGACCTGACCCTCTTCGAGGTTCTGCACCAGCTCCTGACGCTGCTCGGCGCGGGTCTCTTCCAGCACCGTGCGGCGGGAGACGACGATATTGCCGCGGCGGCGATCCATCTTGAGGATCTGGAACGGCTGCGAGTTGTTCATCAGCGGCGCAACGTCGCGGATCGGACGGATGTCCACCTGCGAGCGCGGCAGGAACGCCACGGCGCCGTCGAGGTCGACGGTGAAGCCGCCCTTGACCTGGTTGAAGATGACGCCGTTGACCTTTTCGTTGTTCTGGAACGCCTTCTCGAGCTTGCCCCAGCTCTCTTCGCGGCGCGCCTTGTCGCGCGACAGCACGGCCTCGCCGAGGGCGTTCTCGATGCGATCGAGGAACACTTCCACCTCGTCGCCGACCTTGAGATCGCTTTCACGGCCGGGGCCGGAAAATTCGCGCAGCGCGACGCGGCCCTCGGTCTTCAGGCCGACGTCGATGACGGCCATGTCCTTTTCAATTGCAACAACCTTGCCCTTGACGACGGAGCTTTCCTGCAGATTGCCGCCTGCGAAGGACTCGTCGAGCATCGCGGCGAAATCGTCGCGCGAGGGGCTGTAGGTATTAGCGGAAGTCGAAGCCATTTGTTCTCCAGTTGCGGACGTCTTGCCGGCCGTTGGGTTTATGGGCGTATCGCGCGCGCAGTGTCGGAAGGTCCGCAAAACCTTCGAGCGACCGCTCGTTGCCTCGGGTCTTTGACCGAGAACAGCAAGAGCGGGCCGGCGAGAGCCCGCGCGTTCGATACGTTGAATTGTTTCCGGAGCCTGAAATCGTCGCCGGTCCCAAAACGGGGATCGGAATATCGACCTTCAAGAACGGGAGCGGGCTCTTCCTCCAATGACGACCGCGGCTTAAACCCGCGGACGGCCCGCTCGGACGGCCTCGATAATGTCGATGGCGGCCCGGACGCCGCCTTCTATATCCAGTTGGGAGTTATCTAGCAAGTAAGCATCGGGGGCCGGCTTCAAGGGCGCGATCGGCCGATTCTGGTCGCGTTCGTCGCGCGCGATGATGTCGGCGAGCACGGCCGCTTCGTCCGCCTCCTCGCCCCTTGCCCTGGCCTCCATGGTACGGCGGCGGGCGCGGACCTTGGGATCGGCGACGACGAAGATCTTCACGTCGGCATCGGGGCAGATCACGGTTCCAATATCGCGCCCGTCGAGCACCGCGCCGGGCGGGTCGGCGGCGAATTGCCGCTGAAAATTGACCAGGACCTCGCGAACCCTGGGAATCGCGGAGACCACGGAGGCGGCCTCGCCGATCTGCTGGGTCTTCAGGACGGGATTGCCGAATTTTTCCGGATCAAGCTCCAACGCCACCGCAACGGCGGCAGCCTCGTCGCGCAGGTCGGCGCCCGCCTGTATCAGCGCATGGGCCACCGCGCGGTAGATCACGCCGGTATCGAGGTGACGGTAACCATAATGATGCGCGAGGCGCTTGCCGAGCGTGCCCTTGCCAGAGGCCGCGGGGCCGTCGATGGCGATGATCATGAAAAATCGGCCCCCAGCGAACGCATCATCGGAATGAAGTCGGGAAAGCTGGTGGCGATGAAGGCGGTGTCGTCGACCTTGACCGGCTGATCGGACGCGCAGCCCATCACCAGTGCCGACATTGCAATCCGGTGATCCATATGGGTGGCGACGAGTCCGCCGCCGGACACGTGACCCCTGCCCTCGACGATCAGATCGTCGCCGGAAATCTCGACCTTCACGCCGTTGACGCGCAACATGTCGGCGGTCGCCGCCAGCCGATCGGATTCCTTGACGCGCAGCTCGTGCAGGCCGCGCATGATGGTCGTGCCTTCGGCGAAGGACGCCGCCACCGCGAGCACCAGATATTCATCAATCATCGACGGCGCGCGCTCCGGCGGCACCTCGACGCCGCGGAGTTTTGAGGCGCGCACGCGCAAGCTCGCCATGGGCTCACCGGCATCGCCGCGGACCTCGCTCTCCTCGATCGAGCCGCCCATTTCGCGGAGCGTGGTGAAGAGCCCGGTGCGCAGCGGATTGGTCATGACGTCGGACAGCACGACGTCGGAGCCTTCGGCGATCAGCGCAGCAACGACCGGAAAGGCCGCCGAGGAAGGATCGGCGGGTACCACGACAGCGGCGCCGTGCAGCTCGCCCTGGCCGACCAGCGCGATGCGGCGGCCATGCCGGCCCTCTGCTACCGACGTGATATCGGCGCCGAAATGCTTCAGCATCAGCTCGGTGTGGTCGCGGCTCGCCTCGCTCTCGATGACGGTCGTTGTTCCCGGCGCAGCCAGGCCCGCCAGCAGCACCGCCGACTTGATCTGGGCGGAGGCCACCGGGGTCTTATAGGTAATCGGAAGGGGATCGCGTGCGCCCTGGAGCGTCAGCGGAAGACGGCCGCCCTCGCGCTCGGCGATCACTTTGGCCCCCATCTTCTCCAAGGGGTCCACGATGCGCCGCATGGGGCGGGTGCGGAGCGAGGCGTCGCCGTCAAACACCGCCGAGATCGGGCAGCCTGCGACCGCTCCCATCACCAGCCGGCAGCCGGTCCCGGAGTTCCCGAAATCCAGGGGCGCCTTGGGCTGGGCAAATCCGGCCACCCCGACCCCGCGCACGCGCCAGGCAAAATCCCCGGTGCGCTCGACCGTGGCGCCGAGCGCCTGCATCGACTTGGCGGTATTGAGGACGTCCTCGCCCTCGAGGAGGCCGGTGATCCGGGTCTCGCCGACCGACAGGGCACCCAGGATCAGCGAACGGTGGGAAATCGACTTGTCCCCGGGTACCCGGACTTTGCCGGTCAGGGCGCCGCTGGCGCGCGACTGGAGCGGCCTCGGTTGGTTGGAATGCGTCAAGATTGTGTCCTTGAATGCCCTCAGGTGGATCTTGAATGCTCCTTGGGGCTCGCGCGCGCAGGTACCACATGGTCAGCCGGCCGTCACGGGCATGTCTTTCTTCCGCAATGCGCTATTGACAGCGGGCCGCCAACTAGCCAAGTGAAGCACCGCTTTTCAGACATTCCCAGGATTCCTGCCGTGGCCAAGTCCGAACTCGGAACCAAACGCATTTGCCCGACCACGGGCAAGAAGTTCTATGACCTCAACAAGAATCCGGTGATCTCGCCCTATACCGGCGAGGTGGTGCCGATTGCGCCGCTGGCGCCGGCGCGCCCGACCCGCGGCGCCGAAGCGCGCAGCATGGCCCCGGACACCGCGCCCGAACCGGTCGAGACCGAGGAAATGGTCTCCCTCGAGGAGGCCGATGCCGAGGAGAACACCGGCAAGGTCAAGGCCGTCGTGCCGGAATCCGAGGACGACATCGAGGTGGACGAGACCCTTGAGGACGACGATGACGATGATTCGACCTTCATCGCCGACGACGAAGAGGGCGATGAGGACGTAACCGACATCATTGGTGATGTCGGAGGTGATGAAGAGACTTGAGATCAGACCTGATCTGTGATCAACGGTGCTGCCGCGCGAGTCACCTTTTACGGCTCGCCGGCCGAGAGTGATCCCCCAGGATCACCCCAACCGCAGGACTAACGGGGCCATAGCTCAGCTGGGAGAGCGCTTGCATGGCATGCAAGAGGTCGGCGGTTCGATCCCGCCTGGCTCCACCAGCCTTCGCTCGCTTCGCGAGCTACGGCTCGGCAAGCCCGGGAAGTCCCTCGTAGCGAAGTGAGCGAAGGCTGCCTCGCCATAGCCCGAAGGGCGACGGCGGGCTTAATTCACAATCACTCCTATTCGCGAGCTACGGCTCGGCAAGCCAGCTCCGCTCCATCTTAGCGAGGCTGCCGCGGCGTAGCCCGAAGGGCGAAGCCGGGCCTCGGCAAAATCTCGTCCTGAGATACTATCTACCCACTGCGTAGAGCGGGGGACAGGATGAAGCACGTCTACATTCTCGAAAGCCTCGATTCCGAACATTTCTACATCGGCATCACCGACGATTTGCGAGCCCGGCTCTCAAAGCACAACGCCGGCGAAGTGCCCCACACGTCAAAGTATGGCCCTTGGCGCATTAAGACCTACATCGCTTTCAGCGACGAGGCGCAGGCGATTGCGTTCGAGAAATATCTCAAATCAGCTTCGGGCCGCGCGTTTGCGAAGAAGCGCCTTTGAGGGCAGGTGACGCTCGCGCGGAGAGTTCGAGAGGACGGGGCTTACCGTTGGAAGAGCCCCCCTACTCCCCAATCACCGCATTCAGCCGGTCGCGTAGCGCGACGATCTCGTTTTTCATCGCGACCAATTCAGGCACCGTGCAATCAGATGCCGCCAGGATCGACTGCGGCACGCTGCGCGCCTTGTCCTTCAACGCCTGCCCCTGCGCCGTCAGCGCGATCAGCACCTGGCGCTCGTCCTCGGTCGAGCGCGTTCGCTTGACGAGCTGCGCGGCCTCGAGGCGCTTGAGGAGCGGCGTGAGCGTGCCGGAATCCAGAAACAGCCGCTCGCCGATGTCCTTCACCGGCACGCCGTCGCGTTCCCACAGCACCAGCATCACCAGATATTGCGGATAGGTCAGCCCGAGCCGGTCGAGCAGCGGCTTGTAGACGCGGTTGAAGGCGTGCGCGGCGGAATAGACCGCAAAGCAGATCTGGTTATCGAGCCGCAGCGGCTGGTCAGCGGCCAGTTGTTTCCGAGCCATGGGAAACCTCAACGGAAAACCTCACGAGATTCGCTTCGACATTCTGGGGCGGAGCGGCGGCACATTCAATTGCGAACAATTAAATGTGAGGCCGCGCAATTTATATTGCACACAATCTAATTGTCTGCAATATGTGGCGCACCCCAACCGGAAACCAGGGAGACCCAAGATGTCCGTGAATGTCCTCTACAAGACCAGCGCCAAGGCCACTGGCGGCCGCGACGGCCATGCCGCGACCCTCGACGGCGCGCTGGACGTGAAGCTGACCACCCCGAAGGAGCTCGGCGGCGGAGGCGGGGCGGGCAACAATCCCGAGCAGCTGTTTGCGGCCGGCTATGCCGCCTGCTTCATCGGCGCCATGAAGTTCGTGGCCTCCCAGGGCGGACCGAAGGTTCCCGCCGACACCTCGGTGACCTCGACGGTCGGCATCGGCCCGCGCTCGGAAGGCGGCTTCGGCCTCGACATCGATCTCGTCGTTTCGCTGCCCGGTGTTCCCCGTGCGGAGGCCGAGGCGCTGGTCGAGAAGGCCCATCAGGTTTGCCCGTACTCCAATGCGACCCGTGGCAACGTCGACGTCCGCCTGAAGGTTGCGTAAAGCCAAACGCGGGCTGGCTGGCCCGAAATCCCCCTCGCGCCAGCCGCTTGCGCCTTGATATGCCGCGCCACGGGATTGGCCGCGGCAGCGCATGCGGCCCTACGCCAGGAGCCATTGCCGGCTCTCGCGAACCTCGCTAGGCCTGTGATCGAACAGAGATCAGCGAGCCGAAACGAAGGTTGGCGTCATGACTTCCGAAGCCGCATCCGGTGCGATGAGTGGACTGCGCGTGATCGATCTTACGCGCGTGCTCGGCGGCCCCTATTGCACGCAGATTCTCGCCGACCACGGCGCCGACGTGATCAAGGTCGAGCCGCCCGCGGGCGATGAGGTGCGCGAGTGGGGACCTCCCTTCCATGAGGAGGACGCGGCATATTTCGTCGGCATCAACCGTAACAAGCGCTCGATTGGCCTGGATCTCGCCTCCGAGGGCGGCCGCCTCGTGCTGCTCAAGATGCTGGAGAACGCCGACGTCCTGATCGAGAATTTCAAGCCCGGCACGCTGGAGAAATGGGGCATCGGCAACGAGGTGCTGCGCGAAAAATTCCCGCGCCTCGTGCATTGCCGGATCTGCGGCTTCGGCGCCGACGGCCCGCGCGGCGGCAATCCCGGCTATGACGCCATCATCCAGGCGATGACCGGCATGATCGCGGCGACCGGCTCAAAGGAAAGCGGGCCGATGCGGATCGGCGTGCCGCTCGTCGACATCACGACCGGACTCTATGCCGCGATCGGCATCTTGATGGCGTTGTCGGAACGGCAGCGCTCAGGGCTTGGGCAATTCCTCGAGACCACGCTGTACGAGACCGGTCTTGCGATCATGCACCCGCATACCGCAAATTACTTCATGCACGGCAAGCCCCCCGGCCTGACCGGCAACGAGCATCCCAATCTCGTGCCCTATGCGATCTTCCCGACCAAAACCGACGACATCTTCATCGGCGTCGGCAATGACGGCACGTTCCGCAAACTGGCCAGGGAGATCGGCAAGCCCGAGCTCGGCACCGATCCGCGCTTTGCCCGCAACAAGGACCGCATCGCCAATCGCGAGGCGCTGCGCGCCGAGCTTGCCGCCGTGTTCCGCCAGCACGAGGCCGAGCCGCTGTGCGATCGCCTGCTCGCCGCAGGACTGCCCGCAGGTCCCGTGCAGAAGATCGACCAGGCGTTGAACAACCCCCATACGATCTACCGCGGCGATATTATCGAGAAGGACTGGTACAAGGGCGTCGCCTCGCCGATCCGGCTCGATCGCAGCAAGCCGAGCCTGCGCCACGTGCCGCCGAAATTCAGCCAGCACGCCACTGAAGTGCTCGGCGAGTTCGGATATTCCAGCTCCGAGATCGACGCGATGGTCGAGAACGGCGTGGTCTGCGGGCCCGAGCGCAAGCGCTAGGATCGCGGCGAGCAACATCCCCCTCGTCGATGCCGCACTGCGGCGCGCCCCACGAGCGCCGCGAACGGCGTGCCTTGCGAAGGCACCTTCGCCTAATTTCCGGCTTCCCTTTTGCGGCGCTTGCCGCTTTCGTTTCGGCCGCTTACACAGTCACGTGAACGTCATACGGCGCTGCTAGCGCAAGCGCACTTTGATGACGGCCCAAGGGAGGTTTTCTTAATGGCTCTTCGACAATTCGCTGCGGCTGCCACCATTGCCGCCACGTTCGGCTTTGCCGCCACGCCGGCGCTGGCCGTGACCGAAATTCAGTGGTGGCACGCGATGACGGGCGCAAACAACGACGTCATCGTCAAGCTCGCCAACGACTTCAACGCGTCGCAGAGCGACTACAAAGTCATTCCGACCTACAAGGGCAACTACGCCGACACGATGAACGCCGGCATCGCGGCCTTCCGCGCCGGCAACGCGCCGCACATCATGCAGGTGTTCGAGGTTGGCACCGCGACCATGATGGCCGCGACCGGCGCCGTCAAACCGGTCTACAAGCTGATGGCCGAGACCGGCGAGAAGTTCGATCCCAAGGCCTACCTGCCCGCGATCACCGGCTACTATTCGACGTCGAAGGGCGAGATGCTGTCCTTCCCCTTCAATTCGTCGTCCACCGTCATGTGGGTGAACCTCGACGAGCTGAAGAAGGCCAACGTCGAGATCCCCAAGACCTGGCCCGAGGTCTTCGAGGCCGCCAAGAAGCTGCACGCCAATGGCCATCCCACTTGCGGCTTCTCCGGGTCCTGGGTGACCTGGGTCAATCTCGAGCAGCTCTCGGCCTGGCACAACGTGCCGCTCGCCAGCAAGGCCAACGGTCTTGACGGCTTCGACACCAAGCTGGAATTCAACGGACCGCTCCAGGTCAAGCACCTCGAAAACCTGATCGAGCTGCAGAAGGACAAGACCTACGACTATGCCGGCCGCACCAACACCGGCGAAGGCCGCTTCACCTCGGGTGAGTGCGCCATCTACCTGACCTCGTCGGCCTTCTTCGGCAACGTCAAGGCGCAGGCCAAGTTCAACTTCAACGCGGTGCCGATGCCTTACTATCCGGACGTCAAGGGCGCGCCGCAGAACTCGATCATCGGCGGCGCCTCGCTCTGGGTCATGGGCGGCAAGTCGGCCGACGAATACAAGGGCGTCGCGAAATTCCTGACCTTCCTCTCGGACACCGATCGCCAAGTCTACATCCACAAGGCCTCCGGCTACCTGCCGATCACCAAGGCAGCCTATGAGAAGGCAAAGGCCGAGGGCTTCTACAAGGATCAGCCCTATCTCGAGACCCCGCTGCTCGAGCTGACCAACAAGGAGCCGACCGAGAACTCCCGCGGCCTGCGCCTCGGCAACATGGTTCAGCTCCGTGACGTCTGGTCGGAAGAGATCGAGCAGGCGCTGGCCGGCAAGAAGACCGCCAAGCAGGCACTGGATGCCGCCGTCGAGCGTGGCAACACGATGCTGCGACAGTTCGAAAAGACCGTCGTCAAGTGAGGCAATGAGCGGCAGGCCGCGGATGCGTGGCCTGCCGCTCTGCTGACGTCATGCAGAAGCAATCGATTTTCCAATCAAGGCTATTGCCGTTCGCGCTGGTTGCACCGCAGCTCGCGATCGTCCTGATCTTTTTCTACTGGCCCGCCGCACAGGCGGTGATCCAGTCCTTCCTGCTCCAGGACGCCTTCGGTCTTTCGACCAGCTTCGTCTGGTTCGACAACTACATCGAGCTCTTCAAGGAGCCCGCCTATTTCGAGGCGATCGTCCGCACCTTCTTCTTCTCGTTCGCCATCGCCATCTCCTCGCTGTCGCTGGCGCTGCTGCTCGCCGTGATGGCGGACAAGCCAATGCGCGGCGGCACGATCTATCGCACGCTCCTGATCTGGCCCTATGCGGTGGCTCCCCCGGTCGTCGGCGTGCTCTGGATCTTCATGCTGCACCCCTCGCTCGGTGTACTCTCGCGCTACCTGCGCGACATGGGCGTCGACTGGAATCCGCTGCTCGACGGCAACCAGGCCGCGCTGCTGGTCATTCTCGCGGCCGCCTGGAAGCAGGTCTCCTACAATTTCCTGTTCTTCCTCGCCGGGCTTCAGGCTATCCCGAAGAGCGTGCACGAGGCCGCTGCGATCGACGGCGCCCGTCCGATGCGGCGGTTCTGGACCGTGACCTTCCCGCTGCTGTCGCCGACCATCTTCTTCTTGCTGGTCGTCAACATCGTCTACGCGTTCTTCGACACCTTCGGCATCATCGACACCATGACTCGCGGCGGTCCGGGAACATCGACGGTAACGCTGGTCTACAAGGTCTACACTGACGGCCTGCTCGGCGGAAACCTCGGCAGCTCCGCGGCGCAATCGGTCATCCTAATGGTCATCGTCATCGTGCTGACGGGAATCCAGTTCCGCTTCGTCGAACGCAAGGTGACCTACTGATGGTCGAGCAAGAGGGCATCCGCCGCTACGTCGCCCATATCATCCTGTGGATCGGCATCGCGATCGTCGCATTCCCCGTCTACATCGCGATCGTGGCCTCGACCCAGGACAACGCGCTGATCGCCAACGGTCAGATGTCGCTCTTGCCGGGCGGGCACTTCCTCGAGGTCTACTACCAGACGATTTTCGTCGGCACGAGCGGATCGACCCGCGAGCCCGTCGGCAACATGATGCTCAACTCGCTCGTCATGGCGATGCTGATCGCGGTCGGCAAGATCGCGATCTCGATCATCTCGGCCTATGCGATCGTGTATTTTCGCTTTCCGTTCCGGATGCCGATCTTCTGGATCATCTTCATCACCCTGATGCTGCCGGTCGAGGTGCGCATCTATCCGACCTACAAGATCGTCGCCGACCTCCTCATGCTGGACAGCTATGCCGGGCTGTCGCTGCCGCTGATCGCGTCGGCCACCGCGACGCTGCTGTTCCGCCAGTTCTTCATGACGGTGCCAGACGAGCTCCTGGAGGCCTCGCGGATCGACGGCGCCGGACCTCTGCGATTCTTCTGGGATACGCTGCTGCCGCTGTCGCGTACCAACATGGCGGCGCTGTTCGTGATCCTCTTCATCCTCGGCTGGAATCAGTATCTCTGGCCGCTGTTGATCACGACCCGCGATGACATGCAGACAATTCAGGTCGGCATCCGCAAGATGATGACCACCAACGACGCGCTCACCGAATGGCCCATCGTGATGGCAACCGCAGTGCTCGCGATGCTGCCGCCGGTTTTCGTCGTCGTGGTGATGCAGAAACTGTTCGTACGCGGCCTGGTCGAGACCGAGAAGTAGGTTTTTGGAAGTGTTTTTTCATGGCTAACGTGACCCTGCGCAACGTCCGCAAGACCTATCAAGGTGGCTTCGAGGCCATCAAAGGCGTCAACGTCGATGTCGGCGACGGCCAGTTCTGCGTGCTGGTCGGCCCAAGCGGCTGCGGCAAGTCGACGCTGCTCCGCATGGTCGCGGGGCTCGAGACCGTCAGCGGCGGCGAGATCGACATCGGCGGCCGCGTCGTCAACCAGGTCGAGCCCGCCGACCGCGACATCGCGATGGTGTTCCAGAACTACGCGCTCTATCCGCACATGAGCGTCTACAACAACATGGCCTATGGCCTGCGCAATCGCGGCATGGCGGAAGCCGAGATCAAGACCCGCGTCGAGGAAGCCGCGCGCGTGCTCGAGCTCGCACCCATGCTCGAGCGCAAGCCGCGCCAGCTCTCCGGCGGCCAGCGCCAGCGCGTCGCGATGGGCCGCGCCATCGTGCGGCAGCCAAAAGTGTTCCTGTTCGACGAGCCGCTGTCCAATCTCGATGCCAAGCTGCGCATCGCGATGCGGGTCGAGATCCGCAAATTGCAGCGCCGGCTGAACACCACGTCGATCTACGTCACTCACGACCAGCTCGAGGCGATGACGCTGGCCGATATCCTCGTCGTGATGAACGGCGGTCAGGTCGAGCAGATCGGCAATCCGCTCGCGATCTACGAGAAACCGGCAACGACGTTCGTCGCGTCCTTCATCGGCGCACCGCCGATGAACCTGATGTCGACGCGGCCGGACGAGATCAGGACGCAGCTCGGAGGCGGGCGAGTGGCGGAAGCCGGCATCCTCGGCATCCGCCCGGAGGACTTCGTCATCACCGGCCAGACGCCGGCCGGCGGCGTGGCACTTGGCCTCACCGTGGAAGCAATCGAGCGGGTCGGCGCCGAAACCTTCGTCTACGGCTCGCGCCAGCAGGACGAACAGCAGGTCTCAGCGACGCCCGGCGAGCTGCCGCCCGGCGAGGTCATCGTCCGCATTCCCGGAACCGAGGCACCCGCGATCGGCCAGAAGATCCGCGTCGCTGCTAGCCGCGAAAAGCTGCATCTGTTCAGTGGCGACGGCCGCAAGCGGATCGAGGCCTGAGGCTTTCCGTCAAGGGCCGTTAAAAATATCGAAAACAACCCCATGCAAAGTAGCCGGCATGGGACTTGGTCATTCCGGAGCTCGCGTCAGCGAGAACCCGGAATCTCGCGCCACAATCTCTGGATTCCGGGTTCGGCGCTACCCGCCGCCCCGGAACGACGAATTCACAGCCCCCCGCTAGGTGCTTGAACGCGCATGGGGATATGCCCATATTGGGTCACAAGGGGTGCCATTCCGGGCCCTGAAACGTCAAAGTCGCTTTCGGCGAGGACTTTGTAAACTATGTCTCGTGTTCCCACGTTATCCAGTCCGTTCCTTCTGGGGTTCGACGAGATCGAGCGCGTGCTCGATCGGGTCGTCAAAGGCGCCGACGGGTACCCTCCCTACAATATCGAGAGGTGCGACCGGTCGGACGGCCAGCCCGAGCGCCTACGTATCACGTTGGCGGTCGCCGGTTTTACCCGCGACCAACTCGATGTAACCATTGAGGAAAACCAGCTCGTGATCCGCGGGCGTCAGCAGGACGACAAGACCCGGCAATACATCCATCGCGGCATCGCCGCGCGCCACTTCCAGCGCACCTTCGTGCTGGCAGAGGGGATGCTGGTGCTGGGTGCGGATCTGAAGAACGGGCTGTTGTCGATCGATCTTGCCCGGCCGGAACCGGAAAGGATCGTTAAGACAATCGCTATCAATGAGCACGAATAATGGAACGAGTAGCGGACTCGACCGCTTAGTTTCGAGAGAGGAGTCGAGACCATGAGTAACGGTCACGTTGCATTCGAATACGAAGCCAACAACGTCTCACCGGAGACGCTGGCAACCCTCGGCGAGGGCCACATCGCCTATGTGAAGCAGATCCGCTCGGAGGACGTGCCCGACCTGTTTCCCGAGGCGCCCAAGATTGCGCCAGGCCTCAAACTCTTCGCGCTCCACGCCGCCGACGGCACGCCGATCATGTTGACCGACAGCCGGGAAGCCGCGATCGCCAATGCCTGGAGCAACGAGTTGCAGGCGGTGAGCGTGCACTGACGTAGCGTCGCACGTCGCAATAGAGTTTCAAGCGGGCACGCCCTGACGAGGGCGTGCCCGTTTTGCTTTGGGGCTCGCAATTGGTTTGATAGATCGTCGTCATGAACACGATCGCCCCCATCCCGGTCGCCAGCTTCGAGATATCGCCCGGCGCGCCGCTTTGTGACGCCCTCCTCGCGCTCAACAACAGCCACGCGGAGGAGTTGTCATGGCTTGAGCCTGAGCGGATGAAACATCTCGTCGCGGAGGCGTTCTACGCCCGGAGGATCGGCGATCTCGACGCTTTCCTCATCGCGATTGACCAGGACGGACAATACGACAGTCCAAACTTTCTGTGGTTTCGATCCCGCTATGCGCGATTTGTTTATGTCGACCGAATCGTCGTCGCACCATCGGCGCGTGGTAACGGATGTGCGCGTCGGCTCTACGCCGACCTGTTCGATCGCGCAGCCGAAGCCGGGCACGACCGCATCGTTTGTGAGGTCAATCGGCAACCACCGAATCCATCATCGGATGCTTTTCACGCTGCGTTGGGATTTATCGAGGTCGGCACCGCCATCATCCACAATGGCAGCAAGACGGTGCGTTACCTGTCGCGC
Organism: Bradyrhizobium sp. UFLA05-125; assembly: GCF_059803515.1. Lineage (NCBI taxonomy): Bacteria > Pseudomonadati > Pseudomonadota > Alphaproteobacteria > Hyphomicrobiales > Nitrobacteraceae > Bradyrhizobium > Bradyrhizobium sp. UFLA05-125. The sequence goes on along the minus strand of NZ_JBANBJ010000010.1, from coordinate 123,727 downwards.
TCGATCTAGTTGGCGCGTCTGAAAGGTGAAGCGGTTGGCCTACGCCGCGGTCGCGGGCGGCAGCGCGAGCACGGAATAGATCGCCTGCGCATCGCGCGAGGCGCGCAGCTTCTTGGCGATGTCCTGGTCGCGCAACAGGCGCGCGATGCGCGCCAGCGCCTTCAGGTGATCGGCGCCCGCGCCTTCAGGCGCGAGCAGCAGGAAGACGAGATCGACGGGCTGGCCGTCCATCGCCTCGAAATCGATCGGGCGATCGAGCCGCGCGAACAGGCCAAAAATCTTTTCCAGCTTGGGCAGCTTGCCGTGGGGAATCGCGACGCCGTAGCCGACGGCGGTGGTGCCGAGCTTCTCCCGCTGCAACAGCACCTCGAACACCGAACGCTCGTTCTGTCCGGTCAGCTCCGCGGCCTTCGCAGCGAGTTCCTGCAAGGCCTGCTTCTTGCTGTTGACTTTCAATGCCGGGAGAATCGCCTCGGGTGCGACCAGATCGGTAATCGGCATGGAGCTTTCCGAGGTGAATTAAGCCGTCAGGTTCCGAATTGGCCAACTTGGAAGACCAGATTTGGCCGGCGTCAATAAGGTGAAGCAGGAGGCGGACTTAGCCCCGGTCCTGATGTGGGGCGCTTCTACTCCAACGCAATCCCGGTGCCAACTCCCGCAAACGCCTTTTACCGTGCTCATCCTTAAAGACAGGAGTCCTACGGGGAGGATCCCAAAATCCACGATGAGGGCGGTCTAACTCCCAGCTTTTGACCCAGGAGGGTCGATCCAGCCGACATTGCCATCCGCCCGGCGGTAAATGATGTTCACGCGGCCGCTCGAGCCATGCTGAAATACCAGGCAATGGGCGCCGCTGAGGTCGAGTTCCATGACGGCTTCGCTGACCGAGAGCTGCCTCAAGGAGGTGGTCGATTCTGCGATGATTACGGGGCTATAGCCGGTGACCTCGTCCTCGCCCTCGCCGGGAGCCTCCAGGACGTAGGCGGTGGCGTCCAGTGAGGCCAGCGCCGCCGAGGCCGCAGCGGCCTTGCGGGCGGAGCGGTCCTTCAGCCGGCTCTTGTAGCGCTTGAGCCGCTTCTCGATCATCAGCAGCGCCTGGTCGGCGCTGGCATAGGCGTCCGACGCGTTCGAATCGGCCTCCAGCGTGATCCCGGAATCGAGGTGCAGCGCGCAATCGGTGCGGAAGCCGAACCCGTCCTTGCTCAGCGTAATGTGGCCCGAATAATTGCCGTCAAAATATTTGCGCAACACCTCGTCCGTGCGCTCGGCGACGCGCCCGCGGAGGGCTTCGCCGACGCTGATGCTTTTGCCCGAAATCCGGAGAGTCATGTGATGCCTCGCCTGGTTGGTGCCTAGCTTGGATCAATCCCGAGGGGAGATTGAGAGTAGCGCGATTTGAGGCGCGCGCAATCAGGCCGGCTCGGTGTTGCGGGAGCGATCGGACAGGGCGGTGGAGAGGACGTTACCAAGAGCGCTCTGCTTGTCGCGACGGCGTTGTACCGAAGAGGGAATGCGCATGGCTTCGCGGTACTTCGCAACCGTGCGCCGGGCGATATCAATGCCGGACGCACGCAACCGTTCCACGATCGTGTCGTCGGACAGGATGGCGGACGGCTCCTCCGAATCGATCAGCTGCTTGATGTGGTGGCGGACGGCCTCGGCGGAATGCGCCTCGCCGCCATCGGCCGAGGCGATCGACGCCGTGAAGAAATACTTCAATTCAAAAGTGCCGCGATTCGTCGCCATGTATTTGTTCGCGGTGACGCGCGACACGGTCGATTCATGCATCTGGATGGCGTCGGCGACCGCTTTCAGGTTGAGCGGCCTCAAGTGCGCGACGCCATGGGTGAAGAAGCCGTCCTGCTGGCGCACGATCTCGGTTGCGACCTTCAGGATGGTGCGGGCGCGCTGATCGAGCGCGCGCACCAGCCAGGTCGCGTTCTGCAAGGCATCGGTGAAATAGGATTTGTCGCCGTCCTTGCCGATCTTCTTCGACAGCTCGGTGTAATAGGTCTGGTTCACGAGCACCCGCGGCAGAGTGTCGCTGTTGAGCTCGACATGCCAGCCGCCGTCGGGACCCGGACGAACATAGACGTCCGGCACCATGGTCTGGAGGCGCGAGGAGCCGAACTTCATGCCGGGCTTGGGATTGAGGCGGCGGATCTCGCCGATCATGTCGGCGATATCCTCATCGTCGACGCCGCAGAGCTTGCGCAAGGACGCGATGTCGCGCTTGGCCAGGAGATCGAGATTCTCGACCAGCGCCTGCATCGCCGGATCGTAGCGATCGAGCTCACGAAGCTGGATCGCGAGGCATTCGCTCAAATTGCGTGCGCAGACGCCGGGCGGATCGAACTTTTGCAGCACCGCAAGAACATCGGCGACATCCCGCTGCGATGCACCAAGCCGCTCGGCGGCCTGGCCGAGATCCGGCGGCAGATAGCCGGCCTCATCGACGAGGTCGATGAGGTATTGCCCGATCATGCGCTGCGCCGGCGCGGTGAATGCGACCGAGAGCTGCTCGGCGAGATGGTCGGCCAGGGTGGTTTCCGCCGCGACGAAGGCTTCGAGATTGTAGTCCTCGTCACCGGAGGCGCCGCCGCCCCATTCGGTGTAGACGCTCGGCGCCGCATCCTGCGCATTGCGCGCCGCGGCCTCCGCCGGCTCTTCCGAAAAGACGTTGTCCAGCCCGGTATCCAGCGTCTGCTCGATCTCGGCGCGGGTGCCGAGATCCTTGCTCATCCACTCTTCCTGGCCGGGCTCGAAGGCTTCGCCTGAACCGCCGCCGGGCTCGTCGCCATGGCTGCCGCCGGAGTCGTCGCTATCACTGAATTGGGCCGCTTCGGTCGGAGCATCGCCCGCGCCCTGCTCGTCATTGGCCCGCTCAAGCAGCGGATTGCGCTCGAGTTCCTCCTCCACGAAGGTCGTGAGATCGAGATTGGACAGCTGCAGCAGCTTGATCGCCTGCATCAGCTGCGGCGTCATCACCAGCGACTGCGACTGCCGAAACTCTAACCTCTGCGTCAGCGCCATGAAGCAAGAACCGTTCCCAAAATTTTGGTCCGATTTTTGCTTATCTTAGTCTGAGCCCGATGTACACGTCTTGACGAATGCAAAAATCGGGCTAGAGGCGGAACTCCTCGCCAAGGTAAAGACGGCGGACGTCCGGGTCGTTGACGATCTCATCCGGACTCCCCTCGGTCAAGATTTCACCGGCATAGACGATATAGGCGCGATCGGTGAGGCCGAGGGTCTCGCGCACATTGTGGTCGGTGATCAGCACGCCGATGCCGCGGTTGGTCAGATGGCGGACGAGGTCCTGGATGTCGCCGACCGCGATCGGATCGATGCCGGCGAAGGGCTCGTCGAGCAGCATGTAGTTGGGGCGCGTCGCGAGCGCACGTGCGATCTCGACGCGGCGGCGCTCGCCGCCGGACAGCGCGATCGACGGCGATTTTCGCAGGCGCGTGATGTTGAATTCGTCGAGCAGCGAGTCGAGCTGCTGCTCGCGCTTCTTGCGCGAGGGTTCCACCACTTCGAGCACGGCCCGGATGTTCTGCTCGACGGTGAGGCCGCGGAAGATCGAGGCCTCCTGCGGCAGATAGCCGATGCCGAGCCGCGCGCGCTGATACATCGGCAGCTTCGTCACGTCATGGCCATCGAGCTCGATCGCGCCGCGATCGGCCTTGATCAGCCCTGTGATCATGTAGAACACGGTGGTCTTGCCGGCGCCGTTCGGACCGAGCAGGCCGACGGCTTCGCCGCGGCGCACATAGATGCTGACGCCGCGCACCACCTGGCGGCTGCCAAAGCTCTTTTCCACGCTATGCACAGCAAGGAGGCCCGGCCGTCGCAGCAGCTGCGGACCGCCCGCGCCGTTGGTCCTGGTGGTGGTCTGGGCGGGTCTGGGAGCTTGCGCGCGCGGTCGCGGCGGCTCCTGCGTCGGGATCGGCTGCTCGCGCGCGATCGGCGGCGCGTCCCGTACCGGGCTGGTCACGAGACCGCCGATGCTGTCACCGAGCGCGGTGATGTCCTGGCGTGCAAATCCTGGCCGGCCGCGTTTGGCGGGGCGCCGACGGAACATGCTGAATAAATCGACCATCCCCGCTGTCTCAAGCCTTTCACGGTGATCCCGCGATCTGCCGCCCCGGCGCGATTCGCCGCAACAGCATGAGTGAAAGGGTGTGTCTTGCCCAGAGAAACACCCTCGATCCCTTGTCAGAGGAATCCCGCCGCCGAGCCCGCCAGGGTAGATACAGTCTTGTCGGGCAGGCTTCAACCTCGCTCCGACAGCGCGTGATGTAAGCTGCTGGATTTACTTCGGTTTGCTTGTGCCCGGGAGTGCCAGAGGCGGGCCGGCGCCGGGCTTGGAGGAGCCGCAATCGCCACCGCCGCCCTGCGGGAGCAGGGCCTGCACCTTGCCGCTGTCGGATTCCACACGAGACACGCCGGTGGTCATGTCGACCATCAGGCGGTCGCCGCGCAGCACGTTCTTGCATTGGGTGAGGACGACGCCGCCGAGCATCGTGATCAGATTGGTCTTGGTGTCGAAGATGGCGGTCTCGCCGGTCACCACCTGCTCCTTTTGGGTGACCACGACATTGCCGCGCGCTTCCAGCCGCTTGATCGAGGAGCTGCCGTTCGGCCCGGGCGTTGCCGATTGCATCGGTGCCGCCGCCTTTGCGCTTTTCGCCGGCGGCGGTGCCGCCTGCCCAGACCCGGAGCCGCCCGATTCATAGAACACGACCAGCGTCTTCGAGGTCATGGTTGTATCGCCCTGGACGACCTTCACGTTGCCGGCGAAGGTCGCCTCCTTCTTCTTGTCGCGCATCTCGAGCGAGGCGGCCTCGATCTGGATCGGCTGATCGCGGTTCTGCGAGAATCCCTGCATGGCGTTGGGCACGCCCTGCATGGTGCTTTGCGCATGCACTGCTGCGATCAGCGTCACACCGAGCGCGAGCGCGCCGGCGGTGAACGCAACGCTTCTCGAAAAACCGTTGCGCAAAAAGTGCTTCGTCATCGAGATCATCTTGAGGTCGCAGACTTGTTTTGGAGGGCGCGCGTTTTCGGCGGCGGCGGCGGCGCGGGCTCGGCAGGCGCCGGCGGCGCGGCCGCCGGCTCGTCATTGCCGAGCTTGTCGAGGTGCATCACGACGTTGCCTTCGAAGCGGATGAGGTCGCCGCCCTCCATGATCTTCAGGCGGTCCGAGGACACGGTGCCGTTGGTCAGTTTGACGTCGACATGTTCATCCGAGGTGACCGTGTTGTTGGCCATGTCGACGAAGGCCTGGCTGAGGCGCGCCTCATAGCCCGTCGAGGTCCGCACGAAGATATCCTTGTGCAGATCGAGCTGCTGCTGCTTGTTGTCGAAGCTCCCGGTGAGGGCGTCGAGGAATACGGTCGATTGATCCTGCATCAGGAGCTTGGCCCTGAGCTTGTGCAAATCGACGTGATCAGGGTCTCTGATGTCCTGGGTCGCGGTTTTGGCCCAGAGCTCATAGGGTCGCTGGTCGGGCGTGTAGCCCGACAGGTGCGGCGTTTCCATGGTGATCTTGGTGCCGGACACCACCAGGTTTCCGGGATCGAAAGCCACTTCCTTGGTGGTCCGGAACTTGTTGAAGGCCGAGACGAAGATGACCATGGCCATCGCCACGACGACCGTCACCGGTACGGCGATGCGCAGAAGATGGACCAGCCGGCTGTGGCGCGCCGCGGCCGCAAAGCGCGCCTCCAGGCCGTCATAGGCTACATCATAGGCTGGGTTCTGGACCGAATTCACCGCTGCTCCGGGGCGCCCGTTGACACCCGATTGTATCCGGCGCCGCCGGAATATGCAGCCCGCGACAGGCAGCTACGACTGTGTCCGAAACGGGGCGGCCGGGGGCGTCCTGAGACCCTCCCGGCCGGCACAACCGACCACCTCAAGAGTGCGCAAAAATGTCTTCGGCCTCCCAACCCTGCAAATCGAGCTTTGCCCGCGTCGGCAGGAAGTCGAAGCAGGCCTGGGCCAGCGCCGTGCGGCCCTCCCGCACCAGCATGGCATCCAGCCGTTCGCGCAAGCTGTGCAGATGCAGCACGTCGGAGGCGGCGTAGGCGAGTTGCGGCTCGCTCAGGCTGTCCGCGCCCCAATCGCTCGATTGCTGCTGCTTGGACAGATCGACGTTGAGCACCTCGCGGACGAGGTCCTTGAGGCCGTGGCGGTCGGTGTAGGTGCGGGTCAGGCGCGAGGCGATCTTGGTGCAGTAGAGCGGCGTCGTCATCACGCCGAAGGTCTCGTACAGCACCGCGATGTCGAACCGCGCGAAATGGAAGATCTTCGTGACGGAGGGATTGGCGAGCAGCGCCTTCAGATTCGGCGCGTCGGTGTGCCCCTTCGGGATCTGCACCACATCCGCGCTGCCGTCGCCCGGCGAGAGCTGCACGACGCAGAGCCGGTCGCGATGCGGGTTCAGGCCCATGGTCTCGGTGTCGATCGCGACCGAGGAGGTGTAGCGGGACAGGTCCGGCAGATCGCCGCGATGCAGGCGTACGGTCATGGCGTTTCAAACCTTCAGTCGAATAGATGCAGCCCTAGCAGGCTAATGCCGGGAACGGGAACTGGCGAGCGTCGGGCGCGCGAGCGAAATCCGCAAAGCCGGCTGACCTTTCGTCCCCGCTTCGGCGGTGTATCCGCTGCCAGATATCCGCGCAAGCCGACCTCAGGGGCGATGGACCCTGCGAAAGTCGGCCAGGAAGACCCAGAAGCACAGCAGCGCTGCGAAAAGCTGAAGGAAGCCACCTTCGATGGCGCCGCCGGAGATCGAGACCGAGGTCGGAATGAGGATTGCGACAGTCAGGACGGCCGCCATGACCATGGCCGGAAGATCGACGATGAGAACGGCGGCATAGATCGCCAGTTCAAAGAAGGCATATTCCTTGAGGCGCGGCGAACAGAGGTAGAGCGCATACATCGCCAGAACCGTGATGCGCGCCGCCTGCCGGGGATGATCGATCAGCCATCGATCCAACCTGTTCGCGAAGCATCCGGTCTCGAGCGAGGCCCGATCCCCGATTGCGCGCGATACGGACAAAGCAAATGGCGCCAGCACGAGCGCGATCGCTGCAAGCCCATAGAGAGCGAAGACGAGCGCTTCGCTGCCCGCCAGCCCCCACTGCCTTGCCAGGCCCTGGACGAGAATGAAGAGCGAGGGATTCATCCTGTCTTGGGCGATGCCAAGCTGCCCAGGAATTTGACCGGAGATGGCGCGGAGCCAGCTTGCGAAGAGATCGGCGTAAACCAGCATCGACATCAGGATTGGCAAGATGAACGTGCCAGTCGCGACGGCGATCAGGATGAGCTTGCGAGAGCGCGGCTGCGGCAGGAAGTAGAGGGAAGCAAGGACCGGACAGAAGACCAGCTTGAACGATGTCACGAGGCCGAGCACCGCGGCACCGGTCAGGCGCAGCATGAAGCTTGTCTTGTCCTCCTCTTCAAGGCGACCGAGCAGGAGCGCCAGCGCAACCGCCGTCAGCAATCCGGTCAGAATCGAAAAATTCCCGGAGGCCAGCGTCCATTCGAAACCGACGAACGCGCCGAGGGCACAGAGCACTCTAAGACATGTATCGCGCGGGCCCGTACGGGGCGCGCCAAGACCGGGCAACACCAGTCCGCAGAGAATGGCGAGGACGAGATAGAAAGCCCTGTGATGATCAACGAGCAGCCCCGCGGAGCACAGCGGACGGAAGATATCCAATGTGACCGGCAGATAGGGGTATGCGAACGTCGTGTTCTTCAAATTGCTGATGAGATAGGGGTCGAACCCCTCGACATAGGCATCGACCCCCGCGCAGTTCACGTGGAGGTCCCAGCCGAGTTGCCCACCGAAATTGCCGTCGACGACGAAGCTCGCAAGGACCAGAGTGGCGAGGAGCGCGGCAAAAAGGGGCAACCAGGCGTTCGGCAACCGGCCGAAACCGCCACCGGGATGCGACAAGGCGAGCTCAGCCTGCCCGACCGACGTCGCCGTCAAGTTCGGCCGCTGGGCGTTGTCGTTGGCCATGACCAGCGCCCGGCGCCTTTAGAGCCCTGCGGCCTGGCGGTTGGCGGCGGACACGCAGAGATGCGCGGTGCGGAACAGCGCGCTGCCGGCGTCCTGGGACGACAGCGTGTCGCACTTCTCGACGACATAACCGATGCCATTGCGTGCGGCATAGGCGAGCTTTGATGCGTGATCTCCGAGTCCGGCCGTCTCGGTCATGCGCTGATGCCAGACCGCGTAATAGGACGGTGTCCACATCGCCGCCGCACCGCGCTTGTAGTCGACCCAGACCCGGCGGTGCGAGACGAATTCAAAGTTGCCCTGCCGCGACAGGGCAATATCCGCAATCGACGGCGTCGGTTTTGCGTCAAGGTCGGGTCTCGGCGGCACGATGAAAGTCGCGCTTGAGGGCGTCGATGTGCGCGCCCAGTTGCCCACATCCGCCCATTCCTGCGCCCCTTCGGAATAGGCCCGATCGAACACGAAGTAGTTCCAGGCGCCCAGCGGAAACAGCACGCATCCCGCCATGGCCAGCAACGCGTATCCTACCCTGCGACGATAGGGAGGCACCGCTTCCGTCGCTTCGCGAATATGTCGGGCCGCCAGGATGATCGGAATGGCAATCAGGAATGCGACATCGCCCAGATAGAGTGCCAGCACGATCGCGCAGCCGGGCAGGAACAGGGCAGAGCTGTCACGACGCAACCAGCACGTGGCGAGCGCGGCAATGGCGAGGCCCGCCAACAGATGAATGATCGTACCCGAGCGAAGCAGCTGAATGTTGAGGAGGAAAGGCGACGTGCTCAGGGATGGCAGGACGACGCCGAGCAGATAGAGAATTATCGCTCCGAGATAGGCAACCTGCAGCTCACGGCTTGTCGGCCCGAACCAGTAGAGCGCGATTGCGCCAAGGGCCGCGATCTCCGTGATCTGGAGGATGCCGGACATCGAGATCGAATCGATCAGGGAGTGTCCGGCAAAATATTCGCGGAGATAGGCGGCATAATCCACGCCAAGCGATTTTCCGAGCTCGGGATTGGTCAGGATCGCGTGCAGCACCGGAAACATGATCGGCGCGGAGATCACGAGGCCGATCGTGGTCCGCAAGAAGATCGCACTGAAGGTCGTTTCCTTCTTGATCCAGAGGCCAATGGCGATCAACGCCAGCAGCGGCGCGAGCCAGATCGCCATGAACGCGTTGACGAAGAACGTGGCACCCATTGCCACCGTCGCCGCCGTGAACCGCGCCCGGGCCGCGAAATAGATCGCCAGAAGAATGGTGCCGTTGGCGATTTCCGAGTGCGTGAAATAGTTGATGAACAGGCCGCCGGTGCCCGCGGGGCTATAGCCCAGAAGCAGCGGCATCGAGCAGACGAGCAAGGTGAACACGATCCTGTCGCGCCGATCGGTGATGCCGAGCAGCGACGCGCAGCACAGGAAGCCGAGGACGGAGAGCACCCTCGACAGAAAATTCAGGACGAAGAAAACCAGCTCGGTGTGGTCAAAATATTTCTGCGTGTCGCTCAAGACGATCCAGACGCCGGACGCGAAGTAGCGCATCGACTGGATGAACGCATCGTCCTGATACTGCGGCTCATTGTAAAGGCCGGCAACGATCGGAAGGTGGAAGATGTTGTTGTCGACGCCGAAGACGAATCCGCTTGTCAGGATCGACAATAGCGAGCCGGCCAGCGCGATCGTCAGCGTCTCGATGAAGGGAGCCGGAACGCTCGCGGCGCCCTCGCGCCGGTCGATAGGCATGGTCAGGCTTGTCTCGGTCATCAGATCGCTGCCAGCATGATGCAGATCATCGCCATCACCGTGATACGGCTGGCGTTGTCCTTGAAGGTGTAGAGGATCGGGTCGTCCGGCATCTCGCGGCGATGCGCCATCATCAGCGCGCGGCCGAACCAGTAGAGCAGGAGCGGATTGAGAAGCCACAGCATCCAGGGACGGCTGTAGAGCGTCATTACAGTCGAGGACGAGACGTAGAGCGAGAACACGATCACCGCGTTCATGCCGCTCGCCGCCGCCATCGCCGCAATGACCTGGAGATCGCCGATCCTGTAGTCGCGATTGGCGGGATCGGAAAGGCCGGCGCCCTGCCGCAGCGTCAGCTCGCTGAAGCGCTTGATCAGCGCCAGCGAGGTGAACACGAACAGCGAGAACATCAGCAGCCATTCCGACAGCACCACACCGACACCGACGGCGCCGGCGACGATTCGCAGCGTGTAGAGGCCGGCCAGCGTGACGACGTCGAGCAGCATCTTCCGCTTGAGCAGCAGCGAATAGGCGATCGTGGTGCCGAGATAGGCGCCCAGCACCCCGGTGAAGATGCCGGAGATGCAGAGGCTAGCCGCGAACGCGCCGAGCCACAGCACGGGAATCGCGAAGAGCGCGGAGGCGATCGGCAGATCGCCGGCCGCCAGCGCGCGGTGGCGCTTGGTCGGATGCTGGCGGTCGGCCGAAAGATCCAGCAGATCGTTCATCAGATAGGCGCCCGACGCGCAGGCCGAGAACGCCAGGAAGGCCAGCAGCGCCGCGCCCAGCGCCGACAGGCTCATCTGATGCGCGGTGACCAGGGGCACGAAGACCAGCGTGTTCTTGGCATATTGATAGACGCGGAGCGCGTTTACCCAGGTCGTCAGGCCAACCTTGCGATCGGCATCCGGGGCACCACGGTTGCCGACATAGTCGAAGGCGTCGAGATCGGCGGTCGCGATCACGCCGTCGAAGCCGAGATGCGCGGCGATGCCCTCGGCATGGTGGCGGAGGCGGGAGGCGGTGACATAAACCTTGCGGCCCTGCGCGCGCGCCGCGAGCGCCAGGCTCAGGACGTCCTGCTCATAAGGGAGGTTGGCATAGTCGAGCCTGGCGTCCTCGGCGAGGTGCAGGAGCTTGTCCCTGTGCCAGCTTCCGGCGGCGCGCAGGCGGCCGAGCATGTGCCCGGGCTCGCAAAGCAGCGCCTCCAGCAAGAGATCCGAGCGCAGCAGCCCGCCTTCGAGCTCAATGACCAGCGCGCGCGGCGCGGCCGCCGGGGGCGGCACCGGCTCCGCTCGGGCAAGTTCGTGCTGCCATTGGGGCTGCTCCATTCGAATACGCGCTCTTAACTGGCTGGCATGACCGGCCAGCGGCCGGGGAGCAGGGAAATGGACGGATAAAACCGTAATTTCCAAACGCTAAGGACGGCTTAATCGGACCGGAGAAGGTGGGGCGGGATTTCCCGGGATCAGGAACCGGCGGCAATGGCTCGGGGCCGGCTGCCCATTCGGACCCATGGCAGCGCCAAGGCCTCGATTCGGCCGTCACATCAGGGAGCTACCGAGAAAAATGGTGCCCAGGAAAGGACTCGAACCTTCACGGCCGTGAAGCCACTGGCACCTGAAGCCAGCGCGTCTACCAATTCCGCCACCTGGGCATGCCTGTGAGGCACGGGGGCGGTTACTACGGATCGATGACGCGCTTGTCAAATCGAACGTGACCAGCCGATTGCGCATCGCAAACCGGCCCGATACAAGCCTGCCTCAGGCACAGCCTTCGGCAGGAACACCCCCATGGCATCGAATCTCGACACCCTCGTCACGGTTTTCGGCGGATCGGGGTTTTTGGGCAGAAACGTCGTCCGCGCGCTCTGCAAGCGCGACTACCGGATCCGGGTCGCGGTCCGGCGGCCGGAGCTCGCCGGCTTCCTCCAGCCCTCCGGCAAGGTCGGGCAGGTCCATACCGTGCAGGCCAATCTGCGCTACCCGGCCTCGGTCGAGGCGGCGCTGCGTGATTCGCACATCGTGATCAACCTGGTTGGCATCCTCGCCGAGAGCGGCGGCCAGACCTTCGATGCCGTCCAGGCCAAGGGCGCCGAGACCGTGGCCAAGGCCGCGGCGGCGGCTGGGGCCGCCCTGGTGCATGTCTCAGCAATCGGCGCCGACGCGCAGTCGGCCTCGCACTATGCCCGCGCCAAGGCAGCCGGCGAGCAGGCGGCGCTGGCGGCGGTGCCTTCGGCCACGATTTTCCGTCCCTCGGTGGTGTTCGGGCCTGAGGATCAGTTCACCAACCGCTTCGCGGCGCTGGCGCGGATGTCGCCGGTGCTGCCGCTGATCGGCGGCGAGACGAAGATGCAGCCGGTCTATGTCGGCGACGTCGCGACCGCGATCGCGGATGCCGTCGACGGCAAGGCCAAGGCTGGCGCGACCTATGAGCTCGGCGGTCCGGAAATTCTGACCATGCGCGAGATCTTCGAGACCATCCTCGCGATCACCGACCGCAAGCGGATGCTGGTGCCGCTGCCGTTCGGGCTTGCCCGCTTCCAGGCGAACTTCCTGCAATTCGCGCCGGGCGCGTTCAAGCTGACGCCGGACCAGGTGACGCTGCTCGAGAAGGACAATGTGGTCTCGGACACGGCGAAGGCGGCCGGGCTGACGCTGCAAGGCCTCGGCATCACGCCGGATTCACTGGAAGGGATCGCCCCGCAATATCTCTGGCGCTTCCGCCCCGCCGGGCAGTTCCAGCGCAAGAACGGTGTAGCTTAGCCGCCATCCAAAATTTGCGAAAACAACCCCATGCAAAGTAGGGGGGCTTGGCTCGTCCTGTAGGTGGCAGGTCCTTTGTGCCGCGGGGCATTGCGTGAATGGCCGGGACAAGCCTGGCCACGACGATCTGGAAGCTTCAGAACTTCAGCTTCTTGAACACGGCTTCGGGCAGCGCCTTGATGGTGAGCATCACGAGGCGCCATTTGCCGCTGACATAGACGACGTCGGTACGGCGCTCGACGGCGCCAAAGATGGCATCGCCGACGATCTGTGCCTCCACGGTCAACGGACCGATCAGCTTCATGCCCTCGGTCATCTTGGTGCGCACGAAGCCGGGCTTGACGGTGACGACGTGAACGCCACTTCGGCTGGCACGGGCGCGCAGGCCGGACAGGAATGCGGAAAACCCGGCCTTGGCGGACCCGTAGACGTAGTTCGAGGCACGGCCGCGGTCGCCCGCGACCGAGGACACGCCGACAATCGAGCCATTGCCGCGCGCAAAAAATTTTTCGGCGAACAGGCCGAGGATCAGCGCGGGGCCTTCGTAGTTGGAGCGCATGATCGTCGTGGCGTGATCGAGGTCACGTTGTGCCGTCTCCTGCGAGCCCAACAGTCCGACGATCGAGATGACGACGTCGGGCAACACCGGCAGGCCGGCCGTAAAGCTTTCGAACGATGCGGTATCCAGCACGTCGAAGCGATGCGTGCTGGCGCTGATGCCGTAGCGCGCGTGCAGGTCGGCGGCATCAGGCTCCAGCGCCGCGGCATCCCGGCCCGCGAGCTGAACGTGCCAGCCGGCCTTGGCGAAGCTGCGCGCAGTGGCGCGTCCGATATCGGAGCTGCCCCCTAACACCAGCACGATCTTGCGAGTAGTCACGGCTGCACCTCATCAAACAGACGCTGTGAAAGCTTTGAGCGGATTTTTCCGGTTGGATCGAGCGATGCCCGGATTTCCTTGAACCGTTGCAGGGCCGGATAGCCGGCCTCGAAAGTGGCGCGCGACTGGCGCGCGTCCTTCGCGAGATAGAGACGGCCACCGGCGGCGACGACGAGACGGTCGATCTCGTCGAGAAAATTCAGGATGTTTCCGGTCACCGGGAAATCCAGCGCCAGCGTGTAGCCGGGCATCGGAAACGACATCAGGCCGTCGCTTGGTCCGAGCTTCTTGAGCACGGCGAGAAAGGAGGCATCGCCGCGCCGCGAAACGCGATCGAGGATGTCACCGAGCACGGCAAGCGCGCCCTCGTGCGGGATCACACATTGATGCTGGAGGAAACCGCGCCGGCCGTAGATCCGATTCCAGGCCCCGACGCCGTCGAGCGGAAAGAAGTAGGGAAAGATCGAGACGAGGTGACTGCCGCCGGCGCGCCGCGCACCCGTGCGGTAATAGAGCTCGTTGAAGGCGCGGACACTGTAGCGGTTCAGCGTCATCGACGGGAGATCGATGGGCACGTTGAGCCGCGGATCCTGCCCGCGGAAGAATGCTTCCGCGCCATGCGGAACCTCGTTCGCGCGGGCATGCTCGCCGAGATAGATCAGCGAGCGGCCGAGGCTGCTGCCCGTCGCCACGCAATCGATCCACGCTACCGAATAGGTCGCGGAGTCACCGGCATCGAGCGCGCGCATCGCGGCATGCAGATCGGATGTCGAGATCACCCGCTCGCGGATCCAGCCGGTCTCGACCGGTCGGAGGCGCAGCGTCGCCTCGAGGATCACACCGGTCAGGCCCATGCCGCCGATGGTGGCGAGAAAGACGTCCGGATTCTCCTCGCGCGACACCTCGATGGTCTCGCCTGCACCGGTCGCGAGCTGAATGCTGTCGACATAGCGGCCGAAACCGCCTTCGCAATGATGGTTCTTGCCGTGCACGTCGGCAGCGATGGCGCCGCCGACCGAGACGAAGCGGGTGCCCGGCACGACGTAGGGAAGAAAGCCGCGCGGGCCAAAGGTGTCGATCAGATCCGACAGCAGCACGCCGGCCTCGAGGCGAATGCGCCCGGTTGCCGGATCGAACGACCTGATGCGGTCGAAGGCCGTCATGGCGAGGGTCTGGCTGACGCCGATGCCGGCATCGCCATAGGCGCGGCCGTTGCCACGCGCGACGCCGCCGGAGGTCGCGGCAATGGCGTCGCCGACCGCACCGAACGATCGCGGCGTCAGGAGGTCGGTATCGACGACCGGGAAACGTCCCCAGCCGCTGACGAGGGTCATGGTTCAGCTCCTGCGCCGGGCGCGCGCCGCCCGGCTCTGGAAACTGCCTACCGATCAAAAGCTTATTTTGCGTTGAGCTGCGTTAGTGAGTTTTCGAGAAGTTAACGGCCGAACGCCAGCGGCGTCGCCCGGATGGAGCGCAGCGCAATCCGGGGTCGGTAGCGCTTGTGGCACGATCCCGGATTACGCTTGCGCTCCATCCGGGCTACGGGCCTACGCGATTTGCGGACGGAATTACCGTCCCAGCGCCAGTGCGATCAGGCCGAGCGAGCCGACGATGACGCGCCACCAGGCGAACAGCGTGAAGCCGTGACGCGTGACATATTCGAGGAAGGACTTCACTACGATGATCGCGGTGACGAACGACACCACGAAGCCGATCGCGACGATGCCCATGTGATCCATCGTCATCTCGGCGCGGTTCTTGTAGAAGTCATAGGCGAACGCGCCGATCATGGTGGGGATGGCGAGGAAGAACGAGAACTCCGCCGCCGCGCGCTTGTCCGCCCCGAGCAGCATCGCTGCGACGATGCTGGCGCCCGAGCGCGACACGCCCGGAATCATCGCCAGGCACTGCGCGATGCCGATCAACAGATAGGTCAGAAGCGGAAACCGCGTCGCATCGTGCTCCCGCGGCTTGAGATCGAGCTGATCGACCCAGAGCAGGATGGCGCCGCCGACGATCAGCGTGAAGCACACCACCCAGGGATTGAAGAGCATGAGCTTGATGTATTTGCCGGCAACGAGGCCGACGATGACGGCGGGGAGGAATGCGACGAGCACGCCGATCACGAAGCGGCGCGCATAGGCATCGCCCGAGAACATGCCGATCGCGACATCCCACAGCTTCTTGAAATAGAGGCCGACGATCGCGAGGATCGCGCCGAGCTGGATCAGGACGGTAAAGGAGTCCCAGAACGCGCCTTCGCCGAGACCAAAGAAGCGCTCGGCAAGCAAGAGGTGTCCGGTGGAGGAAACGGGGAGGAACTCGGTCACACCCTCGATGATGCCGAGGATCACTGCCCGTATTGTGTCTGACATATTTACGGTCCATTTCGGCTGGAAAAGCGGGGCTCTTCTCGCCTATTCGTCCCTCTGCCGCAATCGCTAAATGCGAGTTACACGGGGTTGCCTCGCGGATTTGAGGAACTAGTGTGGCGCCGAACAAACATTGATGGATTCTTAAGCACCCTCGACATAGTCAAAGACATGTTCACGCTGTTTCATCATCCTTTCTGCCCGCATTCGCGCTTCATTCGCCTGATCATCGGCGAATACGGGCTCGACCTGAAGCTGGTGGAAGAGCGCGCCTGGGAACGGCGCGAGGCCTTTCTGACGCTCAATCCAGCGGGCACCACCCCCGTGCTGGCGACCGAGGAACAGCCCTCCGTTCCCGGCGCCACCATCATCGCCGAATATATCGACGAGGCCCATGGCGCCGCGATGGGCGTCAAGCGGCTGATGCCGGAAACAATTGCCGAGCGCATCGAGGTGCGGCGGCTGATGGCGTGGTTCAACGAAAAATTCTTCGAGGAAGTGTCTCATCCGCTGGTGACCGAACGCATCTACAAGCGTTTCATGAGCGAGGAGAATGGCGGCGGCCCGCCTTCGGCGGACGTGATGCGCGCCGCCAAGGCCAATGTGCGCTATCATCTGGCCTATATCGGCTGGCTGGCGCAGACGCGAAACTTCCTCGCCGGCGACCGGCCGACCTATGCGGATCTCGCCGCCGCGGCGCATCTTTCGGCGATCGACTATCTGGGCGACGTGCCATGGAGCGAGGACGACGCAGCAAAGGCGTGGTACGCGCGGGTCAAATCCCGCCCGTCGTTCCGCCCGCTGCTGAGCGAATGGCTGGCCGGCGTGCCGGCCTCGCGGACCTACGTGGACCTGGATTTCTGATGAAGATCGTCATGCCCGGGCTGGTCCCGGGCATCCACGTTCTTTCTGTCTTCCTGATTGCTGAACGAAGACGTGGATGGCCGGGACAAGCCCGGCCATGACGACGTCAAGCGTGGATGCTTCAACATTGAATACGTCGGAAGCAGACACTGTTGCTCTACGCGCCGCCCTTACGGAACAGGCGCAAGCCTTGGGCTTCGACTGCATCGGCGTCACCGCGCCCGGTGCAATCGAGGGTGCCGGACGACACTTCCTCGAGTTCATCGCGTCCGGCGCACATGGCGACATGGACTGGCTTGCGGCACAGCCGGAGCGTCGCGTCGATCCGCGCGGTCTCTGGAGTGACGTGCGCTCCGTGATCATGCTCGGCGTCAATTACGGCCCCGACGAGGATCCGCTGGAGATCCTGAAGCAACGCTCTCGCGCCGCGATCTCGGTCTATGCGCAAGGCGATGACTATCACGACCTGATCAAGAAGCGGTTGAAGGCGCTGGCGCGCTGGCTGGTCGCGACTGCACCTTGCGAGGTCAAGGTGTTCGTCGACACCGCCGCCGTGATGGAGAAGCCCTTGGCACAGGCTGCGCGCCTCGGCTGGCAAGGCAAGCACACCAACCTCGTCTCGCGCGAGTTCGGCTCCTGGCTGTTTCTCGGCGCAATCTACACCACGCTGAAGCTGCCGCGTGATGAGAGCGAGATCGATCATTGCGGCTCGTGCCGTGCGTGCCTCGACATCTGCCCGACCGCGGCATTCCCCGCGCCCTACAAGCTCGATGCGCGGCGCTGCATCTCCTATCTGACCATCGAGAACAAGGGACCGATCCCGCACGAATTCCGCAAAGCGCTCGGCAACCGCATCTACGGCTGCGACGACTGCCTCGCCGCCTGCCCCTGGAACAAGTTCGCGAAGGAGGGACGCGAGGCAAAGCTCGCCGCACGCGAGGCGCTGCGCGCGCCTGATCTGGCCGAGCTCGCGCGGCTCGACGACGCGGCGTTCCGCGCGCTGTTCACGAAGTCGCCGGTGAAGCGCATCGGTCGCGATCGCTTCCTGCGCAACGTGCTGGTGGCGATCGGCAACTCCGGCGATGTGAGGCTGGCGGAGGAGGCGCGGCGTCTGCTCGCCGATGCAAGCCCCTTGGTGCGCGGCGCGGCGGTGTGGGCGCTGGGGCAACTAACGTCGCACGAAGAGTTCGTGGCGTTGAGGTCGGCGGCGATTGCCGCCGAGCACGACGAAAGCGTGCGTGAGGAGTGGCAAGCCGCTTCCTAAATCTCGATGTCATGCCCCGCGCAGGCGAGGCATCCAGTGCGCCGCGGCCTATCGATTCAATCACAACGTCTCGGAGTACTGGATCGCCCGATCAAGTCGGGCGATGACAGCGGTGGATGAGGAAAGCGCCCATCGCTCCTTCCCCTCATCCTGAGGAGCGCGCTTGCGCGCATCTCGAAGGATGAAGGCCAGGATGCTGCAGCAGATCTGCATGGTTCGAGACGCGCGTTCCGCGCTCCTCACCATGAGGGTTGGACATCTTGATTTCCCCGCGCGTTCCTTCAAGGTCGCGCGTCATGACAAACATGCCTTTCTTCACGCGCAACGGCGACGCATTCCATCCGACGGAAGTTGCCAACGGTCCGTGGGATCCGAAGTCGCTGCACGGCCGCGTCATTGTCGGCCTGCTCGGCTTCGGCATCGAGGAGCGCTATTGCGGACCTGAGTTCGTGCCGGCGCGGCTGACGGTCGACATGTTTCGCCTGCCGACGATCGACAAGCCGGTCGAGATCACCACGCGGATCGTCCGCGACGGACTCCGCATTCGCGTGGTCGAGGCGGAGTTCGTCTCCGGCGGCGTCAGCATGGCGCGCGCCTCGTGCCAGCTCCTGCGCCGGACGCAGAATCCGGACGGCAACATCTGGTCGCCGCCAAACTGGGATGCACCGAGGCCTGCCGACATTCCGCCACCGACCGATCCGCGCCTCGGCATGCACGGCAAATGGACGACGCGCCCGATTGTCGGCCATATGGGATCGCTCGGTCCGCGCCGGCTCTGGATGAGCGAGGTGCGCGAGCTGGTCGACGGCTTTGCGCTGACGCCGTTCACGCGCGTCGCGATGGCTGCGGATTTCGCCAGCCCGTTCGCCAATGCCGGCGATCATGGGCTCGCCTTCATCAACGGCGACGTGACCGTGTACCTGCATCGCCTGCCGGTCACGGAATGGATCGGCTTCGAGGTGGTGAACCACCACTCCGCCGAGGGCGTCGCGATCGGCGAATGCTGGCTCTATGACGAGCAGGGACCGATCGGCACGTCGACCGTGGCGGCGCTGGCGCAGCGCAAGCCGATGCCGAATCCGTCGAAGCGGTAGGATTGTTGAGCCGCTTGGGCTGCTGCGCTTCCCCTATCTGTCATGCCCTCGCGAAGGCGGGACATCCAGTACGCCGCGGCTTCTGGGTCAATCGCAGGCACCTCGGAGTACTGGATCCATCCGCCTTCGTGGATGATGGCACCAACAGTCGGGAAGCACCTCACCCGATCTCCGCGACCGCGGCAAGGATGCGTGCGATGTCCTGCGGGCGCGACAGGCGATGATCGCCATCCTGGATCAGCGTCAGCACGACGTCGTCGGCCGGCAGTCGGTGCGTCAGCGCAAAGGCGTGCTGCCACGGCACGTCCGGATCCTTGGCGCCTTGCAGGATGCGCACGGGGCAGCCGACATCGATGGCGCTGCCGAGCAGGAGATGGTTGCGGCCCTCCTCGATCAGGTTCCGCGTGATCGGATAGGGCGAGCCGTCGCCATACTCCGACGGCCTGAGCCAGAGACCCTTGGTTTCGATCTCCTGTTTCACGGACGCCGGAAAATTCTTCCACATCAGCTCCTCGGTGAAGTCAGGCGCCGGTGCAATCAGCACCAGCCCCGCCAGCGATGGCTTGCTGGTTTGCTTGCTGGCTTCCTGGCCGGCCCGTTTCCTGATCTCGCGCGCGAGCAGCAGCGCCATCCAGCCGCCCATGGAGGAACCGATCAGAACCTGCGGCCCCTCGCAGAACCGCTCGAACACCGCGACGCTCTCCTCGAGCCACCGCCCGATGGTGCCGGCGGCGAAATCGCCACCGGATTCGCCGTGGCCGGAATAGTCGAACCGGACCGAGGCGCGGCCATGTGCCGCCGCCCAATCGTCCAGCGCCACGGCCTTGGTGCCCTGCATGTCCGACTTGAAACCGCCGAGCCAGACCAGCCCGGGCCCCTTGCCGGCCCGGGCGCGAACCGCGATCCGCCGCAGCGCTGGGCCTTCGCCCACATCGATGAAGGTGGGAGCCTGGTTGGCAATCGAATTGATCATGGAACGTTTACTCTTGCTGTGCGGTTTGAGCTGTTCGGCGCCCCTGCGCCACGCCGGGATAGCCATTGACCTTTAGGGACGCTTGCGGAACTGCGGCAAGGTGTCTATGTCGAGCGGCGTGCGGATGGGCGTGACCAAAATGCCTCGCATTTGAGGGTTTTTCGCATGCGGCAAGCCCGACTTGCTTGCCCGCCGCTGCATCTTCCTTCAGACTACCCGCTTCGTTCACAACTTTGGAGAACCAACATTCGTCGTCCCAATAGAGCCCCGGCCCCTGCTGCCAAAGACGGGCCGCGCATCAATGATGATATTCGCAACGCGCAGATCCAGCTCATCGACCAGACCGGTGACAACAAAGGCACGGTCGAGACGATGATGGCCATCAAGATGGCCCAAGAAGCCGGCATGGATCTCGTGGAGATTTCGCCGAATACCAGCCCTCCCGTCTGCAAGATTATGGACTACGGGAAGTACAAGTATTCCGCCCAAAAGAAAGCCGCTGAAGCCCGCAAGCGCCAGAAGACCGTCGAGATCAAGGAGATCAAGCTCCGCCCGATGATCGACGATCACGATTACGACGTGAAGATGCGCGCGATGCAGCGGTTCTTCGAAGAGGGCGACAAGGTCAAGATCACGCTGCGCTATCGCGGCCGCGAAATGGCGCACCAGGAGATCGGCACCAAGCTCTTGGACAAGATCAAGAGCGACGTCGCCGAGCTCGCAAAAGTCGAGCAGGACGCCAGGTTCGAAGGCCGCCAGGTCGTCATGGTGCTGGCGCCGCGCTGAGCCGGATCAGCTCTTATGAGGTCGACGGCCCGTCAGCATCTGGCGGGCCGTTTTGTTTGCTGCAGCCGCGAGCTCCGCTGCAACCTCTCCCGTTTGCGGGAGAGGTCGGCGCGCAGCGCCGGGTGAGGGCTTTCTCCTCTTGGGGGTTCACGTCTGCGGAAGCACCCTCTCCCCACCCCTCCCCCGCAGGCGGGGGAGGGAGCGCATCGAGCGCTTGGCGAGACTTACGTCCGCGTCGCCTGCCAGGTGCCGCTGCAGCGGTCGCCGGAGATGATCCCGCTCCAGAAGCCCGCACCGCCGCTACCTGCAAGCCGGCCGCCGCCGCTGGCGTGCGAAGCGCCGACCGACACCTGGACGGCGACGGAACCGGCACGGTTGACCGTGCCGGCGACCCGGCCGCCGCCGGCGGAGGTCACGCGGCTGCCGGTCACCGTGAAGGGGACGCTATAGCCGGAGCTGCAATTGCCGCGCGTGGTGGCGAAGGTGACGTTCCAAACCCCGTCATAGCCGCCAAGCCGGGCATCGGCGGCGGATGGAACGGCAGCCGCGCCGAGCACGGCAAGGAGCGCGGCAAGCTTGAGATGGCGACAAACACGAGACAAAGGCGATTGCGGAAAATGGGCCATTTTGGTTCGCCTCCAGGCTGCAAGGCATGCAAATGTGAGGGTAACGTCAAATAGTCGGCGAGCCCGTTTCCGCGGTTCATCATTGCCAATTGGCCGCACCTCTGCCATAAGCCCAGCCTTCATCGCCCGGCTGATTTAAAGGGCTGCCGTGGCGGTGCCCGTGCGGGTTTCGCGCTAGTTCGCAGAAACCTGAGCACAATCAACGCTCTAACGAGCATTTTTGACGGCCAGCCGCCTTCACAGGCGGTATTCTGTTATGGCCATTAGGAGAGCCAAATGCCCAAGTTGAAGACCAAGTCGGGCGCTAAAAAGCGCTTCAAGGTGACTGCTACCGGCAAAGTGATGCACGCCCAGCGCGGCAAGCGTCACGGCATGATCAAGCGGACAAAGAAGCAGATCCGTCAGCTCCGCGGCACCCGCGTGCTGTTCAAGACCGACGGCGACAACGTCAAGAAGTACTTCTTGCCGAACGCCTGATCGCGTCCGCGATCAATCCAGCCGAGCCGCAACAACAGCGGCGTTCCGAAAACCAAAGTCATCTCTGAAGGAATTCTGTCATGTCTCGCGTCAAACGCGGTGTGACCGCCCACGCCAAGCACAAGAAAGTCTACAAGGCCGCCAAGGGTTTCTACGGCCGCCGCAAGAACACGATCCGCGCCGCCAAGCCGGCCGTCGAGAAGGCCGCGCAGTACGCCTTCCGCGACCGTAAGCGCCGCAAGCGCACCTTCCGCGCGCTCTGGATCCAGCGCCTCAACGCTGCAGTCCGTCCGTTCGGCCTGACCTACAGCCGATTTATCGACGGCCTTGCCAAGTCGGGCATCACCGTGGACCGCAAGGTGCTGTCGGATCTCGCGATCCGCGAGCCCGCCGCGTTCCAGGCGATCGCCGAGAAGGCCAAGGCCGCGCTGGCGGCGTAAGCCGTCGTCCACTGTGCTCTGCGCAGCTTTCAGCTTGTGATGGCCCGGGCCAAGGCGCGTTGTCGCGCTTGAACTGCCCCGGCCGTCATCTCTCGCGCAAACACACTTCTCAGACGTGGATGCCCGGCGAAACCGCCGGGTGTGACGGGCTAGGAGCATCGGCTAAGCATCCTGGCCAAAAGGGATTGCCATGACCGATCTTACCAGCACCGATCTTGCCAACCTCGAATCCCAGATCATCGCCGACGTCGCGGCCGCCAACGACGAGGCCGCGCTCGAAGCCGTCCGCGTCGCTGCGCTCGGCAAGAAGGGTTCGATCTCCGCGCTGCTTGCAACGCTCGGAAAAATGTCGCCCGACGAGCGCAAGACGCACGGCGCAGCGATCAACCAGGCCAAGGACAAGGTTACGCAGGCGCTTTCCGCCCGGCGTGACGTCCTGAAGTCGGCAGCGCTCGATGCGAGGCTCGCCGCCGAGACCATCGACGTCACCCTGCCGCTGCGTGATACTGCAACTGAGACCGGCCGCATCCATCCACTGAGCCAGGTCTGGGACGAGCTGACCACGATCTTCGCCGACATGGGCTTTTCGGTCGCCGAAGGTCCCGATGTGGAGACGGACGACTACAACTTCACAAAGCTGAACTTCCCGGTCGGCCATCCCGCGCGCGAGATGCATGACACCTTCTTCTTCCATCCGAAGGAGGACGGCTCGCGCATGCTGCTTCGCACCCACACCTCGCCGGTGCAGGTGCGCACCATGCTGAGCCAGAAGCCGCCGATCCGCGTCATCTGCCCGGGCCGCACCTACCGCATCGATTCGGATGCGACCCACACGCCGCAATTCCACCAGGTCGAAGGCCTCGTGATCGACAAGAGCTCGCATCTTGGCCACCTCAAATGGATCCTGCACGAGTTCTGCAAGGCATTCTTCGAGGTCAACCACATCAACATGCGCTTCCGCCCGTCGTTCTTTCCGTTCACGGAGCCGTCGCTCGAAGTCGACATCCAGTGCCGCCGCGACAAGGGCGAGATCCGCTTCGGCGAAGGCGAGGATTGGCTGGAGATTCTCGGATGCGGCATGGTGCATCCGAACGTGCTGCGCGCCTGCGGCATCGATCCCGACGAGTACCAGGGTTTTGCCTGGGGCATGGGCATCGACCGCATCGCCATGCTGAAATATGGCATCGCCGATCTGCGCCAGATGTTCGACAGCGACGTCCGCTGGCTGTCCCACTACGGCTTCAAGCCGCTGGAGGTACCGACGCTTGCTGGAGGACTGAGCACGTGATGGTGGCGTATCCATATGGGCTCACGAAGACTTTCTCCGTTCCCATCGTGGAGAGAACCCTCTCCCTGCCCCTCCCCCGCAAGCGGGGGAGGGAATGGATAGAGCCTGCGCGCAACGTCGATTTCATGGATACGAATGCTCACTCCGCCCAACAGGTCGGACTCCCTCCCCCGCTTGCGGGGGAGGGTTGGGGAGAGGGTCTCTCAACGATGGGATTGCCGATGGTCGATCCTGAACATCCGGACTGGAAAGTATCGGCCAGGCTGCGAGCCAATGCGCGCGCACTCAGGTGCAACTCGACCGATGCAGAGCGAATCCTCTGGTCGGAGCTGCGCGCTGGTCAATTGAACGGCGTGATTTTCCGCCGCCAAGAACCGATCGAGAGCTATGTCGCCGATTTCGTCTGCCATGCAGCAAAGCTCGTCATCGAACTCGATGGAGGCCAGCATTTCTCCGATGAGGGCGAGCGCGCAGACGCACGCCGCTCGGCCGTCATCGAGGCAAGAGGCTTCAAGGTTCTTCGCTTTAGCAATCATGATGTGATGACAAATCGCGTCGGTGTTCTCGAAACAATCGTCACCGCTGTTGCGGAGAGAGCCCCCACCCCGGCCCTCCCCCACAAGGGGGGAGGGAACACCGACCAAACCGACTTAGTGAACACCGATCAGACCCGAGGCACACAGCCATGAAATTCACCCTCTCCTGGCTGAAGGACCATCTCGACACCGACGAGACGCTCGACAGGCTCGCCGAGAAGCTCACCATGATCGGGCTCGAGGTCGAGAACATCGAGGACAAGGCGAAGGCGCTGAAGCCGTTCACCATCGCGAAGGTGATCTCCGCCGAGCAGCATCCGAATGCCGATCGTCTGCGCGTCTGCATGGTCGACACGGGTGACGGCGGTGCGCCGGTGCAGGTCGTGTGCGGCGCGCCGAATGCGCGCACCGGACTCGTCAGCGTGTTCTCGGCCCCCGGCACCTACATTCCAGGCAAGGACATCACGCTCGGCGTCGGCACCATCCGCGGCGTCGAGAGCCGCGGCATGCTGTGCTCTGCGGCCGAACTGCAGATCTCCAACGATCACGACGGCATCATGGAATTGCCGGCCGACGCGCCCATCGGCGCAGGCTATGCCGAATGGGCGGGCCTCGGCGATCCCGTGATCGAGATCAACCTGACCCCCAACCGGCAGGACTGCACCGGCGTGCACGGCATCGCGCGCGACCTCGCCGCTGCCGACATGGGCAAGTTCAAGGACCCGACCATCAAGCCCGTGAAGGGCGAGTTCCCTTGTCCCGTGAAGGTGACGGTCGAGGACACGACGCTATGCCCCGGGTTCGCACTGCGCCTGGTGCGCGGGGTGAAGAACGGCCCCTCCCCGGAATGGCTGCAAAAGCGCCTGACCGCGATTGGCCTGCGTCCGATCAACGCACTGGTCGACATCACCAACTTCATGACCTTCGACCGCGCGCGCCCGCTGCACGTGTTCGACGCCAGGAAGGTGACGGGCAATCTCACCGTGCGCCGCGCGCGCGAGGGCGAGAGCCTGCTCGCGCTCGACGGCCGCAGCTACAATCTCGACTCCAACATCTGCGTGATCGCGGACGAGCACGGCGTCGAATCGCTCGCCGGCATCATGGGCGGCGAGACCTCGGGCTGCGACGAAAACACCACCGACGTGCTGATCGAATCGGCGCTGTGGAACGAGATCAACATCGCGCAGACCGGCCGCAAGCTCGGCATCAATTCGGACGCCCGCTATCGCTTCGAGCGCGGCGTCGATCCGGCCTTCATGGTGCCGGGTCTGGAACTCGCGACCAGGCTGGTGATGGAGATGTGCGGCGGTACGCCGTCGGAAACGTTCGTGACCGGCAAGGCGTTCGGCGACGATCGCGTGATCGATTTCCCGCTGTCCGAGGTCAAGCGTCTCTCCGGCATCGAGGTGCCGCAGGTGGAGATGAAGCGCATCCTCAGCCATCTCGGCTTCATGATGGCGGGCGCGGGCCCAACCGTGAAGGTCGCGGTCCCGTCCTGGCGTACCGACGTGCACGGCAAGGCCGACATCGTCGAAGAGATCGTCCGCATCTATGGCGTCGACAAGGTGCCCGAAACGCCGTTCGAGCGCGGCGAGGACGCGCGCAAGCCCGTGCTGACCGCGCTGCAGCTCCGCACCCGCCGCGCCAGGCGCGCGCTCGCGACGCGCGGCATGGTCGAGGCGGTGACATGGTCGTTCATCGCCAAGCCGGCGGCTGAACTGTTCGGCGGCGGCCAGCGCGAGCTCGAGCTTGCCAACCCGATCGCATCTGATTTGTCCGACATGCGGCCCAGCCTGCTGCCAGGCCTGATCGCCGCGGCGCAGTCCAATGCCGATCGCGGCTTTGGCGATGTCGCGCTGTTCGAGGTCGGCCAGCTCTTCAAAGGCGATCGTCCGCAGGATCAGTTCCTGGCAGCGTCTGGCGTGCGTCGCGGTTTCGCTTCGTCGGAGGGTCTCGGTCGTCACTGGTCGGGCTCTGCCGCGGCCGATGCCTTCGACGCCAAGGCCGATGCGCTCGCGGTGCTCGCTGCCGCCGGCGCGCCGATGCAGGCGCTGCAGGTCGTCGCGGGGGGACCAAAATGGCTGCACCCCGGACGCTCCGGCACCATCCAGATCGGCCCGCAGAACGTGCTCGGCTATTTCGGCGAGATGCACCCCCGCGCGCTCGAAGCGCTCGGCGCCGACGGCCCGGTGATGGCGTTCGAGGTGATCCTCGACCGCATTCCCGAGGCAAAGAAGAAGCCGACGCGGGCAAAGCCTCTGATCGAGCTGTCGGCGTTCCAGCCGGTCTCGCGCGACTTCGCCTTCATCGTCGATCGCGGTGTGAAGGCCGGCGATATCGTGCGCACGGCGCAGGCCGTCGACAAGAAGCTGATCACCGCGGTCAACGTGTTCGACGTCTATGAGGGCAAGGGCATCGACGACGACAAGAAGTCGATCGCGATTGCCGTGACGATCCAGCCGCGCGAGAAGACGCTGACCGACCAGGAGATCGAAGCGGTGGCCGCCAAGATCGTGACCGAAGTGACGAAGAAGACCGGCGGTACCTTGCGGGGATGATGCCGAAAAGCGCAAAGCGGTTTTCGGACAACATCATGCTCCTGAATTTAGAGCATGAGTCTTTGCGACTTCCTCCCCGGGGATGTCAGTCTCACCACTGCGATGGCGCTTTGCGCCATCGCGCTGGATGGGGTGTTGCGATAAACCATCCCCGTCGCAGTCCCGGCGGCGGCCGGGTGACGAGCTGGTCTTGAGTCGCCAATTCAATTGCGCGGCACGTTACGGCCGCGGCGTGCGCCGCCGCTTGGTCGGTTGCGTCGGCATCTCGACCGGCTCATCCCTTAGCGCGCCGATCCTGCGCAGCGCAGCCTCCGCGGCGCGCTCGCCGCTCTCCCAGGCGCCATCGACGGTGCCCCAGAGCGTCTCGTGCGTGGCCTCGCCGGCGAGATACATGCAGCCGATCGGCTCGGTCAGGATTTTTCGCGAAAGCTGGCCGCCCGGCGCGGACGCCGACATCGCGCCCATCACGAAGGGCGAGGCGTTCCAGCGCGTCGCGCTGACCTTCTTGATACCCGCCGTCGCCTCGCTGCCAAACAGCTTCGTCAGCCATTCCCTGGCGAATGCGGCCATCGCTTGCTCACCCTGCTCCGACAGGTCGTGGCCGAAGGAGCCGCCGACGTCGATCGAGCACAGCGAGGAACCGCCGATATTGGCGAACAAAAGTGCGGTGCGGGTCGAATTGCTCTGCTCGACCAGAATGTCGTCGCGCGCGAGCCCGAGCGGATTGCCCGGCAGTTGCAGCACGATGTGATCGTAGCTGCCGAGGCTGAGCTTGGAGGCCGCATCGAGCGTGCGCTTGGGGATGTCGGGCGCAAACTTGATCGCGCCGGCGGTGAGCACATTGGTCGAGACAGTGATAATGGCGGCGCGCGCGACGATCTTGCCGGCCGGCGTCTCGACGCTGACGTCGCGGTTGCTCCAGAGGATACGGCTTGCCGGCGTCGACAGCGCAACCGGCGTCTGCTCGCCGAGCTTGGTGATCAGCGTGCCCAGACCCTGCTTGCAGGCGATCGCGGAATTGCGATCCTGCGCGCGCGCCTTGTCGATGGCCGAAAGCTCCTTGAGGTCCTTGCCGGCAAAGTTCGCGCCCAGCAGGAATTCGGCCGTAGCAGCCCAGTCGCCGAGATCCTTCGGCAGCACCGACGCGCAGGAGGTGTCGAGCTTGCCACGCGAAGCCTCGTCGATGGCGCGATTGGCGCGCACCAGCGCCGCCAGGAATTCCTCGGTCTCGCCGGCGCGCGCGTTGCGGCGGCCGATGCGCATCTTCTGGCCGGCGGGAGCCGGCGAAACGTCGAGCCCGACGCTGCGCGCAAGGCGGATCATCGGGTTGGTGTCGGGATTGTGCATCCAGCGCGCGCCGCGATCGAATGCCGCATCGAACGTTGAGCTGTCCGTGATGCAGCGGCCGCCGATCTGGCTTGCCGCTTCCACCACCACGACCTTGCGGTTGGCCGCCATCACCCGCCGCGCTGCAGCGATTCCCGCCGCGCCGGCGCCGATCACGACGATGTCAGCCTCGCGCGGCAGAGGTGCCGCGGCCGCGCGCAGGATCGGTGCTGCGGCGAACGCCGCCGACGCCGAGAGGAAGCCGCGGCGCGTGATTGTCATGTCATGGTTTCCGGGGACTTGAAGCGAACGGGAACAGCTAGCGAACCTTGCCGTATCTGGCGCAGCGCGGCAACCATCATGGTGAATCAATCGTACTTGATCGCCATGCGCAATGAACCAAATTGCAACGCGTATCGACCATGATAGAGAAGGGGAAAAGGCAGCCGGAAAAGGCTGCGGGGAGCTCGCAATGGGGACCGTCCTAGACTCAGTCGGCAAGCTGATTGCCGCGTACCTCTCCAAGGAGGTGCCGGGCTACGAGCCGTTCACGCCGAGCGATCCCGAGCATCTTCGCGGCGTCATCCAGCCCGGCGACGTGCTGCTGGTCGAGGGCAACAACCGCATCTCGGGCATCATCAAATATCTCACGCAGTCGACTTGGTCGCATGCTGCGCTCTATGTCGGCCCCGTCGAGGGCGCGGAAGAGCCCGACGGTGAGCAGCACGTGCTGATCGAGGCCAATATCGGCGAAGGCGTCACCTCGGCCCCGCTGTCGAAATATTTTCCGTATCACACCCGGCTCTGCCGCCCGGTGGGACTGTCCTACGAGGATCGAACGACCGTCTGCCGCTACGCCGTCAACCGCATCGGCTTCGGCTACGACACCAAGAACATCCTGGACCTGATGCGCTATCTGTTCCCGCTGCCGATCCCGCAGCGCTGGCGGCGGCGCATGATCGCGATCGGCTCCGGCGATCCGACCAAGATCATCTGCTCGGCGCTGATCGCGCAGGCCTTCGACGCCGTGCGCTATCCGATCCTGCCCAAGATCACCAAGGCTGGCAGCCGGCAGGCCAAGCGCGAAATCCTGCACATCCGCGATTCCTCACTCTACATGCCCCGCGACTTCGACATCTCGCCCTATTTCGAGGTCGTCAAACCCACCATCGTGCATGGCTTCGACTACACAGCCTTGCACTGGGCCGACAAGCAGAAGCCGCTCGAGGAGGTAGCGGGCACTTTCAGTGTGTTTCCAGAAACGCTCCGTTCGCCGCCGCTCGTTCCTGAAGCGCCTGACAAAGAAGCGCCGACTGAGGTTCCGACTCAAGAAGTGAGTGCGGCCAAGGCCGATGCAGCTGCGCACGTTCCAGTCAGGGATCGCTTTCCGTTGTTGAAGAGCATCGCCGGGTACCGCCCCCGCCGCCGTGCGCGGACGCGCGATTTCGCGGCGTAACGTCAGCCCCAATGTCGTCCTGGCGAAGGCCACGGGATCCATAGCTTGGGACTAGCTGCGGCGGGAAGCGCCTCGCTGTCATTCCCCGCGAAAGCGGGGAATCCAGTACGCCGCGGCTTCTCGGTTCAATCACAACCGCCTCTGGAATACTGGATCGCCCGCCTTCGCGGGCGATGACAGCGAGAGTGTGGGCAGAGCACACTCCAACCCCGTCATTGCGAGCGTAGCGAAGCAATCCAGACTGCTACCCGCGGAGGGATTCTGGATTGCTTCGCTGCGCTCGCAATGACGGGGAAAGGGGAACTACCGTTCCGCGCGACTGATCACCGCCATCAACTCCGCGATCTTTTCCCGCTGATCCGTCTTGCTGCCGCTCGAGATCGCATGCTCGACGCAATGCGCGACGTGGTCTTTCAGGATCTCCTCCTCGACCCGGCGCAGCGCGGCGCGCACCGCCGAGATCTGCGTCACGATGTCGATGCAATAGCGATCCTCCTCGACCATCCTCGAGAGGCCGCGGACCTGCCCTTCGATCCGGCCGAGACGTTTGCCGACGGATGCCTTGATGTCCTTGCGCATGACGTCTATATACCCCTACCGGGTATGGGTTGCAAGCACCTGAACCGAGGCCGGAGCGCTGGAATGAACGAAACCGAACACAAGCGGGTCGACACGACCGCAGAGCACTCCGGATGCGGCTGTTCGGCCAAGGCTGCCCCGCCACTCGAAAAGCCCGCGGCGTCATCCTGCTGCGCCGGCCATGGCGATCAAGCCGGCCACGCCCATCACCATCACACCGCGTCCGGCGACAAGGTGCGCGATCCCGTCTGCGGCATGACGGTCGATCCCGCAACATCGAAGCACCGCTTCGAACATCACGGCGAGACCTTCCATTTCTGCTCCGCCGGCTGCCGCACCAAATTCGCGGCCGATCCCGCCAAGTATCTTGCGAAGGAAAAGGCATCCGAGCCCGAAATGCCCGCGGGCACGACCTACACCTGCCCTATGCATCCCGAGATCCGCCAGGTCGGCCCCGGAAGCTGCCCGATCTGCGGCATGGCGCTGGAGCCGGACGTGGTGAGTCTCGACACCGGTCCCAATCCCGAGCTCGCCGACATGACGCGGCGGTTCTGGATCGGCGGCGCGCTGGCCCTGCCCGCGGTCGTGCTCGAGATGGGTGGCCATCTTGCGGGCCCGCACAACTGGATCGATCCGACGCTCTCGAACTGGATCCAGCTCGCGTTCGCCACGCCCGTGGTGCTGTGGGCCGGCTGGCCATTCTTCGTGCGCGGCTGGCAATCGCTGGTCACGCGCAACCTCAACATGTTCACGCTGATCGCGATGGGCACGGGCGTTGCCTACGTCTACAGCCTGTTCGGCACGCTGGCGCCGCAGATCTTCCCCGCGACCTTCAGAGGTCATGAGGGGGCGGTTGCGGTCTATTTCGAGGCGGCCGCTGTCATCACCGTGCTGGTGCTGCTCGGCCAGATGCTGGAGCTGCGCGCCCGCGACGCGACGTCAGGCGCGATCAAGGCGCTGCTCCAACTCGCGCCGAAGACCGCGCGGCGCGTCGAGCCTGATGGCAGCGAGCACGAGGTCGAGATCGACACTCTTCATGCCGGCGACCGCTTGCGCGTCCGCCCCGGCGAGAAGGTGCCGGTCGACGGCATTTTGCTGGAGGGGCGTTCCTCGCTCGATGAATCCCTCGTCACCGGCGAATCGATGCCGGTCACCAAGGACGTCGGCGCCAAGGTCATCGCCGGCACGCTGAACCAGTCAGGCAGCTTCATCATGCGCGCCGAAAAGGTCGGGCGCGAGACGCTGCTGTCGCAGATCGTGCAGATGGTCGCCGACGCCCAGCGCTCGCGCGCGCCGATCCAGCGTCTCGCCGACCAGGTCGCCGGCTGGTTCGTGCCGACGGTGATCGCCGTCGCCATCATCGCCTTTGCCGCATGGGCCTGGTTCGGGCCGGAGCCGCGGCTCGCCTTTGGCCTGGTCGCGGCCGTCAGCGTGCTCATCATCGCCTGCCCATGCGCATTGGGCCTCGCAACCCCGATGTCGATCATGGTTGGCGTCGGCCGCGGCGCGCAGGCAGGGGTCCTGATCAAGAACGCCGAAGCGCTCGAGCGGATGGAAAAGATCGACACGCTCGTGGTCGACAAGACCGGCACGCTGACCGAAGGCAAGCCGAAGGTGGTCACGATCGTTCCGGCGGAGGGCTTTGCCGAGGATGACATCCTGCGCCTTGCTGCCAGCGTCGAGCGCGCCAGCGAGCACCCGCTGGCCGATGCGATTGTGCGCGCCGCGAAGGAGAAGCAGCTCATCATCGGCGCGGTCGAGCAGTTCGATTCGCCGACCGGCAGGGGCGCGACCGGCAAGGTCGAAGGCAAGGCCATCGTGCTCGGCAATGCAATA
The DNA here is from genome assembly GCF_059803515.1 of Bradyrhizobium sp. UFLA05-125. Taxonomy (NCBI): domain Bacteria; kingdom Pseudomonadati; phylum Pseudomonadota; class Alphaproteobacteria; order Hyphomicrobiales; family Nitrobacteraceae; genus Bradyrhizobium; species Bradyrhizobium sp. UFLA05-125. The sequence continues at coordinate 91,832 of NZ_JBANBJ010000010.1, read as the reverse complement.
TATCTCGGCTCGATCGGCATCGACACGATGCCGCTCGCTCCGGAAGCAGAGCGGCTGCGCCAGGACGGCGCCACCGTCATCAACATTGCCATCGACGGTAGGCTGGCCGGGCTGTTCGCGATCGCCGATCCGGTCAAGGCGTCGACCCCGCAGGCGCTCAGGGATCTCGCCGCCGAGGGCATCAAGGTGATCATGCTGACGGGCGACAACCGCACCACGGCAGAGGCCGTCGCGCTTAGGCTCGGCATCTCCGACGTCGAAGCCGAGGTGCTGCCGGATCAGAAGAGCGCGGTCGTGACCAGGCTTCAGACATCGGGCCGCACCGTCGCGATGGCCGGCGACGGCGTCAACGATGCGCCGGCGCTGGCGGCGGCCGAGGTCGGCATCGCCATGGGCACGGGCACGGATGTGGCCATGGAAAGCGCCGGCGTCACCCTGCTCAAGGGTGATCTCACCGGCATCGTTCGCGCGCGGAAACTGTCGCAGGCGACGATGCGCAACATCCGGCAAAACTTGTTCTTCGCCTTCATCTACAATGCGGCCGGCATCCCGATCGCGGCCGGCATCCTCTACCCGGCCTTCGGTATCCTGCTGTCGCCGATCATCGCGGCCGCCGCGATGGCGCTGTCGTCGGTGAGCGTCGTCGGCAACGCGCTGCGGCTTCGCGCAACACGGCTGTGACCCGCTTGCGCGGCGAGGCAAGATGTGTGTAGCCCGGATGGAGCGAAGCGAAATCCGGGTTCTGTCCACATGCCGATGTCGTCCCGGATTGCGCTTCGCTCCATCCGGGCTACGCACTAAAGCGCGATGAGATTAGGACGAATCGTCATCGCGCTTCAGATTGTTGTTTGCGCATGATCTTTTCGGAAAACCGCTTCGCACTTTTCCGGATCATGCTTTAACGGCCAAGCGGCACGCGGGGAGAACATGTGATGGAGCGGATTACGATCACGATCGAGGACGATTTGCTGGCGGAGATAGATGCGGCGGCGCAGGCTCGCGGCTACCAGAATCGCTCGGAGATCATCCGCGACCTCGCCCGGGCGGGGCTGCAGCAGACGGCCGAAGACACCGCGCAGACGGGTCCCTGCGTCGCCGGGCTCGTCTACGTCTATGACCACGCGGCGCGCGATCTTTCAAAGCGCCTGGTGCAGGAATTCCACGGCCATCACGACCTCGCGCTCGCCACGCTGCACGTCCATCTCGACGACGACAATTGCATGGAGATGACGGCGCTGAGGGGATCCGCCGACGAGGTCAAGCATTTCGCCGACCGCATCATCGCCGAACGCGGCGTACGCTACGGTCGCGTGGTGATGATCCCGACGGGAGAGGGCAAGCAGGCGAAGCCGCGCAAGCACGCGCATAAGCGTGGGTGACTTGGCCCTAGCGGCGTGCACGCTGCACCCTCTCCCCTTGCGGGAGAGGGTGGCTTCGCAAAAGCGAAGCCGGGTGAGGGGTCTCTCTCCGCGGGTGAGTCCTCTGCAGTTGAATTCGCGGAGAGACACCCCTCATCCGGCGCTTCGCGCCACCGTCTCCCGCAAGGGGAGAAGGAAAAGCAGCGCGCACGCGGCTTCACGCCGCCTTCAGGCAGACCTCGCGTCAGAACACGAATAACCCCAAGCCTGCCTTGACCTCGTCCAGCGTCGCCTGAGTGATCCCTTTCGCGCGTTCGGTACCCCTCCGTAGCTCTGCGAGCACGTAGGATCGATCCCGCGCGAGCCGGTGCCGACGTTCGCGAATCGGCGCGAGCAAGGCTTGCAAGATGTCCTCCAGGCGTCTCTTGACCGCGACGTCGCCGAGGCCCCCGGCCCGATAGTGCGCCTTCAGGTCATCCACTTCGGCCTGATCCTCGGCGAATGCATCGAGATAGGTGAAGACGACATTGCCCTCGACCTGTCCGGGGTCGCTGGCCCTGACATGTCCGGGATCTGTGTACATCTTGCGCACGGCCTCGCGAATCTCGTCCGGGGATGCCGACAGCGCGATGCTATTGCCCAGCGACTTGCTCATCTTCGCCCGGCCGTCGATGCCGGGAAGCCGCCCCGTGGTCGGGATCATCGCCTCGGCTTCGGGCAGCAGCTCGCGTCCGGCCTGGCGATTGATCCGCCGCACGATCTCGTTGGTCTGCTCGATCATCGGCGCCTGATCTTCCCCCACGGGAACGACACTCGCCCTGAACGCGGTGATGTCTGCGGCCTGCGCGACGGGATAGCAGAGGAAGCCGGCCGGGATGTCGCGCTCGAAGCCCCGCATCTGGATTTCCGCCTTGACCGTCGGGTTACGCTCCAGCCGCGCCACGGTGACGAAGTTCAGATAGAGCAGCGACAGCTCCGCCAGCGCCGGCAGTGCCGATTGCAGGCAGATCGTCGTCTCGCGGGGATCGATGCCGACGGCGAGATAGTCCAGCGCCACCTCGATGATATTCCGCCTCACCTTGTCGGGATCATCGGCATTGTCGGTCAGCGCCTGGCCGTCGGCGATGAGGACGAATTGCCGGTGCGACCGTTGCAGGGCGACGCGGTTTCGGAGCGAGCCCGCATAGTGCCCGAGATGCAACGGACCGGTGGGGCGATCACCGGTCAGGATGATCGGCTTGATGATCGGCTTTTCATGCGCAGAGGAAAGCATTGACGTCTCCGGAATTGGAGCCGCCGCGCTTCGACAGAGGGTTCTTGAATGACGACCATGCCGAACACGGCGGCGATGGTCGAATGAAAGACATGACGACGCGCCGCTCCTTCAGAAGGAGCGCCACCAGGTGCAGATGGATGGGGTCATCGGATCGGTCATGAGCATCTCCTCGCATAACTCGGGTTCATCGGCAAGGCGCTCGATACCGACGCCACATCCGTCATTGCGAGGAGCACTTGCGACGAAGCAATCCAGAGTCTTTTCACGGAGGCGGTCTGGATTGCTTCGCTGCGCTCGCAATGACGGAGAGGAGGCGCCCCTCTCCCCGCGACGGGCGGGGAGAGGGCAGCCTGAATCACGCCGCCAGCAGATCCTGCAGCGCCGTGCCGTTGGGAACGCCGAGACCGGAGCAGGCATCCCAGCCGGGGCCGGCCTTGTACATGCCGTGCAGCTGACCGGTGATGTCGTTGTTGCCACTGGTGATGTCGCGGAACGCACCTTTCGCGCTGGTTGCGTAGATCAGCGGATTGATGAAACCGACCGTCTTGCCGAACTTCTTGGTCGTCGCCTCATTGATCCGCGCGATCAACCCGGCCATCAGTGGGGCCACCGCGCTGGTGCCGCCGATCGTGGCGCCGGCGCCGTTGAGGAAGATCTGATAGCCGGTCGCCGGATCGGCGTCGCCCGCGATATCGGGCACGCCGCGCCCGCCGTGATGCGTCGGCGATTTCGGGACATGGGCGTTGGCCTGGTACTTTGGCTGGGCGAACACGACGCTGACGCCGCCGCCGCCCGCTCCATCCTGGGGCCCGCCATTCCAGACCACCTCCTGGATCTGGCCATTCGACGCCGTGAGGTTGGTACCGCCGCAGGCCAGCGCAAACGGGCTCGACGCCGGGAAATCGGCATGCGGCTTGCCGTCCCAACCCTCGCCCATGTCGGCTGAGCCGTTGTCGCCGGAGGCGACACAGACGGTGACGCCCATTGCGGCTGCGTCGCGGATCGCCTCGTTCAGGCCATCGACGAATTGCTGCGAACCTTCCGGGTCCTCCGGGCCGCCCCAGCTGATCGAGATCACCGACGGTTTTCGCGCGCTGTCGTGGACTGCCGCCTTGACCGCATCGATGAAGCCGTTGGTGGTGTTGGGCGCGAAATAGACCACGATCCTGGCCCCCGGCGCGATGGCGCCTGCGACCTCGATATCCAGCACGACCTCGCCGTCGGCCTCGGAGTGGCCGGGCTTGTTGGCGCCGCCATCGACGCTCGCCGGCGCGATCTGCGGCATCGGGATTCCCGCTTTCTTGAAGAACGTCTTCAGGTCCGACGTCTTGTAGCCGGCTCCCGTCGGCTTGCCCTTCTGGTCGATGTCGTTGAGCTCGATGATGGCGATGCACTGGCCGGCGCCGGTCTCGCCGTCCGGGAAGTTGTAGAGCTGGGCGACCTGCTCGACCGAGAAGCTGCGGCTCTGCGCCGCGTGCGCGATCGCCGCCCGTCCGATCCGCTTGCGCCGGAAGTGCGGACGCGCGACCGGACGATTGTCGAGCCCGTGCACGCCGATGACGATCCCCTCGAGCTCAGTTGGAATCTGCACGCTGCCCTTGCGCATCCGATAGGTCGCGCCCTCGTGCTTGACCTTGTTGAGCTTGACGCCGAAGGCCGCGCTCAGCGCCTTCACCGTGCCGGTCAGCTTCACCGTGCGCGAGGCCAGATGCACGCTCTTGACGTTGAGATCGTTGTGATGCGCAAAATTGTCGATCTTGGCGACATCAGCGGGATCGGCGCCCATCTGCTCGGCAAATTCGGCGCGGGAAAGATATTGCCGTTCTCGCGGCAGTTGCGCACCCAGCGCCATCACGGTCTCATCGTCGGAGCGCTTGGCGCGCAGGCGGACACTGATCTCGATCTCCTGCTTGGGATCGGCCGCGCCAACCAGCTTGGCCCCTTTCGGCAACTTTCGTGCGCTGTCCGCCAGTGCCACGCGTTTGATCGTGCCTGCCATGACTTCCTCCGTTTGTGATTGGAAGGTCGATTGCCGGTATTCAACTATAGGTGTAATCTGCGATCGAAATTGGTTCAGATATTGGACGATCTTTTTTCAGAAATACCTTTGTTATACCGATCAAAAGATCGACATCCTCAATCCGGAACGAAATTGGTCAGTGGCTCAGACCAATGGATATCCGCGAACTCGATTTAAAATTGCAACCGTCGGTCCGCTTGGCCGACCAATGGAAGATACTGTCAAAATCAATTGCGCAGGAGTTGAGCGATGCTGGCTGATCGCAAATGGGTTCAGAGAAATCTGGGTTTCGATCCGATCACGACGCCGCCGCCGCGAGATACCTTCGCGGTCAAGCGTCTGGCGGACGCAGCGGTGAAGCGGTCCGTAAAAGTTTCTCCGGAAGATTTTCAGCGCGAGATCATCGACTTCGATTCGGAATCGCCCGCGGGCCGCGAGTTCATGGCCTTCTCGACGGCGACCGGACTGTCGCGCTTCACCGACATTCCCTGGCCGAAGGGCCTGGCGCCGCAGACCGGGCCGAAGCCGAAGGGCAACGGCAACAGCCCGTTGCCGCGCGCGGACGTACTCGTGGTGACCTGGACGGTCGACGAGGGCCATGCGCTGAGCCGCGTGCTGACGCCGGGTAAGGACTCCCGCAACGACTACCTGCCCTACAAGCACAATTTCGCGACCATCTCGAAGAAGATGCGCAACGGCTGCCCCGCCATGGAGCTGAAGCGGCTCGGCACCTACTGGACCACGACGATCGGCAAGAAGAAGGTCGTGATCTTCAAGTCCGATTCGCACATGTCGCAGGACGGTCCGCAATTGCCGAACATCGACGTCTGGCGCCAGATCATCCAGGAGGTGCAACCCTCGCTCGTCATCACCACGGGAACCGCCGGCGGCATCGGCAAGCAGGTCGAGGTCGGCGACGTCATCGTCAGCCCGATCGTTCGCTTCGACTGCCTGTCGAAATTCAAGAAGCAGCCGTTCGCGCAGGAGCATTTTTCGAGCAAGTCGGCGAAGACGACGCGCTTTGCAGAGGCCAGGACGCTGTTCAAGGCCAATGCCGGACAACTGCCGAAGGACAATACGCGGCCGCCAAAAATCTTCGTGGTGAAGCCAAGTGGATTGAGCTCGTCCGTGGTCACTACCGACTTCTTCGGCTTTGACACCTCGGACGATCACTTCCATCTCCAGGGCCTCGGTGACGTCTCCGAGATGGGCGATGCGATCCTCGGGCTCGTCGCCAAGGACATGGGCGCGAAGGCGCCGCGCTGGCTTGCGATCCGCAACGTCTCCGACCCGCAGATCAAGGCCGAGGGCACGCTGAAGCAGCAGGAACAGGTCGCAGCCCAGATCTACAAGGGGTTCGGCCGCTGGAGCTCGGTCTGCAGCGCCATCACTTGCTGGGCCAGCATCGCGGCTGAACACTAAAGCGCGATGAGATTGCGCTTTAGGTTGTTGTTTGAGCATGATCTTTTCGGAAAACCGCTACACACTTTTCCGGATCATGCTGTAGGCCGTACGCGCGGCAGGTCAGCCTCACTCGTCAGCCTCCCTTGCCGAAAGAGGTCGGCATGGCTACCTCTCGCGGGTGAATTCTCCTGAGAGGTACCCCGATGCTTGATGCCGCCGTCAAGGCGCTGTCGCAGATCATCTCACCGCCGATGCGCTCGATCCTGTGGCGCTCGATCGGCGTCGCGCTCGTGCTGATCACCGTGCTGGCGATCGGCTTGCAGCGACTGCTCAGCTGGTTTGCCACCTATGGCGAGGCGTGGCTCGAGGGGCTGCTCGGTCCCGGCTGGCACTCCGCGCTGGAGGTGCTGGCCTGGATCGTCTCGATCGCGGCCGGCCTTGGCGTGGTGTTCGGCGGCATCCTCCTGATGCCCGCGATCACCTCGCTGGTGGCGAGCCTGTTCGTCGACGACGTCGCCGATCATGTCGAGCGCGAGCACTATCCGGCCGAGCGACCGGGCGTCGCACTGCCGTTCACCATGGCCATCCATGAGGGCGTCAAGACGGCACTGCTGACCATCCTGGTCTATCTGATCGTGCTGCCCTTCGTGTTTCTCGCCGGCGCCGGCTTCCTGATCTTCTTCCTCGCCACCGCATGGCTTCTGGGCCGCGAATATTTCGAGCTTGCCGCCATGCGCTTCCGCCCGCCGGAGGACGCCAAGGCGATGCGGCGCGATAACGCTGCGACCATCTTCGCCGCGGGCCTGATCATCGCCGCCTTCGTGTCGATCCCGATCGTCAACCTGGCGACGCCGATCTTCGGCATGGCGTTCATGGTCCACATGCACAAGCGCCTGTCGGGGCGGCGGCCCGAGCTGATCGAGCCGGCGCGGTATATGCGGTGACGGCGAGCGATCGCCAGAAGCGGACGATCGGGGCCTTAGCCTGAAAGTGGACGCCCGAGGAGAACGTCCCCACGATGGACCATCGCCGTAGTTTTGCGGATCTTTCGCCACGAATCAGGATTCTCAATCAGCTCGCCAGTCCGAGGCGATCCCGCGGAATGGCGGGGCCTGCGAACAGTTGTCCGGAATCTCTCGCGCATCGGCTCCATTTCCTGAGGGTAGAGTCCATTAGGAGAATTGATCCATGGCAAACATCGAAAGATTTCCGAGAAACAAGTCAGTAGATCTGGCCAGGCTTGAAGCAGATGTCACGGCGGCTTTGCCCGGGTCGCCCGGCTGGGTTGTCCCACCGCCTCTATCCGAGTCATTGCCTGACTACGTCGAGCATCGAGATGGGGTTTCGCGTGTAGGCCAACTCACTGCCGAGGCGGTTGTGCGCGACTATGAGGCCGCGGCCAAAGAGATCGAAGCTATGGGGACCGAGTTGATCAGCGCGGCAAAAAAATGCGAGGCGATGACCGCCGAGGTGCACACTACGATTGCCTTCATGCGAGACACTGCGGCCTCATATCGCGAGGAAGCCAAGAAGATTTTCAAGCGCATCGAAGAATGTGCGCTGTTTACGGAGGATGTTCGCAAGACTTGCGAAACTGTCAAACTCCGGATGATGGAGGGCAGAAGTATCGCCTGATCCGCACGCCGCCGCGCACGAACAGGTTGACCAGTACCCTCCCGGACTCGCGCGCGAGCCGGGCGACAGTTGGCTTGCGGTCGGGTCACGAGCAGCAATGCCCTGGCTGACCGTGAGGTTTCCGCACCCCGAAATCATGCCGCGAATGCAGTTCTTCCATCGTCATTCCGGGCGATACGACGGGATCGCGCGAGCGCGACCCGGAGCATCGCCCCGGAATGACGGAGGAACCTTGCTCAGACCGTCTTCTCCGGCCACCGGCAGAGATCGTTGATCAGGCATACCTCGCAACGCGGCTTGCGCGCGAGGCAAGTATAGCGGCCGTGCAGGATGAGCCAATGATGGGCATGCAGCATGAACTCGGCCGGGATCACCTTTTCGAGACCGAGCTCGACCTCGAGCGGCGTCTTGCCGGGCGCAAGGCCCGTGCGGTTGCCGACGCGAAAGACGTGCGTGTCGACCGCCATCGTGTGCTCGCCGAAGGCCATGTTGAGCACGACATTGGCGGTCTTGCGCCCCGCGCCCGGCAGCGACTCGATTTCAGCACGCGTGCGCGGCACCTCGCCGCCGAAATCGGTCAGCAGCTTGGCCGACAGCGCGATCACGTTCTTCGCCTTGGTGCGGTAGAGGCCGATGGTCTTGATGTACTCGCGGAGGAGCTCCTCGCCGAGATCGAGCATCTTTTGCGGGGTGTCGGCGACCTGAAACAATTCGCGCGTTGCCTTGTTGACTCCGGCGTCGGTGGCCTGGGCCGACAGCACGACGGCAACGAGCAGCGTGAAGGGATTGAGATGCTCGAGCTCCCCCTTCGGCTCAGGATTGGCCTTGCGAAAGCGAGAAAAGACCTCGTGGATCTCGGCCGGCGTCCAGGGTTTCATCGCCTTGAGCTTTGGCTTTGGCTTTGGCTTGGGCTTGATCGTCTTGGGCTTTGTGGCCTCGAGCGATGTCTTTGCGGCCCGCGCGGGCTTGGCGGCTTTCGTCTTTGCCTTCTTCGGCGCAGGGGATTTGCGGACGGCCGCCTTGCGGGTGATTTTTGCCATGACCGGGATATACTGACAGGCCATGAACACAGGCAACGAATTTGAGCGCGAGAGCGAGGTGCAGATCTTCTCCGCGCTGCTGACGCCACATCGCTCGCTGAACCGCACCGGCTTTCTTGCCGTGATGCTGTTCCTCAGCGTCGTCAGCTTTGTGACCGGGATCGTCTTCCTGATGATGGGCGCCTGGCCGGTGTTCGGCTTTTTCGGCCTCGACGTACTGGTGATCTGGTGGGCCTTCAAGGTCAATTTCCGCGCCGCGCGGGCGAGCGAGGAGATCGTGGTCACGGTTTCCGAATTACGCGTGCGGCGGGTCAGCCATCGCGGCCATGTCGCCGAGTGGGTGTTCAATCCGCTCTGGGTCCGGCTCGAGCAGGAGGCGGACGAGGAGTATGGCCTCGAACGGCTCTATCTGGTGTCGCGGGGCCGCAGCGTCTCGATCGCCAGCTTCTTGGGCCCGGAGGAAAAGGCAAGCTTTGCCAAAGCCTTAATTGACGCCCTGAATGCCGCCAGGCGTGGCCCGACCTACAACCCGATCGCGTGAACTCTGTCAGAAATCGGGTGGTTTGGAGCGCCTCCTCCTCCTACATTTCCGGTCATGATGACACTCGCCATACATGACCAGCGCCTGGCCAGGCCGGGCCACCAGAACGCCGCGCTGCGGGACTATGATTCCGTGCGCCGCGCGATCGCCTTCATCTCGGAGAACTGGCGCGCGCAGCCAACCATCGAGGCGATGGCGGACGCTGCCGGCGTCACGCCGGACGAGCTGCACCACCTGTTCCGCCGCTGGGCGTCGATCACGCCAAAAGCCTTCATGCAGGCGCTGACGCTCGACCACGCCAAGCACCTGCTGCGCGATTCCGCAAGCATCCTCGACGCCGCACTCGACTCAGGCCTCTCGGGCCCGGGACGGCTGCACGATCTCTTCGTCACCCACGAAGCGATGTCGCCGGGCGAATGGAAGAATGGCGGCGCCGGCCTGACCTTGCGTTACGGTTTCCATCCCTGTCCCTTCGGCACCGCGATCGTGATCGCGACCAATCGCGGATTGTCGGGGCTTGCCTTCGCCGATCCCGGCGAGGAGCAGGCCGCACTCGCCGACATGACGCGGCGCTGGCCGTCCGCCACTTACGTCGAGGACCATGAGGGCACCGCGCCGCTCGCACAGCGCATCTTCGACACGAAGCTGTGGCGGCCGGACCAGCCGCTGCGTGTGGTCATGATCGGCACCGATTTCGAGGTGCGGGTGTGGGAGACGCTGCTGAAGATCCCGATGGGACGCGCGGTGTCCTATTCGGACATCGCCTGCAAGATCAACAGCCCGAAGGCTTCGCGCGCCGTCGGTGCCGCGGTCGGCAAGAACCCCGTCTCCTTCGTCGTGCCCTGCCACCGTGCACTCGGCAAGGACGGCAAGCTCACCGGCTATCACTGGGGCGTTACCCGCAAGCAGGCGATGCTGGGCTGGGAAGCGGGGCAGCTCGGGGTGCAGTAGCTGCGCCACCTACTCCGTCATTCCGGGGCGATGCGTAGCATCGAACCCGGAATCTCGGGATTCCGGGTTCGCCCTTCGGGCGCCCCGGAATGACAACGTTGTTAATTTGCTACCCCGCCAGATCCAGCTTCGACTCCACCGTCGAATCCGCATTGAGTCGGTAGATGATCGGCACGCCGGTCGCGAGCTCGCGCTTCAAAATGCCCTCGGGCGAGAGCTTTTCGAGCACCATGATCAGTGCACGCAGCGAGTTGCCGTGGGCGGCGACCAGCGTGCGCTTGCCGTTGAGCACGCCCGGCAAAATCTCCTGCACGTAGTAGGGCAGCGCGCGCGCCAGCGTGTCCTTCAGGCTTTCGCCGCCGGGCGGCGGCACGTCGTAGGAGCGGCGCCAGACGTGGACCTGCTCCTCACCCCATTTCTTGCGCGCATCATCCTTGTTGAGGCCGGAGAGATCACCATAGTCGCGCTCGTTCAGCGCGAGGTCCTTTGACGTGGGCAGGCCGGTCTGGCCGAGCTCGGTGAGAATGAGATCGAGCGTGTGCTGGGCGCGCGACAGCACCGAGGTGAAGGCGACGTCGAAGACGAGTCCTTTCGCCTTCAGCTTGCGACCGGCGTCCTTGGCTTCCGCCACGCCCTGCTCGGTGAGATCGGGATCCTTCCATCCCGTGAACAGGTTCTTCAAATTCCATTCGCTCTGGCCGTGGCGCACGAGCACGAGAAGACGTTCGCTCATTCCTGCTTTCCGTTCGTTGCGTTCGATTGATCAGGTATCGCCCAGACCGAGCACATCGGCCATCGAGTAAAGGCCCGGCTTCTTGCCATGGGCCCACAGCGCCGCCTTCAGCGCGCCATGGGCGAACAGCATCCGGTCCTCGGCATGATGCGACAGTGTCAGCCGCTCGAAGGGGCCGAAAAAGCTCACGCTGTGCTCGCCGGCGACGGTACCGCCTCGCAGGGAGGCAAAGCCGATATCGCCGGGCTTGCGCGCGCCGGTGATGCCATCGCGGCCGCGGGCCGAATGGTCCCTCAGCGAAATGCCGCGACCGCTCGCTGCGGCTTCGCCCAGCATCAGCGCCGTGCCCGAGGGCGCGTCGATCTTGGCACGGTGGTGCGATTCCACGATTTCGATATCGAAGTTGTCGCCCAGCGACTGCGCCACGCGCTTGACCAGCGCGGTGAGCAGATTGACGCCAAGGCTCATATTGCCGGATTTGACGACGACGGCGCGGTTGGTGACGCTCTTGATCACCGCGTCGTCCGACGCCGAGAGGCCGGTCGTACCGATAACATGAACGAGCCCGCGCTGCGCGGCGATCGCGACATTGGCAATGGTCGCGGCCGGCACGGTGAAGTCGAGAATGCCATCGGCCTCTGCCGACATCGCCCAGAGATCGGCCGAGAGTTGCACGCCATTGGCCGGCAAGCCTGCGAGAACGCCGGAATCCTTGCCCAGGAGTTCCGAGCCCGGCGCCTCCAGCGCGCCTGCCAGCACCGCACCCTCGGTCTCGGCAATCGCACGCGTCAACGTCCGGCCCATCCGGCCACCGGCTCCTGCAACAATCAAGCGCATCTCGGACATGGTGTGATCCTCTTCGCGAGCCCGTTGTAGCGGGGGGATGCTGTTCCGGCAACCGAGGGGGGCATCCAAACACCGTCGTCATTCCGGGGCGATGCGACGGGACCGCGCAAGCGCGGCCCGGAGCATCGAACCCAGAATCTCGAGGTTGTAGCGCGAGATTCCGGGTTCGCCCTTCGGGCGCCCCGGAATGACGGTTAAGATTTGGACGACCTTACGGCTGCGGGCCGTCATAGCCTTCGATGACGATGAGGTCGGCGATCGAGTGCGGCTGGCGCACCTTGATGTTGGCCTGGTACTCCGGCGAGTTGTAGCAGGCGAGCGCGGTCTCGTAGTCGGGGAATTCGATCACGACGTTGCGTGCGCGGCTCTGGCCCTCGACGCTGGTGAACTTGCCGCCGCGAACGACATAGCGTCCGCCGAACTTCTTGAAGATCGCGAGATTGGCGGCCGCATAGGGCTTGTAGCCCTCGTCATTGTGAACGTCGACGCGCCCGATCCAGTAGCCTTTTGCTGCCATTCTTCTTCTCCTTGTGATGTTCAGGTCAGCGCCTGCGCGATCTCGGCCTGGATGGCCTCGGCAGTCGCCTTGGGATCTGCGGCCTCGACGACCGGGCGTCCGACCACGAGATAGTCGGCGCCCGCGGCAATCGCGCGTCCCGGCGTCATGATGCGCTTTTGGTCACCGGTCGCCGAGCCTGCGGGACGGATGCCGGGCGTGACGAGGTTCATCTGGTGGCCGACGATCTTGCGCAGGCTACCGGCTTCCTCGGGCGCGCAGACGATCCCGTCGACGCCGAGCACCTGGGCCTGCTGCGCGCGCGCCTCGACCAGCTCGGAGACGCCGAGCCGGTAGCCGGCCGCATGCAGATCGTCATCGTTGTAGGAGGTCAGCACGGTCACGCCGAGAATCTTCAGGGCGGACGACCCGCGCCCTTCGACCGCCGCCTTCATGGTCTGCGGATAGGCGTGCACCGTGAGGAAGGTCGCGCCGAGTTTGCTGATGCTCTGGACGCCCTGCATCACGGTATTGCCGATGTCGTGCAGCTTGAGATCGAGGAACACTTTCTTGCCGCGGTCCGCGAGCTTGCCGACCAGCGGCAAGCCGCCGGCATAAGTGAGCCGATAGCCGATCTTGTAGAAGGTGACGCTGTCGCCGAGCCGATTGATCATCGCCTCCGCCAGGTCCGGGCTCGGCAGGTCGAGCGCGACGATCAGGCGGTCGCGGGGGGCGATTTCGGCTTGCGTCATGTCACCTCACATCATGCGTTGGGAAATGTCGATCAGTTGCCGCACCAGGTCCTGCAACGCGGCGATATCGCCCTCGTTCTTCAGCCTGTCCATATCGTCATAGGCCTGGTCGGCAAAGCCGAGCGCGAGCTGGCTGGCAATCACATTGGCGTGGCAGGAGGTCAGGATCAATCGCAGCGCCTGGAGCGCACGCGCGCCGCCGAGACGGCTCTGCGAGGCGCCGGCGATGGCGAAGGCACGACCCCGGAACACCTCCCCGCGCGCTTCATGCGGGTCCTGCACACGACTGACCCAGTCGATCGCATTCTTCAGCAGTGGCGGCACGGAGGCGTTGTACTCCGGCGTCACGATCAACACGCCCTGATGCGCGCCGATCATGCGCTTGAGATTGACGGCGTGCTTGGGCACGCCGGATTTCGCCTGGAGGTCGCCGTCATAGATCGGCAGCGGGAAGTCGGCGAGCGAGACTCGGGTGACGTCGACGCCGGCTTGCGCGAATTCATAAGCGGCGACCGCCGCCAGCTTCGCATTGTGCGAGCCGGTGCGCAGCGAGCCGGGAATGACCAGGATCTTGGGTGCGGGCATCCAGAAAAACGCGTTCGGCGAAAAGGGTCCGCCGCGCGAAGACGAAAGCCGGCGGAATTAGTCTTTGCGATACACCCAGACGCGGGCCGGCGGAAGGTTCATCCAGATCCGTTCCGAGGCCTCTGTGGACACGCCGGGCAGCGATTTCGGGATCGGCGGCACCACCGAATAGGTGAACTGCACGAAGGGCGCGCCGGGCGCGAGCGCGGCGAAGGAATCGCGAATGAGCCGCAGGCGCGTGAACATCGGCTTGGTGACCAGCGGCAGGCCGGAGACGACGGCCGAGGCGGGTGCGCCCAGCACTTTCCAGAGCGTGTCGCGCAGGCGGTAGGCATCGCCCTGCACCACCGTAGCTTGCGGATAGCGGTCGCGCAGCAGCGCGCAGAAACCGGGATTGTATTCGACGAGGACGAGGCGCTTCTGGTCAATGCCGCGCTCGACCAGCGCGGAGGTGATGGCGCCGGTGCCGGGCCCGAGCTCGACCACCGGCGCGTCCGAATCGACATCGACATATTGCGCCATGGTGCGGGCAAGCAGGCGCCCCGACGGCATCACCGCACCCATGTGCAGCGGCTTTTCAATCCACGACCGGAGAAAGCGTACCTCGTCGTCGAGACGGGGCTTCTTCAACGCGCGCACGGACGATTGCATGGGCATGTCAGGACCGGACGGGACCGCGTCGCCGCGGCGTGTCAGAAAATGGTCATAAAGACGTATAGGCCGCGAACGATACGGTCAAGCCGAGTCAATTCGCCCGATTACCGAAGAAATCCTTGACCTTGGCGAAGAAGCCCGCGGATTCCGGCTGGGTCGCACCGGAGGAGAGTTTTTCGAACTCGGCCAGCAATTCCTGCTGCTTCTTGGTGAGATTTTGCGGCGTCTCGACGGCGACCTGGACGTACATGTCGCCCATCTGGCGCGAGCGCAGCACCGGCATGCCCTTTGATGCAATGCGGAATCGGCGGCCGGACTGGGTTCCGGCCGGAATCTTCACCTTGGACTTGCCCTTGTCGATGGTCGGCACCTCGAACTCGCCGCCAAGGGCCGCCGTGACCATCGAGATCGGTACACGACAATGCAGATCGGCACCATCGCGCTGGAAGAACTGGTGCTGGGACAGCGACAGGAAAATGTAGAGATCGCCGGACGGACCGCCGCGCACCCCTGCCTCGCCTTCGCCGGCGAGCCTGATCCGCGTGCCGTCCTCGACGCCCTGGGGGATATTGACCGACAGCGTCCGCTCGCGCGTGACGCGGCCTTGCCCGGCGCAGGACGGGCAGGCGTCCTCGATCATCTGGCCGCGGCCCTGGCAACCCGGGCATGTGCGCTCCAGCGTGAAGAAGCCCTGCGACTGCCGCACGCGGCCGGCGCCGGCGCAGGTCGAGCAGGTCTTCGGCTTGGTGCCGGCCTTGGCGCCGGTACCCGAGCAGGATTCGCAGGTGACGGAGACCGGGATCTCGATCTGCGCGGTCTTGCCACCAAAGGCTTCCTCGAGCGTGATCTCCATGTTGTAGCGCAGGTCGGCCCCGCGCTCGCGGCCGCCACGGCCGCGCTGTCCGGCCATGCCGAACAGGTCCTCGAAAATGTCGGAGAAGGAGGAGGCAAAGCCGGCGCCGAAACCGGCGCCACCGCCGCCGAAGCCGCCGCCCTGCTCGAAGGCCGCGTGGCCATAACGGTCATAGGCCGCGCGCTTGTCCTTGTCCTTCAGGACCTCATAGGCCTCGTTGATCTCCTTGAAGCGAACTTCGCTGCTGTCGTCCCCGGGATTGCGGTCGGGGTGGAATTTCATCGCGAGCTTGCGGAAGGACGATTTCAATACGGAATCGTCGGCGTCTCGTTCGACTTCGAGGGTTTCGTAGTAGCAGCGCTTGGTGGACATTGTGAGCTCGGTCGGTCGTTCAGGCCGGGACAAAACAGCGTCGCCACGCGACGATATGAGCACCCCCTCGCCTCACGGCAATGGGCTGCATGGCTGCATGCAGAATAGCGGCTGGGAGTTGATCGATGGTAACGGGGAAGCGCCCCGTCTGACCCGGCACGACGGCCTCCCCCTTGTCGGGGGAGGCGATCGCAGCATGGGTGCAAGCCGTCCGCATCATGACCCTCTAAGGGTTCAGGCGGACTTCTTGTTGGTCTTGTCGTCGTCGACCTCGGTGAACTCCGCGTCGACGACGTCGTCCTTGGCAGCATCCTTCTTGGCGTCGGCCTCGGCCTGCTGCTTGTACATGGCTTCGCCGAGCTTCATCGAAGCCTGGGCCAGCGTGTTGGTCTTGGCCTTGATCGCCTCGGCATCGTCGCCCTTCAGCGCTTCCTTGAGGTCGCTGACGGCATCCTCGATGGCGCGTCGCTCGGTCTCGGCGACCTTCGAACCGTGCTCGGCCAGCGCCTTCTCGGTGGAGTGCACCAGCGCGTCGGCGTGGTTCTTGGCGTCGACCGCCTCGCGGCGCTGCTTGTCGGCCGCGGCATTGGCCTCGGCGTCCTTGACCATCTTGTCGATGTCGGCTTCGGACAGACCACCGGAGGCCTGGATGCGGATCTGCTGCTCCTTGCCGGTCGCCTTGTCCTTGGCGGACACGTTGACGATGCCGTTGGCGTCGATGTCGAAGGTCACCTCGATCTGCGGCATGCCGCGCGGGGCCGGCGGAATGCCCATCAGGTCGAACTGGCCGAGCATCTTGTTGTCGGCCGCCATCTCACGCTCGCCCTGGAAGACGCGGATCGTGACCGCGTTCTGGTTGTCCTCGGCGGTCGAGAACACCTGGCTCTTCTTGGTCGGGATCGTGGTGTTGCGGTCGATGATGCGGGTGAACACGCCGCCCAGCGTCTCGATGCCCAGCGACAGCGGGGTGACGTCGAGCAGCAGCACGTCCTTGACGTCGCCCTGAAGCACGCCGGCCTGGATCGCGGCGCCGATGGCGACGACTTCGTCGGGGTTGACGCCCTTGTGCGGTTCCTTGCCGAACAGCTGCTTCACGACTTCCTGGACCTTCGGCATGCGCGACATGCCGCCGACCAGAACGACTTCGCCGATCTCACCGGCGGTGACGCCGGCATCCTTCAGCGCCTTGCGGCAGGGCTCGACGGTCTTCTGGATGAGGTCATCGACCAGCGCCTCGAACTTGGCGCGGGTGAGCTTCATGGTCAGATGCTTCGGCCCGGTCTGGTCCGCCGTGATGAACGGCAGGTTGATCTCGGTCTGCGTCGTCGAGGACAGCTCGATCTTGGCCTTTTCAGCGGCTTCCTTCAGGCGCTGAAGCGCGAGCTTGTCGTTGCGCAGGTTGATGCCCTGCTCCTTCTGGAACTCGTCGGCCAGATAGCCAACGAGGCGCATGTCGAAATCCTCGCCGCCGAGGAAGGTGTCGCCGTTGGTCGACTTCACCTCGAACACGCCGTCGCCGATCTCGAGAATCGAAATATCGAATGTGCCGCCGCCGAGGTCGTACACGGCGATCGTGCCGGCCTTGGTCTTGTCCAGACCATAGGCGAGCGCGGCCGCGGTCGGCTCGTTGATGATGCGCAGCACTTCAAGGCCCGCGATCTTGCCGGCGTCCTTGGTCGCCTGGCGCTGGGCGTCGTTGAAGTAGGCGGGAACGGTGATGACGGCCTGGTCGACCTTCTGGCCGAGATGGGCTTCCGCGGTCTCCTTCATCTTCTGCAAGATGAACGCCGAGACCTGCGAGGGCGAGTAGGTCTGGCCATCGGCCTCGACCCAGGCGTCGCCGTTGGAAGCCTTCACGATCTTGTACGGAACGAGCTTCTTGTCCTTCTCGACCATCGGGTCGTCGTAGCGGCGGCCAATGAGGCGCTTCACTGCGAAGAAGGTGCGCTCGGGATTGGTGACGGCCTGGCGCTTGGCGGGCTGGCCGACGAGGCGCTCACCGTCGTCCGTGACGGCGACGATCGAAGGCGTCGTGCGCATGCCTTCAGAATTCTCGATGACTTTGGCGTTCTTGCCATCCATTACGGCGACGCACGAATTCGTGGTGCCGAGGTCGATCCCAATGACCTTTCCCATGGTCCTGATATCCTTCTTTATTGCGGCAGGTTGGTTGGGCCCAGAAGGCACCCGATCCAAAACCCCCTAAGATCAAACATCCGCGATATTGCGATGGTTGAGGCTCATATAGGAGGGGGGGAGGGGCCCGCAAGGACCGAACGCAAGTTTCAGCCGCGAAAACATTGGGTTTTGGAAGATCATATCGGCCTTTCGGGCCCCTTGACGGTGAGGGTTTATTAACGGGTTCAGCCGTCAGCCGGACCATGCCCCGACGGCACGCGCGCCACCCTGTTACGGCGCAGCCAAACCCGTTAAAAGTCCGGGCGACAAACGTCCGGACGGCCGGACAGCTCAGCCAGGGGCCACGCCCCGCGCGACAAAGGGGCCCGACGCCCCACCATCGAACGGCCTCAATGTGGACCAAGTAGACTAGCCATGAAATTGATACGCCCCCTCGCCGCGCTTGCCGTTCTCATTGCCTCCGCCCTTGCGGCCTTCGCGGCCGATGCCGTTTTCCCGCCGGGCCAGCGCGTCGGCATGGTGCCGTTGATCGGCCTCTCCCAGGCCAAGACCTTTCCGGGCTTCGAGAGCGAGGACGGAGGCGTGAAGGTGCTGGTCACCGAGTTGCCGCCCGACGCCTATGGCGAGGTCACCAATGCCTTCAAGGCCAATCCCGGCGGCACCGGCGGCATCAAGCCGGACAAGATCGAGACGCCGGCGGGCCTTGCCTATTACACCGTCGAGACCGGCAAGGCCGGCACGGAAACGGTGAAGCGCTATTCGATGATCGTGCCGGGCACCGGCTTCTCCGGCTACGTCGCCGTGCAGATCCCGGAGAACGCCGCCAAGATCTACTCGGACGACGCGGTGCGCCAGATGTTCGCCACCGCGGTCACGCGCAAGGAGGTGCCGGTCGACGAGCAGCTCGCGCAGATGCCGTTCCGGATCACCGATCTCGCCGACTTCAAGAACGTCCGCATGCTGTCGCCGGGCGCCAGCATTGTGCTTGCCGACGGCAACGAGACCACGGGCTTCGAGCCCAAGCCGTACATGATCATTGGCCTGATCGGCGCAACGCCGCAGCAGCCGGATGATCGCGCCCGCTTCGCGCAGGAGGCGGCGATGCAGATCCCCGGCATGCGCGAGTCCAGAATCACCATGTCCGAGCCGATCCGCGTCAACGGCCAGCCGGCCATCGAAACCCGGCTCGACGGCGTCAGTGGCAAGGACAAGACCCAGGTTACGGTGGTGCAGTGGATCCGCTTCGGCGGCGGTACGTCGCTGCGCATCATCGCCAGCGCCCCGCGTGACCAGTGGTCGGAGGCGTTCACCCGCTTCCGCGCGGTGCGCGACGGCATCCAGCCCAAAGGCTGACCAAAGCCGGCCGCATTTTCGGGCTTTTGTTCGTACACAAATGGAACTACGCTTTCCTCCTTGGTTCATCCTGGAGGGAGGACGTACGATGCTGGATCGGCGCAAAGTACTCGCGGGCGTTTCCACTGTTGCTCTCGCGAGCCTCGTTTCAAGCAAGCTCTGGGCAGCGACGGCGATCAAGCCCGACGATGCCTCCGCGCTGCTCGTGATCGACGTGCAAAACTGCTTCCTGCCCGGCGGCAGCCTCGCCGTGAAGGAAGGCGAGCAGGTGGTGCCGGTGATCAACAAGATCGCAAAATCGTTCGCCAATGTCGTGATGACACAGGACTGGCACACGCCGGGGCACGTGTCGTTCGCCTCCGTTCACTCCGGCAAGAAGCCGTTCGAGACCATCGACCTGCCCTACGGCAAGCAGGTGCTGTGGCCCGACCATTGCGTGCAGGGCACCGACGGCGCCGCGCTGTCGAAGGACCTGTCGATCCCGCAGGCCGAGCTCATCATCCGCAAGGGCTTTCACAAGGACGTCGACAGTTACTCGGCTTTCCTGGAGGCCGACGGCAAGACATCGACTGGCCTCGCCGCCTACCTGAAGTCACGCAAGATCAAGCGCGTGTTCGTCGCAGGGCTAGCGACCGATTTCTGCGTCGCCTGGACCGCGCTCGACGCGCGCAAGGCCGGCTTCGAGGTCTATGTGGTGGAAGACGCCTGCCGCGGCATCGACACGCAGGGCTCGCTGGCCAAGGCCTGGGCCGACATGGCCAAGGCCGGGGTGAAGCGGATCCAGTCTGCGGATATCGCAGCCACAGCGTAACACCAGCAAGCTGTCATTCCGGGACGGCTCGGAGAGCCGAACCCGGAATGACGACACAGCTTTCAGAACACGGCTTACGCCGCGCCGTTCGACTCGTTGTTGTTGGCCGCGGCAGCGGCTTTCGCACCGCCCTTGGCAACGCCGACGAGAGCCGGGCGCAGCACGCGCTCGCCGATGGTGTAACCGGCCTGGACCACCTGAACCACGGTGCCCGACGGCACCGACGGATCGGGCACCTCGAACATCGCCTGCTGGAAATTCGGATCGAACTTCTGGCCCGAGGGGTCGAACTTCTTCACGCCGTGTTTTTCCAGCGCGTTGAGCAGCGAGCGCTCGGTGAGTTCCACGCCTTCGATCAGCGCGGTCAGGCCGGGATCGGCATTGGCACGTGCCTCGGCCGGCACCGCATCAAGCGCACGCTGGAGGTTGTCGGCGATATCGAGCACGTCGCGCGCAAAGCCGGTAATGCCGTAGAGCCTGGCGTCGGCGACCTCCTTGGTGGTGCGCTTGCGCAGGTTTTCCATCTCGGCCAGCGTCCGCAGCATGCGGTCGCGCGCCTCAGCCGCTTCCTTCTGCAAGATCTCGACCGAACCGGGCTCCGGATCGTCGGGCATGATGTAGGGCTTCGACACCACGGGCTCGCCGGTCGGCGCAGTCGTGTCTTCGGGTTGCCGGTCTTGATCGGTCATCGGCTGCCTTCTCGAACTCGTCTCAAGGGATTTTTCTCGCCGGGATATCGTGCTTCGCAGCGCGAAAATCAAGCGCCCGTGATCAGGCGAAAACGGCCGTCAGCCCCCCAACAGGCGGCTGACGATGCGGGCGGCATAGTCCACGGTCGGGATCACGCGGGCATAATTCAGCCGCGTCGGCCCGATCACGCCCAAAACACCGACGATGTGCCCGGCGGCATCCCGATACGGCGAGATGATCGTCGAGGAGCCCGACAGCGAGAACAGCTTGTTCTCAGAGCCGATGAAGATGCGCACGCCCTCGGCGGTCTCGGCGCGCCCCAAGAGGTCGATCACGCCACGCTTGGTCTCGAGATCGTCGAACAGCAGCCGCACCCGTTCGAGATCCTCCAGCGCGTGCAGGTCTTCGAGCAGATTGGCGTGACCGCGCACGATGAGCTGCCGGTCCTCATTCTCGCCACCCGACCAGCTCGCGATGCCGGCCGCGATCACCTTCTGGGTGAGCTGGTCGAGCTCGGCGCGGGCCTGCCCGAGCGCCGTTTCCAGCTCGAGCCGCGCCTCGGCGAGGGTCCGGCCGCGGATGCGTGCATTGAGGAAGTTGGAAGCCTCCGTCAGCGCCGAGGAGGGAACTCCAAGCGGTAGCGTCAGCACGCGGTTCTCGACCTGGCCGTCCTCGCCGACCAGAATCACCAGCGCCCGCTCGGGTTCCAGGCGGACGAATTCGATATGCTTCAGTCGCGCATTGGACTTCGGCGTCAACACCACGGCTGCGGCCCGGGTGAGGCCAGACAGCCGCGTCAGCGCCTCCTCCAGCGCCGCCTCGACCGATTGGGCGTGGCCGACATTGGTAAGCTGGCTCTGGATCGATTGTCGCTCGGCCTCGTTGAGTTCCCCGACCTGCATCAGCGCGTCGACGAAGAAGCGCAGGCCGAGTTCCGTCGGCAGCCGGCCGGCGGAGGTGTGCGGGGCGTAGATCAGGCCGAGCTGTTCCAGATCGGCCATGACGTTGCGCACCGAGGCCGGCGATAGCGGCAGCGCGATCAGGCGGGAGATATTGCGCGAGCCGACCGGCTCGCCGGTCGCCAGATAACTCTCGACGATTTGACGAAAGATGTCGCGAGAGCGCTCGTTGAGCTGGGCGAGGCCCGCGCGCGGCGCGATCAGATGAATCGGATCGTGATGGGCCACAGACGGTAACTCCTCTCAGATGCACATAATTTGTCCATCCGGAGGGCCGGTGACAAGCGCGTCTTTGGCCAAATGGGGGCGACGTTCCGACGCCACGGGGGAAAAGCCCTTGCCGGGCCCCCTTCCCCCTCCTACAAGCACCGCGAACAGCCTTTTCCCTGCGAGTTTTGGAGGATTTCCCATGCGGCCAAGCCGCCGTGCGCCCGACGAATTGCGCCCCGTGACGCTGGAGCGCGGCGTGGTCAAATATGCGGAAGGCTCGTGCCTCGTAAAATTCGGCGACACCCATGTGCTGGTCACCGCTACGCTGGAAGACCGCCTGCCGCCATGGCTCAAGGGCCAGGGCCGCGGCTGGGTCACCGCCGAATACGGCATGCTGCCGCGCGCGACCTCGGAACGCACCCGTCGCGAGGCTTCCGCCGGCAAGCAGAGCGGCCGCACCGTGGAGATCCAGCGTCTGATCGGCCGCTCGCTTCGCACCATCGTCGATCTCGAAGCGCTCGGCGAGCGCCAGATCACGGTCGATTGCGACGTGCTCCAGGCCGACGGTGGCACGCGCACGGCCTCGATCACGGGGGCCTGGGTCGCGCTGGCCGACTGTGTCAACTGGATGAAGACGCGCAACATGATCAAGGCGAACGTGCTGCGCGACAACGTCGCCGCGATCTCCTGCGGCATCTATAACGGCACGGCGGTGCTCGACCTCGATTATGCCGAGGATTCCGAGGCCGAGACCGACGCCAATTTCGTCATGACGGGCGATGGCCGCATCATCGAGGTCCAGGGAACGGCGGAACGCGAGCCGTTCACGCAGGAGGAATTCCTGTCGCTGATGGCGCTGGCCCGCAAGGGTGTCGCGCGTCTCGTGGACTTGCAGAAAATGGCGGTGGCGTAGTCAATAGGCCATGCACCGGCGAATCACAGGCAAGCTCATCATCGCGACCCATAATCCCGGCAAGCTTGCCGAGATGCGGGAGCTGCTGGCGCCGCACGGCGTCGAGGCAGTCTCGGCCGGCGAGCTTGGCCTCGACGAGCCTGAAGAAACCGGCAACGACTTTCGCAGCAATGCCGCGATCAAGGCCATCGCCGCTGCGAAGGCCATGAGACTTCCGGCGTTCGCCGATGATTCCGGCATCGTGGTCGGCGCGCTCGACGGCGCGCCGGGAATTTACAGTGCGCGCTGGGCGGGCCCCGACAAGGATTTTGCCGCGGCGATGGCGCAGATCGAGCGCCTGTTGAGGGAGCGCGGCGCCATCACGCCGGACCAGCGCAAAGCGCATTTCGTCTCCGCACTCTGCGTTGCCTGGCCCGATGATCATCTCGAGGAGGTCGAGGCGCGCGTCGACGGCACGCTGGTCTGGCCGCCGCGCGGCACCGCCGGCTTCGGTTACGACCCGATGTTCCTGCCCGACGGCCACACGCGCACCTTTGGCGAGATGGAAAGCATCGAGAAGCACGGCCTGCCGCCGTTGGGCCTTGGCCTGTCGCACCGTGCCCGCGCCTTCGTGAAACTTGCGGAGATCTGCCTTGAGCCGCGCTGACAGGGGCGCCTTCGGCGTCTACGTGCACTGGCCGTTCTGCCTGTCGAAGTGTCCCTATTGCGACTTCAACAGCCATGTCCGCCACGCCGCGATCGACGAGATGCGCTTTGCCCGCGCCTTCGCGCGCGAGATCGAGACCACGGCCAAGCGCGCGCCCGGCCGCGAGGTCACCTCGATCTTCCTCGGCGGCGGCACGCCATCCCTGATGCAGCCTGCGACCGTCGGCGCCGTGTTAGAGGCGATCGGCAAGCACTGGCGCGTCGCCGATGACGTCGAGGTCACGCTGGAAGCCAACCCGACCAGCGTCGAGGCCACGCGCTTTGCCGGCTATCGCGCCGCCGGCGTCAACCGCGTCTCGCTCGGTGTGCAGGCGCTCGACAATGTCTCGCTGAAGATGCTCGGGCGCCTGCACAGCGCGCGCGAGGCGCTCGATGCGGTTGCCATCGCGCGGCGTTCGTTCGAACGCTACTCGTTCGACCTGATCTACGCCCGGCCGGACCAGACGCCGGCGATGTGGGAGAATGAACTCCGCCACGCCATCGATGAAGCCGCCGAGCATCTGTCGCTCTACCAGCTCACGATCGAGGAAGGTACGCCGTTCTTCGGCCTGCACCAGGCCGGCAAGCTGAAAACGCCGGACGAAGCGGTCGCGCGCGCGCTCTATGACGTCACGCAGGAGACCTGCGACAAGCTCGGCCTGCCCGCCTACGAGATCTCCAATCACGCACGCCGCGGCGCCGAGTGCCGGCACAATCTGGTCTACTGGCGCGGCGAGGAATATGCCGGCATCGGTCCCGGCGCGCATGGCCGGCTCGACATCGACGGCATCAGGCACGCGACCGCCACCGAGAAGCGTCCCGAGGCCTGGCTGATGCGGGTCGAGACCAACGGCGACGGTGTCGTCACCGACGAACTCCTCAACAGCGAGGAGCGCGCCGACGAATTCTTGCTGATGGGATTGCGCCTCGCCGAAGGCATCGACCCCAAGCGCTACGCCGCGCTCGCCGGCCGCCCGCTCGATCCCCGCCGCATCGCGCTCCTGCGCGAGGAAGGCGCGATCACAGTCGACACGACGGGCCGCCTGCGCGTCACCAGCAGCGGATTTCCGGTGCTGGATGCGGTGGTCGCGGATCTCGCGGCATAGCCAACTGCCGTAGGGTGGGCAAAGCGACTTGTCCGCCGTAGCTCGAAGAGCGAAGGCGGAAGCGTGCCCACCTCTTCTGACGCAATCGTGGAGAGATGGTGGGCACGGCGCGAAGAGCACCTTTGCCCACCCTACGGCAGCCTCACTTGCTGCTAAGCCCCAAAGCTCTTCGGCGAGCCCGCGACCGCGACGCCGCCGCCGGTCGCCACCTTCATCACCGCAAGTCCCCGCTCATTGGTGCCGTCGGCGCGGAAACGGAACAGGCCGTCGATGCCGGCGAAGCCAGACGGGTTGGTCAGCACGTCCTGTGAGAAGCGCGTGGTGCCTTGTGTGCGCGCGAGCGCTGCGACGAGCGCCACTGCGTCATAGGCGAGCGTCGCCGTGCGCACCGGTTCGGCGCCATATTTCGTGCGGTAGCGGCCGGCGAAGGCGCGAAAGCCTGCCGGGTCCGGCGCGGCATAGAGACCACCCTGCAGCGCCTGGCTCGCATAGACGCGCGGGTTGTCCCACAGGCCGGTGCCGAGCAACTGGATGTTGCGCAAGTTGGCGCCCGCAGCGGTCAGCGCATCGGCCACCGCGACGACGGAATCGCCGTCATCGGCAATGAACAGCGCGTCCGCGCTGCCGAGCGCCTGCGCGACGTTGCGCGCCGGCGTGGCGCGATCGCCGCCGAATTTCTCGAACGCAACCACGCGTCCACCCCGCCGCGGCACCGCCGCCTTGAAGGCTGCCTCCACCACATTGCCATAGGCATTCTCCGGCAGCAGCGCCGCGAAGGAGCGCTTCCCGATGCTGGCGGAATATTCGACGATGCGGTTGACGTCCGATTCGGGCAGAAAGCTCAACAGGAAGACGCCGCGGCCGGCGATGCTGGCATCGGTCGAGAACGCCATCACCGAGATGCCACGCGTACGCGCGACCTGCGCAACGGCCGGCACGGATTGGGCGAACAGCGGCCCCAGAATGATCTCCGCGCCTTCGTCGACCGCCTGCTGCGCGCCGCCTTGTGCGCCCTGCGGCGTGCCGTTGTCGTCCTTGATCAGAAGCTGGACGTTCGGGTTCTGGAATTCGGCGAGCGCCATTTCGGCGGCGTTGCGCATCGACTGCGCGGCGAGCCCGGCATTGCCGGCGGCCGAGAGCGGCAGGATCAAGCTGACCTTCACCCCGCCGGTGCCGGCGGTGGTGGCCTGCTGCTGTGGCCCGGCGGGCCCCGGCTGAGAGGGGGAACTGAAGGGATTGGAGAACTGGCTGAGACTCTGCTGCACGCCGGTGCAGGCCGAGAGCAAGGGCGTGCCGAGCAGGAGCCCTAGCGCGCTCCGCCGGGTCGCTCCCGACGATCGGGGCCCGGAGGTGACAGACTTGGGATAGCGCGGGCCCGGCATGGCAACTCTTCGTAACGACCAGACCACTTAAGGCCCGGTCAGGACTTCACCTCCGCAAGGGAGGACGCGGATTCCAGCATATTGTCGGCAAATAGTTAACCAAAACAAAAGGATAATGACCGCTTAACGCGACCGCCCTTCCACCATGGCGAGCTGCCCACCGAGTTTTAAAGGCTGCACCAACGCGGGCTTTATCGCCGCGAATATGGCGCAAGCACGTCTCTCCCTTTAAGTGTATCCATTATGCGCGCAAAGACCGCCCCAATAAATACGCCTGAAGGTGCGGCGGAACCCGCCGCACGCGGTTTTGCCATTGGTCCCCATCACTTTTCAGCCAGCAAGGCGGCGCCGGGCCTCTACCTCGTCGCCACCCCCATCGGCAATCTCGGCGACGTCACCTTGCGGGCGCTCGAGACGCTGGCCGGCGTCGACATCGTTGCCTGCGAGGACACCCGGATCACCCGGCGGTTGACCGAGCGCTACGGCATCACCGCCCAGCTCAAACCCTATCATGAGCACAATGCAGAGGCTGCGCGGCCGAGGATCCTGGAGGCGCTGGCGCAGGGCGGTTCCATCGCGCTGGTCTCCGACGCCGGCACGCCGCTGATCTCCGATCCCGGCTTCAAGCTGGTGCGCGAGGTTTCTGCCGCGGGCCACGCGGTGTACGCGCTGCCCGGTCCATCCTCGGTGCTGGCGGCGCTGTCTGTCGCGGCGCTGCCGACCGATCGATTCTTCTTCGAAGGTTTTCTGCCCGCAAAATCGACCGCCCGCCGCAAGCGCCTCGGCGAGCTCGCCCGGATCGATGCGACCCTGGTGCTGTTCGACTCCGGCAATCGCGTGCAGGAGACGCTGGCCGATCTCGCCGAGGTCATGGCAGATCGCGAAGCCGCGATCTGCCGCGAGCTGACGAAGCTGCACGAGGAGATCTCGCGCAGCCCCCTCAGCGAGCTCGCCGGCCGTGCCGATACGCTGGAGACCCGCGGCGAGTTCGTGCTGGTCATCGGCCCGCCGGCAGCCGATGCGCGGGAGATGACGCCGGATGCGCTCGACGATCTCCTGCGCGAACAGCTCGCGAACAGCAGCGTCAAGGACGCGGTCGCGCATGCGGTCGAACTCTCGGGCCGGCCGCGCCGCGAGGTCTATGCCCGCGCACTCGAACTTGCCAAGAACTTGCCTGCCAAGAACTTGCCTGCCAAGAACTTGCGGGGCGACGATGGGGAAGACTGACGGCGCCCTGCCCGCCGAGCCCAAACTCCCCTCGCCGGAACGCGTCGCTGCGTTCCAGACCGGCATTTCGGCAGAAAGCCGCGCCGCGGCCTTCCTGATCGCCAAGGGCTATCGCATTCTGGCGAGACGCTTCCGCACGCCGCATGGCGAGATCGACATCGTCGCGCGCCGGCGCAATCTGATCGCCTTCGTCGAGGTCAAGGCGCGCGCCAGCCTCGATGAGGCCGCCTTTGCCGTGACGCCGCGCCAGCAGCAGCGCATCATCGACGCCGCGCAGGGGTGGCTTGCGGCGCATCCCGAGCATGCCGAATTTGAATTGCGATTCGACGCCATGCTGATTGCGCCGAAGTCCCTTCCACGCCATGTGTTGGCGGCATTCGACGCCTCGACCTGAAAGGCAGCCCATGAAACTGAACGTCGCCGTCCAGATGGACCCCATCGCCAGCATCAACATCCGCGGCGATTCCACCTTTGCGCTGCTTCTGGAGGCGCAGAAGCGCGGCCACGGGCTGTCCTACTATACGCCCGACAAGCTGTCGCAGGTCGGCAACGAGCTGGTCGCACCGGTGCAGCTCCTGACCGTGCGTGACGAGCCCGGCAATCACTTCACCCTCGGCGAGCCCAGGCGCGAGGCATTGAACGGCTTTGACGTGGTGCTGCTGCGGCAGGATCCGCCGTTCGATCTCGCCTACATCACCTCGACCCATTTCCTGGAGTGCATCCATCCGAAGACGCTGGTCGTCAACGATCCCGTGAGCGTGCGCAACGCGCCGGAAAAGCTGTTCGTGATGAACTTTCCGCAGCTGATGCCGCCGACGCTGATCTCGCGCGACCTCGACGAGATCAACGCCTTCCGCGAGCAGCACGGCGCCGTCGTCATGAAGCCCCTGCACGGCCATGGCGGTGCCGCGGTGTTCCGCGTGATGCCGCAGGACATGAATTTCGGCTCGCTCTACGACATGTTCTCGGTGACCTTCAAAGAGCCCTGGGTGATCCAGCAGTTCATCCCCGAGGTCAAGCACGGCGACAAGCGCATCATCCTGGTCAATGGCGAGTTCGCCGGCGCCGTCAACCGCGTCCCGGCGCCCGACGATCTCCGCTCCAACATGGTGCGCGGCGGCGCGGCGCAAGCCACCGACCTCACCCCGCGCGAACGCGAGATCTGTGAAACGGTCGGGCCGGCACTGCGCGAGCGCGGCCTCCTGTTCGTCGGCCTCGACGTCATCAACGACCGGCTCACCGAGATCAACGTGACCTCGCCGACGGGCATCCGTGCGATCGCGCGGCTCGGCGGGCCGGACATCGCGGCGAAGATCTGGGATGTGATCGAGACGAAGCGGAGCAAATAATCCGCACGGGCCGAAATTCTCCGATGTCGTCCTGGCTTTCGCCAGGACGACATCGAGGGAAGACGCCTCCCTCTCGCGCGTTTGGGCTTTCGCGTCGCGGGCTAACCACGCGTTCACCATGTCGCGTCACGCACAGACACAAAACGCCTGATCTCTTGCGTGAATCTACGGAGTTATCGCTTTCCGAATAACGCGGCGTTCACCATGCAGCCAAAACCCGCGGCGTGACCGGCGATCACATTCGGCCTCGCAACACCCCTTATACCTTTACTGCCTACTCATCGACGACGGGGAACCCGCCACGTGCGGTTCGAGTGCCCCGCGTAAGAGTAAAGGCGTATGAATACCGCACGCATCGTGGTTCTAGTCATTGCGCTCGGCGCCGGCGGCGTCGCCGCATATCTGGCGAGCAGCTATGACAACAGGCCGGCACCCGCGGCAGCACCCGTGGCTGCGCCGCTGCCCACTGTCGAGGTTCTCGTCGCAAAATCCGACATCGGCCTTGGCCAGACCGTCAAGCAGGAAGACCTGCAATGGCAGACCTGGCCAGCGTCTGCCGCGAGCGGCAGCTTTATCCGCCGCGAAGGCCGACCCGACGCCGTGACCCAGATTGCCGGCTCGATCGCGCGCACGCCGCTGATGCAGGGCGAGCCGATCCGCGAACAGAAGCTGGTGAAGGCCGACGGCTCGGGCTTCATGGCCGCGATCCTGCCTTCAGGCATGCGGGCGATCTCGACCGAAATTTCCGCGGAGACCGGCGCCGGCGGCTTCATCCTGCCGAACGATCGCGTCGACGTGCTCCTGACACACCGCCTGAAGAATGCCGACGCCTCGACCGGGGCGAATGACGTCATCGTTTCCGAGGTCATCCTGGCCAATATCCGTGTGCTCGCGATCGACCAGGCACCGAAGGAAAAAGACGGCCAGACTTCCGTGGTCGGCAAGACCGTCACGCTCGAGCTCAGGCCCGACCAGGCTGCTGCGCTCGCAGCCGCGCGACAAGGCGGCACGCTGCAGCTCGCGCTGCGGAGCATCGTCGATGCCAACGCACCGGACGGCTCGTCCGAGGGCCCGGCGAACAAGCGTCCCGACGGCGTCAGCGTGATCCGCTACGGCGTTTCGACGCGGCAACAAACGTCACAGAAGTGATGGGGATACCCAAGATGAAGAATGGGGATGATCGGACCCGCCTGCGCATTCGGGGGAATGGCGCGCGCGCGTTCTGCACGGGGGCCATGCTGATGCTCGGCCTCGCCGCAGCACCGGCGATCGCGGCGGACGCACCGGTCGGCGACCAGACCCCGGTGCAGGCGCCTGATCTCGGCGTGTCGCCGGTCGCAACGATCGCCCCGGCCAGGACCCGCTTCCTTGCACTCGGCGTCGGCAAGTCGGTGGTGATCGACCTGCCGCGCGAGGTGAAGGACGTGCTGGTCGCCGATCCCAAGATCGCCAACGCCGTAATCCGCTCCGCACAGCGCGCCTACATCATCGGCGGCGCGGTCGGGCAGACCAACGTCGTGTTCTTTTCGGCCGACGGCCAGCAGGTCGCCTCCTACGATATCGCGGTGAAGCGCGACCTCAACGGCGTGCGCGCCGCGCTCCGGCAGTCGATGCCGGGCGTCCAGATCGAGGGCGTCGGTGACGGCGTCATGCTGACCGGCTCGGTGTCCAGCCCAGTCGAGGCTCAGCAGGCCGGCGACGTCGCCGCGAAACTGGTCGGAAACGCCGACAAGGTCGTCAACAACATCGTCGTGCGCGGCCGCGATCAGGTGATGCTGAAGGTCGTGGTCGCCGAAATGCGCCGCGACATCGTCAAGCAGATGGGCGTCGACCTCAGTGCCAGCCTGAACGCCGGCACCGCGATCGTGAACTTCAACAATTCCAACCCGTTCACCGCGAGTGGCGGGCCGCTGGTCAGCGGCAACGCGCTGAGCGCAGCGGCCGCCGCCAAGGGCCTGCCCACGGTCACCGCGACCATGCGCGCCATGGAAAGCGCCGGCGTCATCAAGACGCTCGCCGAGCCGAATCTGACCGCAATCTCCGGCGAGTCCGCGACCTTCATTGCAGGCGGCGAATTCCCGATTCCGGGAGGCTATGCCTGCGATCCCGTCACGCATGTCTGCACCACGCAGATCTCCTACAAGAAGTTCGGCATCTCCCTGAACTTCACGCCGGTGGTGCTGAGCGAGGGCCGCATCAGCCTGCGTGTGATGACCGAGGTCTCGGAGCTGTCGAATACCAACGCAATCACCGTCTCGCAGTCCATCTCCTCGAGCTCTACCAGCTCCGTCACGATTCCCTCGATCCAGACCCGCCGCGCCGAGACGACGCTCGAGATCCCGTCAGGCGGCTCGATGGCGATGGCGGGCCTGATCCAGCAACAGACCAAGCAGGCGATCAACGGCCTGCCCGGGGTCGACCAGATTCCGATCCTCGGCCAGCTGTTCCGCAGCCAGGACTACGTGAACAACGAAACCGAGCTGATGGTGATCGTGACGCCCTATGTCGTGCGCGCAGTCGCACAAAAGGAATTGTCGCGGCCCGATGACGGGTTTGCGCCGCCATCGGATGCGCATTCGGCGTTGCTCGGCCGCATGAACCGTCTCTACGGCATCGCGCGCCACATCGATCCCGTCACTGGTTACCAGGGCGATTTCGGCTTCATCATCGACTGAGACGAACGAGGCTTCAACACGAGGGGGATGAAGCGATGACGAGACTACCGGTCGATAGCCGCAAGAAGCTGTGCCTCGCGGTCATGCTGATGGGGCTCTCCGTGATGCTCGGTGCGTGCAACACGACCGAGGAGATCGTCACCCAGACCGTGCCGACCGACTATCGCCAGCGCCATCCGATCGCGGTGCAGGAAGGCAAGCGTTCGATCGTGATCTTCGTCGGCCAGGCCCGCGGCGGCCTGTCGGAGGCGCAGCGCGCCGACGTCATGGGCATCGCGCGGGACTGGGCGCGTGAAGGCACCGGCGCCGTCGTGGTCGACGTGCCCGTCGACACCAAGAACGCCCGCGCTGCGGCTGCGACCTACCACGAAATCCGTTCGGTGCTGGCGGCCGGCGGCGTGCCTGCGCGCGGCATCGTGCAGCGCCCCTATCGCCCCGACGATCCCGGCCTGCTGCCGACCATTCGCCTGAGCTACTCGAAGATCGCCGCAGTCGCAGGTCCCTGCGGACTGTGGCCGGAAGATATCGGGCCGTCGATCTTCGACCCTGGCTACAACGAGAACAAGCCGTACTTCAATCTCGGCTGCGCGACGCAGCGCAATCTCGCCGCGATGATCGATAACCCTGCCGATCTCGAGCAGCCGCGTGCCGAAACGCCTGCCTATACATCGCGGCGCGCGATCGCGTTCGACCGGTACCGCAAGGGCATGCCGACCTCGACGACCTATCCCGACGCCGACAAGGCCAAACTCAGCGACACGGGCAAATGACAATGAGCGGCCAATACGAAGACGACGCCGACGACCTGCAGCACCCCGACCAACACATTGCGCCGGTCCCGCGAGTTTCGGTGCAGGCGTTTTGCGAGACCGAGCAGACCTACGACGCGATCACCGCGGCCGGCCAGGACCGCCGGCTTGCGAAAGCCCATCTCACCGTCAAGGAGGGCGGCCTTGCGGCGGCGGTCGAGGCTTATGGCTCGATGCCGACGCCGAACGTGATCGTGATCGAATCCGACGGCACGCGCGACATCCTGGAAGGGCTCGACGATCTCGCCGGCGTCTGCGATCCCGGCACACGCGTGGTCGTGATCGGCAATCCCAGCGACGAGGCGCCCTATCGCGAACTGGTGCGCCGCGGCGTCAACGACTACGTGATCGGACCGGTCGAGACCATCGACGTGGTGCGATCGATCTGCAGCCTGTTCTCGGCCTCGGAAGCCATCATCACGGGCCGCGTCATCGCGGTGGTCGGCGCCAAGGGCGGCGTCGGTGCATCCACGATCGCGCACAACGTCGCCTGGACCATCGCGCGCGATCTGGCGCTCGATTCGGTCGTGATCGATCTCGATCTCGCCTTCGGGACCGCGAGCCTCGACTACAACCAGGATCCGGTGCAGGGCATCGCCAACGCGGTGCTGACGCAGGAGCGCCCCGACACCGCGCTGATGGAGCGCCTGCTCGCCAAATGTACCGAGCGTCTCAGCCTGCTGGCAGCACCCGCCACCCTCGATCGCGTCTATGATTTCGGCGCCGAGGCCTTCGACGCCGTGTTCGATACGCTGCGCATGACCACGCCCTGCATCGTGCTCGACGTGCCCCATCAATGGTCGGGCTGGACGCGCCGCGCGCTGATCAACGCCGACGACATCGTGATCGTGGCCGAGCCGGATCTCGCCAATCTGCGCAACACCAAGAACATGCTGAGCGTGCTGAAGGCCGCGCGGCCCAACGATCGCCCGCCGCTCTACTGCCTCAACCAGGTCGGCATGCACAAGCGCGCGGAGATCGAGGTCAAGGCCTTTGCCAAGACCATGGAAAGCCAGCCGGTCGCGGTCATTCCCTTCGATTCGAAGCTGTTTTCGACGGCCGCCAATAACGGCCAGATGATCGCCGAGGTCTCCAAGAGCCACCGCACCGCCGAGACGTTCCAGAACCTCGCCAACCGGCTTGCCGGCCGCGGCGAGGTCAAGAAGCCGAGACAGTCATTGCTGGCGCCGCTGCTCAAGAAGCTGAAGGGCAAGCCGAAGCGCGAGTCAGCGCCACATCGCAAGGCGTCGTAGAGCCTGATCCGGACCCGAAGGGCCGCGTTAGCGCAAAGTGCGAAGCGGTTTTCCCTCGCGACAAACGCGAAACGCGTTTGCGCAGAGATCATGCTCAAACGATAAGTTCAGACGCGCTGCGGGCGGCGCTACTTCTCCGCCCGCTGCTGCTTCCTGGCGAGGAGCTGCCGCAGCGCCGTGACCTTGGCCTGGGCCTGGTCCGGCGGCAGATCGGCCTTCACGATGCCCTCGGCCTCGGCCTGGCGGCCCTGCAGTCCAACCACGAGCGCGAGATTGGCCCGCACGCGCGCATCCTGCGGGGCGCGCTCGTGGGCACGACGCAGCGTCTCCTCCGCCTTCGGCAGATTGTTCTGGAGCACGTAGGACAGGCCGAGATTGGACAGCACCGATGGCTCATCCGGCACGATCTTCAAGGCACTGCCGTAATATTGCTGCGCTTCCTCGTTGCGGCCGAGCTGATCGAGCACCGCGCCTTGCGCCGACAGGATGTGCCAGTCGGGATCCTCCGGCGTATGTGCGCGGCTCAGCACGTCGAAGGCTTGCTGGAAATTACCGTTGTCGGCGAGGGCGCGGCCATAAGCCGCAAGCAGCGGCTTGTTGCTCGAGTGGGTGAGCACGGCCTGCTCGAGCACGGCGACGGCCTGCGCATGCTGGCCGTTCTCGCGCAGCGCCCTGCCATATTGTAGCGCGATCTCGGGATCGCTTGGGGTCGCGCGGTAGCGCTCGCGCAAGCCCTCGAGATCCGGCTTGGCCTCGCGGGCGGTTTCCGGCTTGGCGCCGAGCGCGCCGGTGATGTCCTCGAGTCCCGTGGTCTGGCAGCCGCAGAGCCCGAGCGCGAAAAGCGCGGACAACAGCAATCGCGCCGGGGACGAAACAAGGGACGAACGCTGGGACATACTCTGATCTACCGTCGGCGACTGATCAGAGATGCTTTCCCGATTAACGCTAATTTCCCGTTAAGGAACGCGCACCTGCACGGCCTAATTGTTCGAGCATGATCTCCGCGCAAACGCGTTTCGCGTTTTGTCGCGAGGGAAAGCCGCTTCGCACTTTGCGCTACGCGGCCCATCGGGCCTAAATCACGCGCTAATCGATGAATTCGGCGCCGAATTCGCAGCCGATGCGCCAGCGGAGCTGGCACTGGCGGGAATAGTCCGGCGCGAAAATGATGGTGAAGTGCGGCGGCACCTCTAGAAACTCCGCCACAACTTTCACACCGCCATCGGAAATATCCGTGATCGTGCAATCCCTCGGCAGCGACCCCGCGCCAAAATGAATCTTGGCAAGCCGACTGCACACCCGACGTTCGCTTCTCCGGCGATTTGCAAGCATCTCGATTTTCACTTGTTAGATCACGGCCCATCCCGCGTCCTAGGAGTACCGAACATTCGTTGGGATGTGCTGAGCGGATCGGCTCGCATTCGAGGCTTACTGTCCCGGTCCCGTTTACGCCTCGTTAGGACCTTGGCTTTGCTCCCTTGATTTGCCGCGCCGCCTGCGACCCGCAAGCTCCGCAACCCCCTGCTTTAAACCAAGCCAAAGTTCGTCAGACCATTCCGAGGTACTCACCACTGCCAGTTGCCCGTCCGGTGGAAAGGTTATCACTTTTAGGTAATTGCCCGGGTAGTCGCACCGAGGCGCTACCAGATCCGAGGAGCGGGAGTTGCTCGTAGAGAACGGGAAGTTGGAGCCTCGTTTGATCCGCTCCGAGGGGGTCTCGTGCTCGCAACGGCCTGGAGCCCAGCCTGGAGCCCAAGACACACTGGGCAACGACACGCTGGGCCAAAACACGCTGGGCCAAGTCATCGGTCGGATCGCCAGGCAATCCCCAGAGCAGCCAGCGATCGTCTCCGGCGCCTTTGCGCCTCTGACGTACCACGATCTTCAGCGCCAGTTGGACGATGTCCGCCGGCAGCTGCGTCTGGCCGGGTTCGATTGCAGCGCCCGTATCGGGGTGCTCATGCCGAACGGCCCGCAGGCGATTCTCGCCATCGTAGCAGCGGCATGCTGCTGCATCGCAGTGCCTCTTGATCCGCGGCTTTCTCCGACCGAGATCGATCAGCGCCTCGACATGCTGCGCCTGGACGCTCTTCTCGTACCGCAAGGCAGTAACTCTGAGGCCCGCAAGACCGCTGAGCGGAGAAGGATCGTCGTCATCGAAGCCGTCCCGGCCGGACACGACGAGCTTGGATTCACGATCGCCGTGCAGGTGTCCGCCGCTCCGGCGATCGACGCTGAGCCTGATCCGAGCTCACCGGCCTTCATCCTGCAGACATCGGGTACGACGGCGCAGCCGAAGCTCATTCCATTCAGCCACAGCAATATGCTGGCGGCGGCCGCACGGCTTCAGGCCTGGTTCGACCTCACGTCAAGGGACCGTTGCTTGAGCGTGTCGCCCCCCTACTATTCTCATGGGCTCAAAGTGACGGTCTTCACGCCGCTCCTGACGGGCGGCAGCATTGCTGTCCCTGCGAACAGTGCCATCGTCGCGCTCGACGAGTGGTTCGATGTCTTGCGGCCGACCTGGTATTCGGCCGGCCCCACGCTACACGCTGCCGTGCTGGACAAGGCCAAAAGTCCTCGGGAAGCCGAGGCGGCGCACACCTTGCGGTTCGTCGTATCGGGCGGCGCGCCGCTTCCGAAGGAGGTGCACGACGGCCTGCAGCGCATTTTGGGTGTCCCGGTGCTGGAGCATTACGGCTCCAGTGAAGCCGCGCAGATCGCCGCCAACCTGCCGCCGCCCGGCCCGAACAGGCCAGGGACATGTGGGCAACCTTGGCCGCATACCGTCGCCATCGTTGGTGACGATGGACATCCGCTCCCACTTGGTGCGCGAGGCGAGATCTTGGTGCGCGGCCCCACCGTGATATCCGGCTATCTCGATGCGCCCGATCTCAATCAAGCGTCCTTCGTGCGTGGATGGTTTCGCACCGGCGATATCGGCAGCCTCGACGGAGACGGCTTTCTGTCCGTGCACGGGCGCTTGAGCGAACTGATCAACCGCGGCGGCGAGAAGATCGCGCCGGCCGAGATCGAATCCGTGCTACTCCGCCATCCGGCGGTAGCCGAGGCCGCCGCTTTCGCGATCCGCCATCCACGCCTTGGCGAGGATGTCGCAGCCGCCATTGTTGCCCATCCTCATGCGCAGACGACGACGGCCGAGCTCCGCCAGTTCCTGCAACGCGAGTTGGCCTCGTTCAAGATTCCACGACGCATTCTGATCCTCGACCAACTGCCAAAGGGGACGACGGGAAAGGTCCAGCGGCGACGACTTCGCGAGTCGATCGACACGCGCTCGGACCATGAGGGGACGACGCCCGAGCCCGATGTGAACAGGAGGCCATTGGATCTGGAAGCCGAACTGCTGAGCCTATGGCGGAGGCTGCTCAAGTCCGAAGCGCTGACGGTCGACGATGATTTTTTTGCCAGCGGTGGCGACTCCCTCCTGGCGATGGACATGCTCATTGAGGTCGAGCGGATCATTGGCCAACCCGTACCGGAAACGATCCTGTTCGGGGCAGAGACCATCCGGCAATTTGCTCCCAAAATCGCCGTGCAGGCGGGCACGCCGCCGACGCCCTTGCTGCAGTTTCATGCCCGCGACGATCGGCCCTCCCTGTTCTTCTTCAATGGGGACCTCGTCAGCGGACACGCCTGTGTGCGGCGGATGGTCGAGCTTTTCGGGCCCGATTCCCCGATCACTTCCATCAATCCTCATGGTCTT
The DNA here is from genome assembly GCF_059803515.1 of Bradyrhizobium sp. UFLA05-125. Classification (NCBI taxonomy): domain Bacteria; kingdom Pseudomonadati; phylum Pseudomonadota; class Alphaproteobacteria; order Hyphomicrobiales; family Nitrobacteraceae; genus Bradyrhizobium; species Bradyrhizobium sp. UFLA05-125. The sequence continues at coordinate 55,032 of NZ_JBANBJ010000010.1, read as the reverse complement.
CGTGGCGAGCCAATTCCGCCGTCGATCGAGACGATGGCGGCCGACCGACTGACGCTGATCCTGGAAAGGCAGGCGAGCGGCCCGTTCCTCCTGGGCGGCAAATGCAACGGCGCCATGGTCGCATTCGAAACGGCTCGTCTGTTGATGGCAGCCGGCCACAGGGTTGAGATGGTTGTGATGGTCGACCCGCCAACCATCAGTGCCCGTGCAGCACCGCAGGCGATCCTCGCGCCGATGAGGCGCTTGGCTTGGCCTTATCTTCTGCGCTGGACGTTTGAACTGATGGCCCGGCTGGAGCGATCCTGCACGGCCTCGACCAGCGGCGATGTTGCCAGGCGGCCAATGCAGGTGTTCGAGACGATCGGCAAGCTGTATCGCGGCTTGTCCAATTCCAAGCTGAATAGCGAGATTCCGCCGGCGCTATGGGATGCTTATTCGATCGCCATGGCGCGATATCGTCCGGCGCCGCTCGAGGTTCCCGTGACCTTTTGCGCCGCTGACCACGACGGTCGGGCGTGGCGGCGCATCAGTTCGCAGCTCGAAGTGATCCGGTTGCCCGGAGGGCATCGTGACTGCCTCATCACTGGCGCAGCCCCGCTGGTTGATCATCTTCGGCAAAGGATTGACGTTCTGGCTGACGATGCGCCTCCGGCGTTGAACCGCACCCATCCGGGGACGCCTGGCCCGATTGCCGCGTGAGATGGCGCGCGGGCACCTGGCTTCGCGACTGCGGCTGCAGCAGAATGTTCCCGTAATGTTCTTGCGCTTCGCGCTCCGGTCCGCTACCCTCGATTGCAACAGGGGGTAGCATGGTCCAACGCGTTTCCACCGTCGCCTTTGAGGGCATCGAGGCCCGCTCGGTGGACGTGCAGGTGCAGGTCGCGCCGGGCCTGCCCGCCTTCGCCATTGTCGGCCTTCCGGACAAGGCGGTGTCGGAGGCGCGCGAGCGGGTGCGTTCGGCGCTGATCGCCTCAGGGCTGGCGCTGCCGGCGCGGCGGATCATCGTCAATCTGGCGCCGGCCGATCTGCCCAAGGAAGGCAGCCATTACGATCTGCCGATCGCGCTGGGGTTGATGGCGGCGATCGGCGCCATCCCGCCGGATGCCCTCACCGGCTTCACGGTTCTTGGTGAGCTCGGCCTCGACGGCTCGATCGCGCCGGTCGCCGGCGTGCTGCCGGCCGCGATCGGCGCCAATGCCCGCGAAGATGGCCTGATCTGTCCGGCGGCCTGCGGCTCGGAGGCCGCCTGGGCGAGCCCGGACATCCAGATCATCGCCGCCAGCTCGCTGATCCAGATCGCCAACCACTTCAAGGGCACGCAGGTGCTGTCGCGGCCCTCGCCGAAGGTGCATGAGGCGGCCGCCTCCCCGCTCGATCTGCGCGACATCAAGGGCCAGGAGAGCGCCAAGCGCGCGCTGGAGATTGCCGCGGCCGGCGGACATCATCTGCTGATGATCGGCGCACCGGGCGCCGGCAAATCGATGCTGGCCGCGCGCCTGCCCTCGATCCTGCCGCCGCTGTCGCCGGGAGAGCTTCTGGAAGTCTCGATGATCGCCTCCGTCGCCGGCGAGATCGAAGGCGGCGCTCTGACCTCGCGGCGACCGTTCCGCTCGCCGCATCATTCCGCCAGCATGGCCGCGCTGACCGGCGGCGGCATGCGGGCAAAACCCGGCGAGATCTCGCTCGCGCATCAGGGCGTGCTGTTTCTCGACGAGCTTCCGGAGTTCGATCCGCGCGTGCTGGATTCGCTGCGCCAGCCGCTGGAAAACGGCGAGGTCTCGGTGTCGCGAGCCAATCACCGCGTCACCTACCCTGCCCGCTTCATGCTGGTCGCGGCAATGAATCCGTGCCGCTGCGGCAACGCGTTCGAGCCCGGCTATGCCTGCAAGCGCGGCCGCATCGACCGCTGCACGGCAGACTACCAGGCGCGCATCTCAGGTCCCCTGATGGATCGCATCGATCTGCGTATCGAGGTGCCTGCTGTGACTGCGGCCGACCTGATCCTGCCGCCGCCAGCGGAAGGGTCAGTCGAAGTCGCCGCGCGCGTCGCCGCGGCCCGTGACATTCAGCGCGCGCGTTATCAGGCCGCGGGATTGCCGAACGTCCGCACCAATGCCGAGGCACCGGCCTCGGTGCTGGAAGAGATCGCAAAGCCCGATGCGCAGGGCCAAAAACTGCTGCGCGATGCCGCCGAGACCATGCGGCTGTCGGCGCGCGGCTATCACCGCGTGCTGCGGGTGGCGCGCACGCTGGCCGATCTCGACAACGCCGACAGAATCGGCCGGCTGCATCTCGCCGAAGCCCTCTCCTACCGCGCACTCGCGGAGGATGTACGCCAGCCGGCGTGACGCGCATCCGTATCAACCCGGCGGTAACGAGTTTCCTTTACGCTCTGCAAACCATAAGGCCCACGCGTTCATCTCGGCCGCTTCACTGGGCCATATGCGAGTCCTTGGGCGAGTAGAGTGTCATGTTGCGTTTCAAGATCCTGGCTTCGGTTGTTCCCTTGATGGCGGCGGCGGTGCTGGCACGCGGCGGGCCTGGATCGGCATCGCATCCCTGCATCGCCTTCGGCGAGACCCCGGTCGAGCTCGCATCGGTTCCCTGGACCGCCGGCCTGCACGTTGCCTTCACAGACGATCCCAACCGCGCCACTGTCCGCGTGCAGATCACCGAGGCGGCGGAGGCTGCGGATTTCGTCCTGGTCGACGACACTCCGACCTCGGAATCGGACGCCTGCCAATCCAGCGCGGCAACGCGCCTCGTCGCGATCGCCGCGCATCCGAGCAGCGATGCCCCGGTGATCTACCTCTCCAGCGAGGGTCCGGCGGACTATCGCATCTATGTACGGTCGAAGACCTTCTCGGCTCGCGATGCCGCCGCGCTGATCGTCGGCGCTGCCGGTGCGCCCCGCCATCTTCAGGCCGCCTCGCTCTGAGGCGTTAACGTCTCATCAACCTTGTTTCGAGCCGGCCACAAAACCTCAAACTGTTCGCAAGGTCGGACGACACATCGTCACCGAGGGCGGGCAAAACAATTTCAGGCGGAGTTGAGGATCTTTGGCGATGGGTCGGTCGTTCCGGATCAAAGTGCGCATGCGCCGCTTCAGGCGCCGTCATCCGAGGATCGCCTTCGCGATCCGCTCCTTCATGATCTTCTCGGCGACGTTCGGCGGCGCCTACGGCTTCATCACCGGCAGCCGGGCCGAGAAGTCCGGCTACGATCCCAACGCCTTTGCGATCGGCGCGAGCTTCCTGTTCGCCCTCGCCTGCCTTGGCCTTGCCACGCTCAGCATGCGGCTGCGCTTCGTCAACAAGCGGCTGCGCACGCTCGCGACGCATAACGAGGCGCTGGTCGATCGCAACTGGGAGCTCAAGGAAGCCGAAGAGCGCGCGCGCAGCATGTTTGAATCGCAAGGCGATCTGATCGTGCTGCGTGACCACCACGGACGCATCACCTTTGCCAACGACGCCTATTGCGAGCTTGCCGGGCGGGCGCGCAGCGCACTTGTCGGCACGCGCTTTAATTTCGACGTGCTGGAGCAGGGCGACAGCGCGCTCGAAAGCAGCGGCACGCGCATGCACGACCAGAGGATCGCGACCCCAATCGGCGCGCGCTGGATCGCCTGGCGCGAGGGCTTCGTGCGACTAGACGCCGGCCAGCCGGCCGAGCTTCAGAGCGTCGGCCGCGACGTCACCGACCGCACCGAGAGCGAACGCGCGCTCTCGGAGGCCCGCGACCAGGCCGACGCGGCCAATCGCGCCAAGTCGCGCTTCCTCGCAATGGCGAGCCACGAGATCCGTACGCCGCTCAACGGCATCATCGGCATGAGCAGCCTGTTGCTCGACACCACGCTGACGCCGGAGCAGACGACCTATGCGCGGGCGGTAAAAACCTCGGGCGAGGCGCTGACCGCGTTGATCGAGGAGCTGCTCGATTATTCCAAGATCGAAGCCGGCAAGCTCGATCTCGAGCAGCGTCCCTTCGCGCTGTCGACCTTGATCGAGGAGATCACCGAGCTGCTCGCGCCGCGCGCGCAGGCAAAAAACCTCGAGATCGCGGCCTATGTCGACGAACGCCTCCCGCTCGACGTGGTCGGCGATGCCGCGCGGCTGCGCCAGGTGCTGCTCAATCTCGCAGGCAATGCCATCAAGTTCACCACGCATGGCGGCGTCGCGCTGATCGTCCAGCCCGGCCTGTGGCCGAACGAGATCAGCTTTCTGGTGCGCGACACCGGCATCGGGATTGCGCCTGAGGCGCAGTCGCGCATCTTCCGCGAATTCGAGCAGGCCGACGAGCGCGTCGCGCGCACCTATGGCGGCACCGGCCTTGGCCTTGCGATCAGCGAGCGCATCGTCAAGCGCATGGGCGGCCGGATCACGCTGGAGAGCGAGCCGGGCAGGGGCTCGACCTTCGAGGTCTCGATTCCGCTTGCGCCGGCCCAAGCCAGCACGGGACAAACCACGTTTGCAAGTCCCGACCTTATCGGAAAATCGATCCTGCTGATCGCCGGCTCCGGCATCGAGGCTTCGCTGATCGCGCAGCGGCTGGAGCGCTGGGGCGGCCAGACCTGCACGGTCTCGGACGTAGACGTCGCGCTGGCATTGCTGCCGGAGCGCTCCTGGCATGCCGTGCTGATCGATCGCGCGCTCGGTCCGGAAGTGGCGGCGCAGCTTGGCGATGCAGCGCGTAGCCATGCCGTGCAGCGGCTGGTGCTGCTCACGCCCGCCACGCGGCACGAACCCTTATCGCCGGCCTTCACGGGTTATCTGGTGAAGCCGCTGCGCGCCGCCTCGCTCGCCGCGCGCCTGTCGCTGACGCCGGAAGTTGCCTCGCCCGAGCTCGCGCCGGAGCCACCCGCCGAGGCGTCGGTCGCGCCCTCCGCTGTGACCAGAGGCTTGTCGATCCTGGTCGCGGAGGACAATGAGATCAACGCGTTGTTGATGCGATCGCTGCTGACGCGGCTTGGGCATCGCGTCGTGATCGCAACCCATGGCGGAGCAGCGCTGGAATCCTGGCTGGCGGCGAAATCCGCGGGCACGCCGTACGATCTCGTGCTGATGGATATCCAGATGCCGCAGCTCGACGGCATCGAAGCCGCCATGCGCATCCGCAACCACGAAGCAGGCGAGGGCGCCGGCCGCACGCCGATCCTGGCGCTGACCGCGAACACGCTGGTGGAAGATCGCTACGCCTGTTTCGAAGCGGGCATGGACGGATTCTTGATCAAGCCGCTCGACCGCGAGAAGCTGGAAGAGGCGCTGGCGGGCCTCGCAGCCTCACGGCACCTGGCGGTGTAACCACGATCGAAGCGGCCGTAGGGTGGGCAAAGGCGCGCTTGCGCCGTGCCCACCATCTCTCCACAAATGCAACCGAAGTGGTGGGCACGGCGCGCGAAGGGCGCGCCTTTGCCCACCCTACGACAGCGGTCATCGGTGCGGGCCTTGCGCAGACGCGGCAAACCTCACTCGCCGATCTGGTCGACCTGCTTGAAATGGTCGCCCTCGACCACGTTGACGAAAATGACGGCCGATTTGTTGTCGCCCTTCTCGGTCCACTGCACCGGCCTTGCATAGGCGATGCCCTGGAAGGTCAAGTTTCGCAGCGCCGCCACGACATCGGCACGCGTTGGCAGGCCTTCCTTCGCCTTGGCGGCATCAGCGATCGCGGCCATCAACACCCGCGCTGAATCATAGGAGCTCGCGGCATAATTGTTGATGGGGCCGTACTTCGCCGTGTACTTGGCGCCGAACTCGGATGAGCCGGGCACGGTGCCGATGGCGGGCGCGGCGGAGAGGATGCGAACGCCTTCGGCCGTCGTCGCCGCGCCGTTGGCGGCCTGGATGAAGGCCTTCGTGTCCCAGCATCCGTCGCCGCAGCTGAACAGCTGGGTCAGGCCCTGCGCGCGCATCTCCTTGAGGATCAGCGCGCCTTCGCGAATGCCGGCAAAGAACAGCACGTCGAAATCCTTCGGCCACGATTTGACGAAATCGGCGAAATCCTTGTCGCCGACCTTGACCGATTTGCGCGCGACCACGGTACCGCCGGCGCCAAAGCCCGCAACGAACTGGTCGGCGAGGCCAACGCCGTAGGACGTTCCGTCGTCGACTACGAGCGCGCGCTTCTTGCCCAGCTTCGCCATCAGATATCGTGCAAGCCCCGGCCCCTTGCGGTCGTCGCGGTTGGTCAGGCGGAAGATGGTGGCAAAGCCGCTCTCCGTCACTTTCGGGTTCGATGCCATCGGCGTGATCACCGCAAGCGAGCAGTCCGCATAGATCTGACCGGTGGCGATGGCGACGCCGCTGTTGACGTGGCCGACCACGCCCAACACGGTCGGATCATCGCAAAACGCCTTGGCGACGGCCTTTCCGGTCTCGGGGTCGGCCTTGTCGTCGATCGCCGTCGCAACGATTTTGGCGCCGGCGACGCCGCCCGCCGCGTTGCGCTCGTCGACTGCAAGGTCCGCCGCCTGTTTCATCTCGACACCGAAACCGGCCGAGGTCGTGGTCAAGGGACCGCCGATGCCGATCTTGACGTCCCTGCCGGCCAGTTGCGCGGTGGACGGGTCCGTCGCCGCAAGAGCGAGAACGGACACGAGCAGGGGGAGAGGGCCGCGACGACAGGTCATGGTAACCTCCAAAGATCGTTTTGCAGGTGACAGGCTGTCACGCACCTCGGCACCAGTCAACAATCGATAGATGGTTACGGCTTTTCCCTTGCGCCGGCCGCCGAAAACGCCTGAGATGAAGCGGCTTCATCACGGGGCAGGCCGGCCCGGCTCGCGGCGGCGAGCTTCCTTGTGCAGTTTGATGGTTACACATGAGCACCATCCCGCGGAACAAAACCGTGCTCCCACCCTCGCGCGCCGGCAGCCTCGATCTCGTCGGCGGCGAACTGGCGTGGGATTTCACCAACACGTCGTCGGCGCGCGGCTCTGCCGCGCACCAGGAGCACCTGAGGGATTTCGACACGCTGATGCAGTGGGTCGAGCATGCCCGCGTCATGCCGCCCTCCGATTGCGCCTACATCCGTGCGCAGCTGTCAGGCCATCCGCGCCGGGCGCGCCACGCCTTCGCGCGCGCGATCGAGCTGCGCGAGCTGATCTGGACGATCGGCACCGCGCTCGCCGAGCAGCGGCCGGTCCCGGCGAGGTCGCTCGACCTTTTGTCAGGCGCGCACGCGGAATACCTGCGCCACGCCGAGATGAGGATGCGCCTCGGCAGCTATATCTGGGTGTTTGATCCGCGCCGCGACATCGAAGCTGCGATCCTCGGCCCCATCGCGCTGTCCGCCTTGACGCTTCTGATGGAGAAGGACCTCTTGCGCACCAGGCGCTGCGCCGGCCAGGAATGCGGTTGGCTGTTCTTCGACACCACCAAGAACAACCGCCGCCGCTGGTGCGAAATGCGCGTCTGCGGCAACCGCGCCAAGGTCCGGGCCGCCCGCGACAGACAGAGACGGACGCGAAAGAGCTGAACGCCATCTGGCGGTGTAGCCACAAAAGACGCAGCCGTAGGGTGGGCAAAGGCGCACTTGCGCCGTGCCCACCATCTCTCCACGCATCCAACAGAAGTGGTGGGCACGGCGCGCGAAGTGCGCGCCTTTGCCCACCCTACAAAGCGACGGCTACAGCCTTCGCAGCGCCACGCTTTCCACCACGTGGTCGGCGCCCTTCTTCAGGATCAGCGTCGCGCGGGGGCGGGTGGGCAGAATGTTGTCCTCGAGATTGGCGAGGTTGGTGCGCTCCCAGATCGCGGTCGCGGTCGCGGTGGCTTCCTCGTCCGACAGCGGCGCATAGCGGTGGAAGTAGGACCTGGGATCGGTGAACGCGGTGTCCCTGAGCGCCAGGAAGCGCTTCACATACCACTGCCGCAGCGCCTCTTCGTCAGCGTCGATATAAACCGAGAAGTCGAAGAAGTCGGAGACGACAGGCACGGCCTTGCCGTCGCGCGGCAGCTTGCCGGTCTGCAGCACGTTGACGCCTTCGACGATCAGGATGTCAGGCTGGTCGATCTCGACCCACTGGTTCGGCACGATGTCGTAGGTCAGATGCGAATAGACCGGCGCGCGTACGGGATGGCGGCCGGACTTGACGTCGGAGAGGAAGCTGAGCAGCAGCGGCAGATCGTAGCTCTCCGGAAAACCTTTTTTCTGTACCAGGTTCTGCCGCTCCAGCACGGCAAGTGGATAGAGAAAACCGTCAGTGGTGATCAGGTCGACCTTGGGCCGCGGTGACCAGCGCGCGAGCAGGGCCTGGAGCACGCGGGCGGTGGTGGACTTTCCGACCGCGACCGAACCCGCGACGCCGATGATGTAGGGCACCTTGCGATCACGGATGCCGAGGAACTGACGCTGGGAATAGTAGAGGCGCTGCATGGCATCGACGTAGATCGACAGCAGGCGCGACAGCGGCAGGTAGATGTCCTCGACTTCCTGAAGGTCGAGGCGATCGTGCATCGAACGCAGGCGATCGAACTCGCCCGGCTCCAGCGTCATCGGCGTATCGTTTCGCAGCTCTGCCCACTGCTCGCGCGTGTAGACGCGGTAGGGATTATAGATCTGCTCGGGTGCGCGGATATCCATGACGCCGCCTTTCCGTTGCGACTCTAGCTCTTTCTTTTGAGCATGATCTTTTCGGAAAACCGCTTCGCACTTTGCGCTAACGCGGCCCTTCGGGTCCGGATCATGCTCTAGTCGCTCTTGCGCGACGCTTTCTCTTCCAACCCTGACATCGAGGTGCGCTTGTCCAGCGCCGCCTCGACCTCTTCCAGCTTTACGCCACGGGCCTTGAGCAGCACAAGGAAGTGGTAGAGCAGGTCGGCGCTTTCAGCGATCAGATGCGCGCGATTGTTTTCGACTGCTGCGATTACGGTTTCGACTGCTTCCTCGCCGAACTTTTTCGCGCAATGTTCCGCGCCTTTGTCCAGGAGCTTGCGGGTATAGGACACCTCGCCACCGGCCGCAGCGCGGGCATCGATGGTTGCGGCCAGATCGTGGATCGTGAAACGCGACATACGAAATACTCAGAAACACACACGCCAGCCTCACAGGCCGGTCCAAGCCTGCCTGTGTAGCATTTTTACGAAGGGGAGTCGTCAGGCATCCAGCCGCATGGGCAGGCCGCGACGGGCCATGTGGTCCTTGGCCTCGCGGATGGTAAATTCCCCGAAGTGGAAGATCGACGCCGCCAGCACCGCGGTGGCATGGCCGTCGCGGATGCCGTCGACGAGATGATCGAGATTGCCGACGCCGCCCGAGGCGATCACGGGAACGGGAACGCTGTCGGCGATCGCCCGGGTCAGCGGGATGTCAAAGCCCTGCCTGGTGCCGTCGCGGTCCATCGAGGTGAGCAAGATTTCACCAGCACCCAGCGACACCACCTCCTGGGCATATTCGATGGCGTCGATGCCGGTCGAGTTGCGCCCGCCATGGGTAAAAATCTCCCAGCGGTCGGAGCCGCCGGGGCGCTTGACGCGCTTGGCGTCGATCGCGACCACCACGCATTGCTCGCCGAACTTTTCGGCGGCTTCCTTGACGAACTCGCGCCGCGACACCGCAGCGCTGTTGATCGAGACCTTATCGGCGCCCGAGCGCAGCAGCGTCTTGATATCATCAACCTTGCGTACCCCGCCGCCGACGGTGACCGGCATGAAGCAGGCTTCCGCGGTGCGCCGGACCACATCCAGCATGATGCCGCGGTTCTCATGGGTCGCCGTGATATCGAGAAAGCAGAGCTCGTCGGCACCGGCGGCGTCATAGGCGATCGCCGCCTCGACGGGATCGCCGGCATCGCGCAGGTCGACGAAATTGACGCCCTTGACGACCCGGCCGTCCTTGACGTCGAGGCAGGGGATCACGCGCACCTTGAACATGTCTCGTCTCCTAAGCGGCAGCGCGTGCGTTGCGGATCAGGGTGAGGGCGCTGGCCGGATCGAGCCGGCCGTCATAGAGCGCACGGCCGGCAATGGCGCCAGCGAGCTTTTTGGCCCGCGGTGCCAGCATGGCCTTCACATCTTCGATCGAGGCGAGGCCGCCGGAGGCGATCACAGGGATGGAGACGGCGTCGGCGAGGGCAATCGTGGCATCAAGATTCAGGCCCTTGAGCAGGCCGTCGCGTGCGATGTCGGTGAAGATGATGGCAGCAACGCCGGCATCCTCGAAACGCTGCGCGATTTCCAGCACGGTCACCTGCGAGGTCTCGGCCCAGCCTTCGACGGCAACCTTGCCATCGCGGGCATCGAGCCCGACGGCGACGCGGCCCGGAAACTTCTTCGCGGCGCTCTTCACCAGCTCCGGATCGCGCACCGCAGCCGTGCCGATGATGACGCGGGTGATGCCCTTGTCGAGCCAGGCTTCGACGGTCGCAAGATCACGAATGCCGCCGCCGAGCTGCACGGGGATATTGATCGTCTTCAGCATGGCTTCCACGGCGTGCGTGTTCACCGGCTTGCCGGCAAAGGCGCCGTCGAGATCGACGACGTGGAGATATTCGAATCCCTGCGCGGCAAAGCTCTGCGCCTGCGCCGCGGGATCGAGGTTGAACACGGTGGCGCGCGCCATGTCGCCTTGCTCGAGGCGCACGCACTGGCCGTTCTTCAGATCGATGGCGGGGAAGAGGATCACGGCTTCCATCTCAAAAAGTTCGAGATCAGGGCGAGGCCGAAGCGCTGGCTTTTCTCGGGGTGAAACTGGGTGCCGATCGCGGTGTCCTTGGCCACGATCGCCGTGACCGGCCCGCCATAGTCGGCGCGCGCGAGCACGTCCGCCTCGTTGGCAGCATTGAGGTGGTAGGAGTGCACGAAATAGGCGTGCTGGCCCTTCGGCCCCAGCGGCAGCTTTTCCAGCACGGGGTGCTCGCGCAGGACGTCGAGCGTGTTCCAGCCCATGTGCGGGATCTTCAGGCTCTCGTCCCGCGGCGTGATCTTCTCGACGTCGCCGGCGATCCAGTTCAGGCCTTCGGTGATAACGTGCTCCTTGCCGCGGCTCGCGAACAGCTGCATGCCGACACAGATGCCGAACATCGGCCGCGCCTTCACGCGCACCGCTTCGGTGATCGCCTCGACCATGCCGTTGACGGCATCGAGCCCGCGCCGGCAATCGGCGAAGGCGCCGACGCCGGGCAGCACGAGGCGATCGGCGCCGTAGGCCTGATCCGGATCGCTCGTCACGAAGACCTTCTGCCCGTCCTTCATGCTGCGCGCGGCGCGCTCGAAGGCTTTTGCGGCAGAATGCAGATTGCCGGAACCGTAATCGATGATGGCGACGCTCATCGCGACCCTCCCGGTTCTGGAAACAATCCAATGATGCCACCGGACGGAAGCGGCGGCGGGTTTGAGAACGGCTGGCCCGGGACGCTCCGGGTCGGCGGCGGACCGCCGCGGTCGACGGCCCATTGATCGTTGACGATGCCGCGCTGCTTCTGGCTCCAGCGCTCGAAGAAGCGACGCTCGGCGGTGTCCTGATCGTCAGCGATGACGACATCGAGCTGACGCCAATTGCCGCGCGACAGTGTCCAACGGCGCAGGCTCGACGCCTCGAGGCCCATCAGGAGGGCCAGGATGATATCGGCAAAGAAGATCGACGAGCGGCCGACGCCGAGGCTCGAAAGCCCAGCCTGGAACGCCGCGAAGAAGATCACCCAGCCGAGCAGCGCCAGCCACAGCCGGTGCCACAACAGCCAGAACGGGCCGAAGATCATCGCCCAGACGTGAAAGCCGTCGCGCACGAAGACGAAGTTGTCCGTCGCGCGCAGGTCCGCGCCGCTGGGGCCGGGAGCATGAACTGTGTAGGCAGGCATGTCGGATGCCCCGTTTCTCAGAGATATTTGATACCGCCGGCGGCGCCCATCGCCGCAAGACGGAGATGTCAGCCGCCAAGCGAGCCCTTGGTGGAGGGCACTTCGCCTGCCGCCCTCGGATCGATCGCCACGGCGGTGCGCAGCGCACGCGCCAGACCCTTGAAGCAGGATTCGGCGATATGGTGGCTGTTCTCGCCATATAGGGTCTCGACGTGGAGAGTCACGCCGGCGTTCATGGCGAAGGCGTTGAACCACTCGCGCACCAGCTCGGTGTCGAACTCGCCGATCTTGTCGCGAGGGAAGTCAGCCTTGAACACCAGGACCGGGCGGCCCGAGATGTCGATCACGACGCGCGACAGCGTCTCGTCCATGGGCATGTGGACGCTGGCATAGCGGGTGATGCCCGCCATGTTGCCGAGCGCCTGCTTGACGGCCTGGCCGAGTGCGATGCCGGTGTCTTCGGTCGTATGGTGATAATCAATGTGCAGGTCGCCCACTGCCTTGACCGTGAGGTCGATGCGGGAATGGCGGGCGAGGAGATCGAGCATATGGTCGAAAAAGCCGATGCCGGTCGCGATGTCAGACACGCCGGATCCATCGAGGTTCACGGATACCTCGATGTCGGTCTCCTTGGTCTTGCGCTTGATCGTCGCTGTACGCATCAAAACTAGCTTTCATCCTAGCTCGGGGCCGAAAACGCGGTCTTTTAACAGCCAAATGACGCCTTCGCTACTGCGGGAAGGCCAGGGCGGGGCTCTACTTCTGCCTATGGTGAGCGGATTTGGTCCAAATGGCGCCCGTTGTGCCCGCAGGCCCGACCCCCTAAATCAGGACCGACAATGAGGTATTTCATGCAGGATTCCCAGAACAGCCTGCCGGTCTGGCACGGCACCACGATTTTGACGGTCCGCAAGGGCGGTAAAGTGGTGGTCGGCGGCGACGGCCAGGTCTCGATCGGCCAGACCGTGATCAAGGCCAACGCCAAGAAGGTCCGCAAGCTCGGGAAGGGCGACGTCATCGGGGGCTTTGCCGGGGCCACGGCCGACGCCTTCACCCTGTTCGAGCGGCTGGAGAGCAAGCTCGAGCAATATCCGGGGCAGCTGACCCGGGCCGCAGTCGAGCTTGCCAAGGACTGGCGCACCGACCGGTACCTGCGGCGGCTCGAGGCCATGATGATCGTGGCCGACAAGGACGTCTCCCTGGTCCTGACCGGGACCGGCGACGTGCTGGAGCCCGAGGCCGGCGTGATGGCGATCGGCTCGGGCGGCAACTACGCGCTGGCGGCGGCCCGCGCCCTGCTCGACACCGACAAGGACGCCGAGACCATCGTCCGCCGCTCGCTCGACATCGCCGCCGACATCTGCGTTTACACCAACCGCAACGTGACGATCGAAAGCCTGTCGAGCGGCTAGAGGATCCATCCGTGGACGAACAACGCGGCTCCGGGCTCGGTCTAACCTCTCCCGCTTGCGGGAGAGGTCGGCGCGTAGCGCCGGGTGAGGGCTCTTTCCTCTTGGGGGTTCTCGCTAGCGGAGACACCCTCTCCCCAACCCTCTGCCGCAAGCGGGAGAGGGAGCGCACCGTCGCTTGGGCATGACGCTCGCGCCCGCCAAGAGCACCAGGACGGCGATCCCGTCGATCTACTGGATCGGCCTCGCGCTGTTGCTGGTCGCGCTGCAGGCCTCGATCCTGTTTGCGATGGGCCGGGTGCCGATCTGCACCTGCGGCTATGTCAAGCTCTGGCACGGCGTGGTGAACAGCTCGGAGAATTCCCAGCACATCGCCGACTGGTACAGCTTCTCCCACATCCTCCATGGCTTCCTGTTCTATGGATTGACGTGGCTGCTGTTCGCCCGCCTGCCGTTCCTGCAGCTGTCCTGGCCAGCACGTCTGATCATCGCCATGCTGATCGAAGGCACCTGGGAGATCGTCGAGAACTCGCCCTTCATCATCGAGCGCTATCGCGCCGGCACGATCTCGCTGGATTATTACGGCGACAGCATCGTCAATTCGGTCTCCGACACGCTGTTCATGGTGCTCGGCTTCCTCGCGGCGCGCCTTCTGCCGGTCACGGCCATCGTCCTGATCGGGCTCTTTTTCGAGACCATGATGGCGCTCCATATTCGCGACAATCTGACGCTTAATATTCTGATGCTGATCCATCCGATCGAGGCCGTGAAACAATGGCAATCCGGTCCGCCAATCATCTGACCCCACCAAAATACGGCTTGTCCCGGCCGGTTTCTGACCCTAGCTAACGTCCCATGACAGACTTCTCTCCCCGCGAAATCGTTTCCGAACTCGACCGTTTCATCGTTGGCCAGTCCGAGGCCAAGCGCGCCGTCTCGATCGCGCTCCGGAACCGCTGGCGGCGCCAGCAGCTCACCGGATCCTTGCGTGAAGAGGTGCTGCCGAAGAACATCCTGATGATCGGCCCGACCGGCGTCGGCAAGACCGAGATCGCGCGGCGGCTGGCCAAGCTCGCCAATGCTCCGTTCCTTAAGGTTGAGGCGACGAAATTCACCGAGGTCGGTTATGTCGGCCGCGACGTCGAGCAAATCGTGCGCGATCTCGTCGAGGTCGCCATCGCCCAGGTGCGCGAGAAGAAGCGCAAGGACGTGCAGGCGCGCGCCCAGCTCGCCGCCGAGGAGCGCGTGCTCGATGCCCTGGTCGGCGCCAATGCGAGCTCCGCGACGCGCGAATCCTTCCGCAAGAAGCTGCGCGCCGGCGAACTCAACGACAAGGAAATCGAAATCGAGACGCAGTCCACCGGCGGCGGCCTTCCGATGTTCGAGATCCCGGGTATGCCGGGCTCGCAGATGGGCGCGATCTCCATCGGCGACATCTTCGGCAAGCTCGGGGGCCGCACCAAGACGCGGCGGCTGACGGTCGAGGGCTCGCACGAGATCCTCGTCAACGAGGAATCCGACAAGCTCCTGGATACCGACCAGCTCACGCTGGAGGCGATCAGCGCGGTCGAGAACAACGGCATCGTGTTCCTGGACGAGATCGACAAGATCTGCGCGCGCGACGGCCGCGTCGGCGGCGACGTCTCGCGCGAGGGCGTGCAGCGCGACCTGCTGCCGCTGATCGAAGGCACCACCGTCTCGACCAAGCACGGTACGGTGAAGACCGACCACATTCTGTTCATTGCATCCGGCGCGTTCCACGTCGCAAAGCCGTCCGACCTGTTGCCGGAGCTGCAGGGCCGCCTGCCGATCCGCGTCGAATTGCAAGCGCTGACGCGCGACGACATGCGGCGCATCCTCACCGAGCCCGAGGCCTCGCTGATCAAGCAATATGTCGCGCTGATGCAGACCGAAGGCGTGACGCTCGACATCACCGACGGAGCCATCGACGCGCTCGCCGACATCGCGGTTGCCGTCAATTCGACGGTCGAGAACATCGGCGCGCGGCGGCTTCAGACCGTGATGGAGCGGGTGCTGGACGAGATCTCCTTCACCGCGCCCGACCGCAACGGCGAAACCATCCGGATCGATGCCGACTTCGTGCAGAAGCATATCGGCGACCTCGCCAAGAACGCCGATCTGAGCCGGTTTATTTTGTAATTCCGGGCGATCGCGCTATTCATGCCGCTGTCGTCCTGGCGAAAGCCAGGACCCATTACCCCGAGCGCTTATTGTTGAAACAGATGGCGGCCCCAATCTCGGCTCAAACGACCTCCTGTGGTTGTGGGTCCCGGATCTGCGCTCGCTTTGTTCGCTTGTCCGGGACGACAGCGGAGACAACCCTCGCCAGTTCCGGTGCGGCGTGACCGCGCGAATCCTTCAAAACCCCTGGCGCCTGCTGCTGGCGATCAACGCCGCCGTGATCGCCGGCGTGTTCATCCACAAAATCCTGCTGCCGCCTTATGTCCCCTACATCCACCTGCTCGTCGACTATCATTTCGGCTTCATCAAGCGCGCGCTGATCGGTGCCATCGTTGGGTTGATCACGACCAAGGTGCCGGTGTGGCTGGTGTTCGCGCTTGGCGGCGTGACGTGGCTGGTGACGCTTGCTCTGTTCGTTCAGCTTTTCCGCAAGGTCTTCGGTCTCAACGAGAAGACGCTGCCGCTGTTCGTGTTCATCGCGGGCTCGCCGTTCTTCCTGAAGAACTTCATGCACACGCTCGGCCATTTCGACATCTATGGCTGCGCGCTCGCGATCGTGCTGCTGTTGATCCCGGCACGATCGCTGCTCTATGTTGCGCTCGCCGCGCTGTTCTCGATCGTGCTGATCCTGATGCACCACATTCATCTCTTGATGTATGTGCCGACGATCATCACGATCGTCGTCGTCAGGCATTATCTTACGCACGGCATCAATCGCGCGAACGTCGCGTTCGGGCTCGTGGCGCTGCTCTGTGTTAGTGCGCTGTTCTTCGCCGCGCAATTCCTGGGAACGATGCCGATACCGGAGGCGGATTTCGTCGCGTACCTCAAGGGCCGGATGGCTGACCCGGCGCGCACCGATCTCCTGCAATTCAGCTACATCTGGTATCAGCCGCTTTCGAAGGAGCTTGCGGATACCTGGGGCCGCATGCCCCACAACATTCTCGGCGTGCCCGTCTTTGCGCTACTGATCTGGCTGCACACGCCGCTCTGGCGTTATTTCGCGGGCCTGACCCGTGCACTCGCCGACGAGACGCACCGGCGTCTCGTCATCACAGGCATCATTGGTGTCAGCCTCGCCGATGTCGTGATGTTCGCGATGGTGTTCGACTATTCGCGCTGGATCTCGAACTGGGCGGTCTGCATGTTCCTGATCCTGCACGCAGTGAAGATGCTGCCGGCCAAGCAGGAAGCAGGGCCGATCCCGTCGGAGGATCGCAAGACGAATGTCTTCGGCCTCATCGTCACGTTGATCCCGCGCGTCGGGATCGTGCGGCCGTTCTGAGGATTCACTACCAGCAGCCGCTTCGCAGGTGCGCGACCTCTCCCGCAAGCGGGAGAGGTTAAGGGAGCCCGCGGCCAAATCCAGTTCTCTAAAACCTCGCGCGTCTGATCCGCACGTAAAGCGCGCCCTGCCCGCCGTGGCCGATATGCGCCTCTTCAAATCCGACGACGAAAGCGCGGAATTCCGGCAGGCTCAGCCATTCCGGCACCTGGCGGCGCAGCACGCCGCTTTCGCCCCCGCTCCGGCCTTTGCCCGTGATGACGAGCACGAAGGTCAGCCCGTCGTGATGGGCGCGCTGGATGAAGCCCGAGAGTGCGCGATGGGCGCGCATCTGGGTCATGCCATGCAGATCAAGCCGCGCGTCGATCTCGCTGCGGCCGCGCGACAGTTTTGTGCGCTCGCGCTTGCCGAGCGGCGCAAGGGGCGGCACAGCCGGCTTTGCCGCGCGGGGCGCCGGCGCTGGGACAATGGGCCTCGCAGATGCCGGATGCCTCGCAACGGGCGCCGCCGGCAAAACTTCGGAGCGCGCCGCCGCCTCCACCTTCGTCACGCGACGTTTTCGGAGCGGCTTGACCTGCTTGGCGACCATGTCCCACAGCGCACGCTCGTCGTCGCTGAGCGCGCGGCGGCGGGGCGAGGGCGGCGGATCCAGGACAGGCGGGCGGGACGATCGCTTCATTGCGGGCTGTTATGACGGCGCACGTGCCTGCGCTGTTCGCGGGCGGGCTTGATGTTGGGACGCGGCTCCGGCAGCGGCACGGGGCTCGCCACCGCGACGGTGGCGCCCTCGGCTTGTGACACGGTGGTTGGCACCGCGCCAGCCTTCCCTGATTCAACGGATTTCGCCGGATCAGTTTGCGGAAACAGCTTTGCGATCTTCGCCGACGGCCGCGGATCGGGCAGGGGCAGCCTCGAACCGCGCGCAACGGGATCGAGGCTTTTCGGCACCAGCATCACGAAATGCATGTTGTGGCGCAGCCGGCCCGAAACGCGGCCGGCTTCCTGGCCGGCACCGAAATAGAGATCGGCGCGCGCGGGGCCGATGATGGCCGATCCCGTGTCCTGCGCGATCATCAGGCGATGGAACGGCGTTTTGGCTTTCTCGGAGTCGATCGGCAGCTCGCCCTCGATGAAGAACGGCGTGCCATAGACATGCAGCGATTTGTCGACCGCGATCGAACGGCCCGCCGTCAGCGGGATGCCCTGCGCACCGACCGCCTCGTCCTTGTCGGACAGATTGATCTGGCGGAAGAAGATGTAGGAGCGGTTCTGGCGGCGAAGCTCCTTGGCGCCGTCGGGATTTTGCGCCATCCACTCCCTGATCTTCTGCATCGACATCTCCTCTTTCGGGATGATGCCGCGCTCGATCAGGATGCGTCCGACCGCCGTATAGGGATAGCCGTTGTAGGCGTCGTAGTTGATACGGATCGAGGAGCCGTCGTCGAATTTGATCCGCGCCGAGCCCTGGATCTGCGCGAACAGAAGATCGGTCGGGTCCTTGAGCCAGGCGAGCTCGAGCCCGCGGCCGGCGATCGCGCCATCCTCGATCTCGCCGCGGTCGTAATAGGGGACGAGCTTGCGGCGGCCGATCTTGCGGTACACCGGGCCCTTGTTGGGCAGGCTCGGCGTGTCCTGCTTGAAGCCGCGCACGAACAGGTTGGAGGGGCGGCGATAGACCGGAACGTTATAGATGTCGGTCTGGACGTGCGAGCCGTCGAGCACGGGCTCGTAATAGCCGGTCACGAAACCGTCGGCCTCGCCGAGCCGCGAGATCCGCAGCGGCGAAAAATGCTCTTCGAAAAACGCCTTGGCCTTGGGCTCGTCGGAAAGCTCGAGCGATTTGGCGATCCGGCACGGCTCGCCGAGCGAACCGCCAATGGGCTTCGGATCAACAACCTTGGGCTCGACGACCGGCGGCTGCTGCGCGGCGATCGATTTGCAGCTCGCGCGAAACGCCTTGTAGGCCGCGAGATGATCGTCATCACTCCAGCCGGCCACCTCGGACCAGGCGAGGGGGAGATATTGCGCGCCGGGAATCTCCAAAGGCAACGCGAGATGAGGATAGGGCAAGGCGCGCGGCGGCGGGGCGGCGATTTCGGGATCAACGCGGCTGTGATGATGACGGCGCGCCGCTTCGGCGCCGAGCGAAAACGACGATAGCACAACGGCACCTGCGCACAGCGCCGTCGCGAAATTTATCAGGGCTGCCTTAATGCGCGCTTCCGGTGCCAACCAGCTTCCAGTTCGGATCGCGAGAGGTGGTGTCGCGGGCGAAGGTCCAGATGTCGGTGATGTCGGCGACCTTGTCGGCGTTGCCGTCGACGATGTTGCCGGCCTTGTCGCGGGTCACCGAAATCATCTGCGAGACGAAGCGGACGGTGAGCTGCGCGGTGCGGTCGCGCATCTCGGCGCCGACCAGCTCGGCCTTGTCGATCGAGACGAAGCGCGTCTCGGTCTTCTGCTCGTTCTTCTCGCGCTCCTTGATCGCGGCGTCGAAGCTCTCGAACACTTCCGAGGACAAGAGGTCGCGCAGCGACCGGCGGTCGCCATTGGCAAAGGCGAGCACGATCATCTCATACGCACTGCGCGCGCCGGACAGGAAGTGGCGCGGATCGAAGGAAGAGTCCTTTTCGACGATCGCGTCCAGCCCCTGGCCCAGGGCAGTGCCGGGTTCGGTCAGGCCCTTCCAGCGGTCGGCAGGCTGCGTGACGTCGGCGGTTGGCGCCAGCGGAGCCTGATCGATCACCTTGCCCGGCATGGTCACGACGTTCTTGTCCTGGGCACCCTGAAGCGCATTGCGAGCGGTCCGGTCGAACGGAGGCCGCTCGTTGCCGGTCCGCTGTCCGAGCACGCTGCGCAGGCGCAGGAAAATGAAGACCGCCAGCGCCAGGAAGATGATGGTGTAGATGTCCACGTCGTGTTCGCTCTCTAGTCTCTGCTCAGGGTCTTCGCCGGGGAAATCAGTCCGGCCAGTCAACCGTTCCATACAGGAACGGCAAAGCCTCATCACCTTTTTAGGTCCGTTCAGATCCAAGCGATGTAGGCACGAAATCTTGCCCGGCCAATGGCGCCTTTTGGCACAGCGCGAATTGTAGCGCGTTTTATCCTTAAGGGGAAATCGGATCCTGACTGGAAATCGCGCATCTTCAATCGTTTAAGATGTACTCCCTCAGGCCAGGACGGGTAAGGGACCACCCTTTTCGATGCTGCCAGGAGGCCGAATCCGTCGCCGTTCGTCCTTGTGGAACGAGGCGGGCCTATGTTAGCCAACCGGCCGCGATATCAGGCCCATTCGGGTAAGGAGACATTTTCATGACCAACGGAAACGGCACCCCCGAGGCAGGCCAAGCTCCGCAGCTCAACGTGCTGGCGCAATATACCAAGGATCTGTCGTTCGAGAATCCGAACGCCCCGGCCTCGCTTCAGCCGCAGAGCCAGCAGCCCCAGATCAACATCCAGATCAACGTCAACGCCAACAACCTGTCGGAACACGAGTACGAGGTCGTGTTGTCGGTCGAGGGCAAGGCCGAGACCGCGGGCAAGGTGATGTTCTCCTTCGAGCTCGCCTATGCCGGCGTGTTCCGCATCGTCAACGTGCCGCAGGAGAACCTGCATCCACTGGTCATGATCGAGTGCCCGCGGCTGTTGTTCCCGTTCGCCCGCGAGATCATTGCCACTGCCGTGCGTGACGGCGGGTTCCCGCCGCTGATGCTGGATCCGGTCGATTTCGTCGGCCTCTACCGACAGAACATGGAGCGGCAGATGGCCGCACAGGGTCAGGTCAAGCCGAGCTGAGGCAGGCTGTAATTTACGGTAAGTTGCCTGCGTTCACCTCTCTTCCCAGCGGGGAGAGGTGATAAAACCGATCGTGCTCTAGCTAACCCACCTTACGAAGCCGCTTCGGCCCGCCTGGCGATGAAGGTGCCGTTCGGCTGATGGTAGACGAGTTCGTCGATGCTGCCCGTTGGGCCGCGGCGGAATTCGACGCGGTAGCCGTCGAGCTGGAGAATCGCGAAGGTTGAGCCCTGATAGGGTCGCAGGCGGTAGAGCGGCTGAAACGGGATTTTCAGCATCAGCTCGCCCTCGGCATCCTCCGTCACGACATGAGTTGCGTCGCCGCGGGTGTAGCTGCCGGCGCAGGCCGCGCGGAAGGCAGGGTCCATGCATTCGCCAGCAGGCGCGCGGGTGAAGACGATGTCGGTGACCAGAACCTCGAGCTGGACCGAGAGGCTCGCGATGTCGCCGTCGCGGTCGGTCGTGAAGGTGACCACGAGATCGTCCGGGTTCAGCTCGCCGTAGATATAGGGCAGCTGGAACGAATCGTAGTGCCGATGGGCCAGAGTAGCCTTCGTGCCGCGCCAGGCCCAGTGCAGGCTGTCGCCACCCAGCGTGATGGCGACACGGCCATAGGCCGGGTGCTCGTAGGTGCCGCAAAAGTCCGCGAGATCATGGCTCGGCCGCGTGTCCGGCTTGCACGCCACCCGCTTTTGCGCCTCGTCCAACTTGTGCTGCGCCAGCGTCTTGCGGCGCATGTCGCGGAAACGGTCCAGCCACGGCACGGGCTGCTTGCCGGCGAGATGATCGTGAATGCGGTTGATCAGGATGCTCGTCACCACATTGCCGCCGTTGTTGGTAAAAACGGCGATGCCGAGCTTCCGCTCGGGCACCAGGCGCATCAGCGTATGCCAGCCGAGCCAGCCGCCGGAATGTCCGACGGCGCGCTCGCCACGATAGGCGGTGTGGTTGAAGCCCAGGCCGTAGTGCCCATGGCCGTATTCCTCGAATTCGGGCGCGCCGCCGAAGACGCGGGGCGACTGCATCTCCCGGATGAGCTGAGGCGAAAGCAGGCGCTGGCCCTCGAATTCGCCTTCGGCCAGCAGAAATTTCATCCAGTTGGCGAGCGCAGCGACGGAGGTGACGATCGCTCCGGCCGCGGTGGTTGCAATGGGGAAGAATTTGGCGCGCCGGCGCTCGTCGCCGCGCTCCAACAAATAGGGAACGGCGGCGTTGTCGGCCGCGGCATGCTCCTCGGTCGAAAAACCGACCGGCATGTGCAGCTTGTCCGTCAGCCGCGAGCGGACGAACTCTTCGTAACTCAGGCCGCTGACGCGCTCTGCGACGATGCCGGCAACGTTGTAGGCGAGGTTGTTGTATTGAAATTCGGTCCGGATATCGCGGGCCGGCTCGATGTGACGAAGCGCCGCCAGCATCTCGCCGCGCGAGAGATCGCCGGGAATCCAGATCCAGTCGTGGCGCGGCAGGCCGGAATGATGGCAGAGCAGGTCGCGCACGGTGACGCGCTCGGTGGCGGCCGGATCGTGCAGGCGGAATTCGGGGATGTAATCGCGGACGGGCTTTCTCCAGTCGAGGCGTCCCTCGTCGACTAGCAGTGCCAGCGCCGTGGCGGTGAAGGTTTTTGTGATCGAGCAGATCAGGAACTGCGTGTCCGGCGTCGCCGGCAGCGCGGCTTCCACATCGCGCTGGCCCCAGGCCCTGAGCAGCACCGTCTCGCCACCCTGCACCACCGCGAGCGTCACGGCCGGCACCTTCCACTCGGCCATTGCCTCCGCGGCGAGGGCATCGAGCTCGTCGACGAGGGTGGCGATGGTGTTGTCTTCTGGGGCAGGCTGGATGGACGCGGATTGGATGGACATTGCCCACTCGCTCTTCGGCCGGAGGTTGCCGGAGGATGAGCCTACCCGAGGTGCGTGACGATTGTCCCTGTCGATATCGTCATCAGCGAATCGGCACGGGGATGGGTTAGCTAAGTCAGGCTGGGCCAGCCGGCGGCTGGGCGAGATATTCGTTCCAGATCGCCTTTTCACCCATCGTCGCGATGAAGGCTCGATGGGCCTCGCGCTCGGCGTCGCTGACGCGTGGGGCCAGCGGTGCCGGTCGCTGCCGCCGCGGCATGTCCCCACTCGTTCCGACACGAATCTCCTCGGATTCCGATGCTAGGATGAGCTGCGACTGCCGGGCGCCGATCAAATCGACATAGACTTCTGCGAGCAGCTCGGAGTCCAGCAACGCACCGTGCTTGGTGCGGTGCGAATTGTCGATCGCATAGCGCGAGCAGAGATCGTCGAGCCGGTTCGACACGCCGGGATGCTTGCGCCGCGCCAGCAGGAGCGTGTCGACCAGCCGCTCGCGCGGGATCGCCACGCGCTTGATGCGGTCGAGCTCGGCATTGATGAAGCTGATGTCGAACGAGGCGTTGTGGATCACCAGCGGCGCATCGCCGATGAATTCCAGGAACTCGTCGACGACTTCGTGAAACAGCGGCTTGGTCGAAAGAAATTCGCTCGACAGGCCGTGCACCGCAAAGGCTTCCGCCGGCATGTCCCTTTCAGGATTGATGTAGCGGTGAAAGGTCTGCCCCGTCGGCATGCGATTGAAGATCTCGACACAGCCGATTTCCACCAGGCGGTCGCCGCGCAGGGGATCAAGGCCGGTGGTTTCAGTGTCGAGAACGATTTCGCGCATGATTTAACGGTGCCGGTGGGTGAGCGAATCAGCTTCGCCGCTGCGGCATCTTAACGACCTCGGCCAGGATCTGCTTGATCTGCGCCCGCACGGGATCGAGCCCGTGCGAGGTATCCACCACGAAATCGGCCCGCTTGCGCTTCTCGGCATCGGGCATCTGCTTGGCTATGATGGCATCGAGCTTCTCGGCATCCATGGTGCCGCGCGCCAGCACACGCTCGCGCTGGAGTTCCGGGGAGGCCGTCACCACGACGACTGCATCGACGCGTTTCTCGCCGCCGGTCTCGAACAGCAGCGGAATGTCCAGCACCACGACGGGCGCCTTCCTGGCCTCGGCATCCGCGAAAAACCTCCCGCGTGAAGCGCCGAGCATCGGATGGACGATCTGCTCGAGCTGCTTCATCGCCGCGGCATCGCCGACCACGCGCGCCGACAGCTTCGCACGATCGACCTTGCCGTTCCCTGTGGTGCCGGGAAAGGCAGCTTCGATCGCAGGAGCCGCCTCACCCTCATAGAGCTGATGGACGGCGGCATCGGCGTCGTAGACGGGGACATCGGCCTCCGCAAACAGTTTTGCGGTGGTGGATTTGCCCATCCCGATCGAGCCGGTCAGTCCGAGAATCAGCATCAGGTCGCAGCCATTTGTCGGTTCACACCGCAACTAGACTCTCGCGCCGCAGGAACGCAAGCAGCGGCAACAGCGGCAGGCCGAGGATGGTGAAATGATCTCCGTCGATCTTCTCGAACAGATGAATCCCGAGACTTTCGAGCTGATACGCGCCGACGCTGGTGGTCACGGCATCGCCGGCGGCATCGAGATAGGCGGAGAGCTCAGCCTCAGTCATTAGTCGCATGGTCATGCGCGCGACCGAAACATCCTCGAACAAGATCGCGCCGTCACGCGCCACGGCAACCGCGGAGTGCAGCGCATGGGTGCGGCCGGCGAGATCATGCAGTTGCGCCATCGCCTGAGCCCGGCCGGACGGCTTTGTGAACAGCCGCTCGCCGAGCGCCAAGGTCTGATCGGCGCCGATAACGTAGCAGCCGGGGTATTGAACGGATACCGCCTTCGCCTTTTCACGCGCCAGGAGCAGCGCGATCTCGCGCGGGCTGGACAGCTTCGAGGCTTCCTGCACGCTGCGCTCATCGATATCGGCAGGTCTTGCTTCGAACGCGAGGCCCGCATTCGCCAGCAGCATTTTTCGTGCCTGGCTTTGCGAGGCCAGGATCAGTGGGGCTTTGCCGCGCCAGAGGGACATAGACGGCCTAGTTCGAGGGACGGTTGCGTTGCCGGTCGGTATAGAGCTTCATGATCGCAGCCGCCGTTTCCTCGATCGAGCGGCGCGTCACCTCGAGCAACGGCCAATTATGCTTGGCGCTGAGCTTTCGTGCGAAGGCAACTTCATCCGCCACCGCCTGCTTGTCGATATAGGTGTCGCTGCTGGTATCGGCGCCCATCGTCAAAAGCCGGTTCTGCCGGACCTGGATCAGCCGCTCCGGCGTCGCGTGCAGGCTCACCACCAGCGGCCGCGTCAACGTCTCCAATTGGGACGGCACAGGAATGCCTGGCACCAGCGGCACGTTGGCGGTGCGGATGCCGCGATTGGCGAGATAAATCGAGGTTGGCGTCTTCGACGTCCGCGACACGCCGACGAGGACGACATCCGCTTCTTCCAGGCCGTCGACGTGCTGCCCGTCATCATGCATCATCGTGTAGTTCAACGCGTCGATGCGCTTGAAATATTCCGCATTGAGCACGTGCTGGGCGCCGACACGACCCGTCGTTGCCGCACCGAGATAAGCCTCGAACAACTGCATCACCGGGCCGATGATCGACAGGCTCGGAACGTTGATCTCCTTGCACTTGTCTTCGAGTCGGGAGACCAGATCCTTCTCCAGCAGCGTGAACAGCACGATCCCCGGCGCTTCCTCGATCTCGTCGAGCACGCGATCGAGCTGCTTCTGGCTGCGCACCAGCGGATAGACATGCTCGACCGGCGTGACGTTGGCGTATTGCGCGGCGACCGCGCGCGCCACGGTGATCAGGGTCTCACCGGTGGAGTCGGAAACCAGATGGAGATGGAAATAATTGTTGGAGGTCGGCACGAAAACTCTTCTGAAGGCTTGGGATGACGGCTGGGCAGTTTGTGAACTTCTGTGGAGCTTAACCCCTCGGAAAGGGATGCGCGACAGGACGAGCGGGATAACGGCCAAGTTTCTTCACATCGCTGCCCGGAAGGACAACTCTCAGGGCAGCGCGAGGCGGAAGCGGGACAGCGCCGGCAAGCCTTTTCATAAGCTGCCGATAATTTCTCACAAGTCTTTGAAGATGGATGAATTATCCGCGTTCGCCGGAACCGCGGCGGATATGTTGATGGATGTGTACAAGCTCCCGCAAAATGCCTGACAGCATTGCGTGAGTCCAATCCACCGTCATTCAGACTCAAACCTTAAGAATCTAAGATTCTAGATTTGAGAAGGGCGCTACGGACGGATATGTGTGCGCTGGAAGAACTTAACGAGTTCTTACTATCCCCAGCGATCCCTGCGCTGGGCTTGAAATTCGGACGTTGGAAATGCTCGACGAGCTCTACCCCTGGATCAAGGCGCTGCATGTGATCGCCGTCATCTCCTGGATGGCCGGCATGCTCTATCTGCCGCGGTTGTTCGTTTATCACTGCGAGGCTGAGGTCGGCTCGAAGCAGTCGGAAACCTTCAAGGTGATGGAACGCCGGCTTCTCAAGGCGATCATCAACCCCGCGATGATCGTGACCTGGCTCGCCGGCCTCTATCTCGCGTGGTCCGGCCATTGGTTCACCTCGCCCTGGTTGCACGTAAAACTGGCACTGGTGCTGGCGATGTCCGCGGTCCACGGCTTTTTTTCCCGCTGGCGCAAGGATTTCGCTGCCGACCTGCGGCCGCAGACCCAGAAATTCTATCGTATTATCAATGAGGTGCCGACGATCCTGATGATCTTCATCGTGATCATGGTGATCGTGAAGCCGTTCTAGGCAAAGTTCGAGGGGCGCCGCTCAGTGCTTCGGCTTGCGGAGGGCCAAGCGATTTTCTATATTATCTCTATCCCCACCCAACGCAGGCGGATGTGGTTGTGTCCGAGCTTCTTCGAAAGCCGGGCGCCGCATCAGGTTTGAAGCCCCACCGGCACTCACCTTGCTAGACCTGCGGACCTTACCTGCTCGCGTCCGCATTTTCGAAGCCTCCTTGCACCCCCCTTCCAAGGTTACCCCACAGGACCACCCCAATGCGGGAAATCAAACTCCAAGACCTCAAGTCCAAAACCCCGGCCGAGCTCGTCTCGTTCGCGGAAGAGAATGGGGTCGAGAATGCCAGCACCATGCGTAAGCAGGAGCTGCTGTTCGCCATCCTCAAACAGCTTTCGCTCGCTGAGACCGACATCGTCGGCGAGGGCGTCGTCGAGGTGCTCTCCGACGGCTTCGGCTTCCTGCGCTCGCCGGACGCCAATTACCTGCCGGGCCCGGACGACATCTACGTCTCGCCGTCGCAGATCCGCCGCTTCGGCCTGCGCACCGGCGACACCATCGAAGGCCACATCCGCAGCCCGAAAGAGGGCGAGCGCTATTTCGCGCTCCTCAAAGTCAACACGCTGAATTTCGAGGATCCGGAAAAAGCCAAGCACAAGGTCAATTTCGACAACCTCACGCCGCTATTTCCCAACCAGCGTTTTCGTATGGAGATCGACGATCCGACGCGGAAGGATCTCTCTGCACGCGTGATCGACATCGTAGCTCCGATCGGCAAGGGCCAGCGCGCGCTGATCGTGGCACCACCACGCACGGGTAAGACCGTGCTGATGCAGAACATCGCGCACTCCATCACTGCCAATCATCCGGACTGCTATCTGATCGTGCTTCTGATCGACGAGCGTCCGGAAGAAGTCACGGACATGCAGCGCTCGGTGAAGGGCGAGGTTGTCTCGTCGACCTTCGACGAGCCGGCGGTGCGTCACGTCCAGGTCGCCGAGATGGTGATCGAGAAAGCCAAGCGCCTGGTGGAGCATGGCCGCGACGTCGTGATCCTGCTCGATTCGATCACCCGTCTGGGTCGCGCCTACAACACCGTGGTGCCGTCATCCGGCAAGGTGTTGACCGGCGGCGTCGACGCCAACGCGTTGCAGCGGCCGAAGCGCTTCTTCGGTGCCGCGCGTAACATCGAGGAGGGCGGCTCGCTGACGATCATCGCGACCGCGCTGGTCGATACGGGCAGCCGCATGGACGAAGTCATCTTCGAAGAGTTCAAGGGCACCGGCAACTCGGAGCTGATCCTCGACCGCAAGGTCTCGGACAAGCGCACCTTCCCGGCGATCGACATCTCGCGCTCCGGCACCCGCAAGGAGGAGCTCATCACCGATCCGCAGGTGCTCAAGAAGATGTACGTGCTCCGCCGCATCCTCAACCCGATGGGCACGATGGACGCGATCGACTTCCTGCTCGACAAGCTGCGCTCGACCAAGAGCAATGCCGAGTTCTTCGATTCGATGAACACCTGATCGGCTGTTGCAGCAATTTCGCGGAGGGCGCCTTTCGGGCGCCCTTTTGCGTTTATGCTGCGGCTTTGCTGCGGGAGATTGCAGCAAAATGTGAATCGAGCTGTCGTCGCCAGACGTACGTTAAATAATTGATATAACGAGATAATTGTCTGATTTGGTCGCTTTGCGCGCCCGCTGGAACCAAAAATATGCAGCAAAATGCTGCGCTTCATAATGCAGTGCGACGTCAGGTGTTTGCTGCACCAGGAAAGCCCTGAAGCTTCCGAAGAGACCCAGAAATCGAGATTTGCGTTTTGGCGGGCGCACGGACAAATAAGCCATGCATCCCCGCGACCAGACCATCTTCGCATTGTCGTCAGGCCGGCCGCCAAGCGCGATCGCGATCGTTCGCGTCTCCGGCGCAGAGGCCGGCCAGGTCCTAACGCGACTTGCGGGCGAAGCGCCGAAGCCGCGGCTTGCACACCGTGTGCTGCTGCGGGACGCAAATGGCCAGGCGATCGATGATGCGGTGGCGCTCTGGTTTCCGGGGCCCGCGAGCGCGACCGGCGAGGACGTCGCCGAATTTCACGTCCATGGCGGTCGCGCCGTGCTCGCCGCGTTGTTCGCTGTAATTTCGCTAATTCCGAATCTACGGGCGGCCGAGCCCGGCGAGTTCACCCGCCGCGCCTTCGAGAATGGCAAGCTCGATCTCACCGAGGCCGAGGGCCTCGACGATCTCATCCACGCCGACACCGATCGGCAGCGTCGGCAGGCGCTGCGACAATTGCGGGGACTGCTTGGCGAGCGTGCGCGCGACTGGCGCGAGCGAATCATCGAGGCGTCCGCGCTGATCGAGGCCGGCATCGACTTCTCCGATGAAGGCGATGTATCGGCGGAATTGCTCGCGCCGGCGCGCGCGAAGATCAAGGCGCTGCAGGACGAGATCGCAAAAGTGCTTGCAGCGCGGGGTCAAGCTGAACGTCTGCGCGATGGCCTCGTGGTCGCGATCGCCGGTCCGCCGAACGTCGGCAAGTCGACGTTGATCAATCAGCTGGCGCGGCGCGAGGTCGCGATCGTCTCGCCGCATGCCGGCACGACGCGCGACGTGATCGAGGTGCAGCTCGATCTCGACGGCTATCCCGTGACCGTGATCGACACCGCCGGCATTCGCGAGACCGATGATCCCGTCGAACAGGAAGGCGTGCGCCGTGCCCGCGCCCGCGCTGCGGACGCCGACCTCGTGTTGTGGCTGGCGGATGCCGATCGCAACGAGGAGGGCCAGCCGATCGGGACCGCGCCGGTCTGGACCGTGCGCAACAAGATCGACCTTGGCCAGGAGAACTTGCAAGAGATATTGAGGGAGACCTCGAGCGCGGCCTTGAGGCCGGAAGCGAACAAGGCTATGGGGCCTGACCCGCGGGCCAGGATGTTTGCGATCTCGGCGCGGCGCGGTGACGGACTGCCCGAGCTGATCGCGGCGCTGGTGGAATTCGCTGGCGAGTTCTTCGGAACGAGCGAGGGCGCGCTGGT
Source organism: Bradyrhizobium sp. UFLA05-125 (assembly GCF_059803515.1). NCBI lineage: Bacteria > Pseudomonadati > Pseudomonadota > Alphaproteobacteria > Hyphomicrobiales > Nitrobacteraceae > Bradyrhizobium > Bradyrhizobium sp. UFLA05-125. The sequence goes on along the minus strand of NZ_JBANBJ010000010.1, from coordinate 25,819 downwards.
CACCCGCGCACGGCAGCGCGACCTGTTGATCCAGGCCGTCGGCTCGCTGCAGCGGAGCCTCGATCTCCTTGGCGAAGGCGAGGAGCTCGCCGCCGAGGAACTCCGCGCCGCCGCTTACGCGCTCGGCCGGCTCCTGGGCCGGGTCGATGTCGAGGACGTCCTCGGGGCCATCTTCCAGAAATTCTGTATCGGAAAGTAGCGCTAGTTCTTCATTGTAGAACTATCGCTTGTTCCACTGCTTTTGTTTCACGTGAAACATGCGCGGGTGCGCGATTGGCCTTGTCGCGCGAGCGGTGATGGTTGTGCGCAAGGCACGCTCATTCAGTCTCGTCAATGCGAGGAGCGCTTGCGACGAAGCAATCCAGGCTGCTTCCGCGGGAAGATTCTGGATTGCTTCGCTGCGCCCGCAATGACGCCGTTTGTCTTCACACCTTTCCCGCCGAGCAGACCCAAGTTGTTTCACGTGAAACAGGGCTCGCTCCGTGTCATCTACTTTGCATGGGGTTGTTTTCGCGAAAACGCTTTGCCCGTGCCCCTGTTTCACGTGAAACAACCGTCTCACCCAGTTTCTTCTTCCGGCTTCTTCATGCCTGAGTTAGAAGTCCGCCTATGCGGACAGAGCGAGAGAGCTTCGACGTCATCGTGATTGGCGGCGGCCATGCCGGCTGTGAGGCCGCGGCTGCGGCCGCCCGGATGGGTGCGGCGACCGCTCTGGTGACGCACCGTTTCTCCACCATCGGCGCGATGTCCTGCAATCCCGCCATCGGCGGACTCGGCAAGGGCCATCTGGTCCGCGAAGTCGATGCGCTCGATGGTCTGATGGGCCGGGTTGCGGATGCTGGCGGCATCCAGTTCCGCATGCTCAATCGCCGCAAGGGCCCGGCAGTTCGCGGTCCCCGGACCCAGGCCGACCGCAAGCTCTATGCTGCCGCAATGCAGGCCGCGATCCAACAGACCGATGGCCTCAGCGTGATCGAAGGCGAGGCGGACGAGCTGATCGTATCGGATGGTCGCGTCACCGGGCTCCGTCTGGCCGATGGCCGCACGATCGGGGCAGGGGCTGTCGTGGTCACCACCGGCACCTTCTTGCGCGGCCTGATCCATCTCGGTGAGAAGAACTGGCCGGCAGGGCGCGTCGGCGAGGCGCCGGCGATGGGTCTGTCGAAGTCTTTTGAGCAGGCCGGCTTCACGCTGGGCCGGCTCAAGACCGGCACGCCGCCGCGGCTCGATGGCACGACGATCGATTGGACGGCGGTCGAGATGCAGCCCGGCGACGATCCGCCGGAGCCGTTCTCGGTGATGACCGAGCGGATCACGACCCCGCAGATCCAGTGCGGCATCACCCGGACGACGGCTGCGACCCATGAGGTGATCCGGGCCAATGTGCATCGCTCGCCGATGTACTCCGGCCAGATCAAGAGCACGGGACCGCGCTATTGCCCGTCGATCGAGGACAAGATCGTCCGGTTCGGCGACCGGGACGGCCACCAGATCTTCCTGGAGCCGGAAGGTCTCGACGATCCGACCGTCTATCCCAACGGCATCTCGACCTCGCTGCCGGAGGAGGTCCAGCTCGCGATCCTCGCCAGCATCCCGGGCCTTGAGCGGGTCAAGATGGTCCGGCCGGGCTACGCCATCGAATACGACCATGTCGATCCCCGGGAGCTTGATCCGACCCTCCAGACCAGGCGGGTACAGGGACTGTTCCTGGCCGGGCAGATCAACGGCACGACGGGATATGAGGAGGCCGCGGCTCAAGGCATTGTTGCCGGCCTGAACGCGGCATTGGCCGCGAGTGGGGCGGCGCTCACGGTATTCGACCGGGCCGACGGCTATCTCGGGGTGATGATCGACGATCTCGTCACTCGCGGCATTTCCGAGCCCTATCGGATGTTCACCTCGCGCGCCGAGTACCGGCTGACGCTGCGGGCGGACAATGCCGACCAGCGCCTGACCGAGAAGGGCATTGACCTGGGATGCGTCGGCAGCGCCCGGACCCAGCACCATCGCGCCAAGATGGCAGCCCTCCAGGCCGCCAAGACGCTGTCGAAATCGCTGACGCTGACGCCGAACGAAGCAGCCAGGCATGGGCTGTCCCTGAACCGGGACGGCCAGCGCCGCTCGGCCTTTGAGCTATTGGCCTATCCGGACGTTGGCTGGAGCCAGGTTCGCGCGATCTGGCCCGAGCTGTCGGCCATTGACCCCGTGATCGCGACCCACCTCGAGATCGACGCCAAGTACGATGTCTACCTGGAGCGCCAGAGCGCCGACGTCGAAGCCTTCCGGCGGGATGAAGGGCTGGTCCTCGCCGATGTCGACTACCAGCTCGTACCCGGGCTCTCGAACGAGGTGCGCGCCAAGCTCGAGAAGGCGAGGCCCTTCACGGTCGGTCAGGCCGGCCGGATCGATGGCATGACGCCGGCGGCGCTGGGCATTCTCGCCGCGTACCTGCGTCGCGAGGCTCGCCGGAAGACCTCCAAGGCGACCGCATAGGCGTTTCACGTGAAACAGCGCGGACCAGCCAAGGGGAAATCCCAGAGGGAATCCTCATCACGGCAACCCGACGCGGGCGAGGGGACTCGGAAGCCCGCGGCTTCGCAAAGCGCCGCGACACGGGACTCGGCGTTGGCGGCGGACAAGGCCGCCGCCCTCAAGCTAGCGCCGGTTTCACGTGAAACGGAGGAACGCCTCGATCGCTACGTCGCGCTGCTTCGGGAGTGGCAGGCCAAGACCAATCTGGTCGCGCCATCGACGCTGTCGCACCTTTGGACCCGCCACATCGCCGATTCGCTCCAACTCGTCTCGCTTGCACCATCAGCGAAGCGCTGGGCCGATCTCGGCAGCGGCGGCGGTTTTCCGGGCGTGGTCCTGGCCTGCGTGATGGCGGAAGTGCCGGGCGCCAGCGTCCACCTCGTCGAGCGCATCGCGAAGAAGGCCGCCTTCCTGCGCGAAGCAATCCGCGTAGCCTGCGCGCCGGGGGTCGTACATCTCGCAGAGATCGGGGATAATGTGGATAGAATCACCGGCCCGGTCGATTGCGTCACCGCGCGCGCACTGGCTCCGCTACATCAACTCATCGGCTTTGCGGAGCCCTCGGTGCGCAGCGGTGCAAAAGCGTTGTTTCCTAAGGGCCAAGATGTAGAGGCTGAATTGACCGAAGCCGCTAAATATTGGACTATTCGTCCTAAGCTCCACCAAAGCCGCACGGGCGACGGTTGGATCGTGGAGCTGGACACTATCCAGCGGCGTGGGTGAGGCCTGGAAAACGGGGTCGAGTGGGGAAGTGGCATGACCGTGATTGACGAACCTCAGCAGGAGCAGACCGAGGCGGTGCCGCAGGGCCATCCGCGGATCCTGGCGCTCGCGAATCAGAAGGGCGGCGTGGGAAAGACAACCACGGCGATCAATCTCGGAACGGCACTCGCAGCGATTGGTGAGCGCGTCCTGATCGTCGATCTCGATCCGCAAGGCAACGCCTCGACGGGTCTCGGCATCGATCGCCGCAACCGTTCCTGCTCAACCTATGACGTGCTGGTCGGCGAAGCCGCGTTGCGTGAAGCGGTGGTGTCGACTGCGGTGCCGCGGCTGCACATCGCGCCCTCGACGATGGACCTCTCCGGCCTCGAGCTCGAGCTGGGCACCACGCCCGGTCGCGCCTTCAAGCTGCGCGATGCGATCGGCTCACTCAACAACAACGTCTCGCCGGATGCCGACTACACCTACGTGCTGATCGACTGCCCGCCCTCGCTCAACCTGCTCACGGTGAATGCGATGGCGGCCTCCGATGCGATCCTGGTGCCGTTGCAATGCGAGTTCTTCGCGCTCGAAGGCCTGTCGCAATTGCTTCAGACCGTCGAGCAGGTGCGCTCGACGCTCAATCCCAATCTGTCGATCCATGGCATCGTGCTGACCATGTTCGACTCGCGCAACAACCTCTCGAACCAGGTCGTCGCCGACGTCCGTCAGTTCATGGGCGAGAAGGTCTACAAGACCATGATCCCGCGCAACGTGCGCATCTCCGAGGCGCCGTCCTACGGCAAGCCGGTGCTGGTCTATGATCTCAAATGCGTCGGCAGCGAAGCCTACTTGCGGCTTGCCACCGAAGTGATCCAGCGCGAGCGCGAGCTGCGCACCACGCATTGAATCCAGGCGACGTCATTCCGGACAATTCGCGGTACGCGAATTGATCCGGAATCTCGAGATTTGAAATTGAACAACGTCGAGATTCCGGGTTCGCGCTTCGCGCGCCCCGGAATGACGAGGACAAAGTAACAGGAGCGTTCGAGTTGAATCCAAGGGAGCTGGCGATGGCCGACGAAGCGCGTTCGCGACTGGGCCGGGGTCTTGCGAGTCTGATCGGTGACGTCGGCGGTGAGGCCGCGCATGTCGAGCGGCCGCGCACGCAGCGCAAGGTGCCGATCGAATTCCTCAAGCCCAATCCGCGCAACCCGCGCCGCACATTTTCGGAAGTAGAGCTCAAGGAGCTCAGCGACTCCATCAAGCAGCACGGCGTGATCCAGCCGATCGTAGTCCGTCCGGTGAAGGGCACGCAGGACCGCTACGAAATCATCGCTGGCGAGCGGCGCTGGCGTGCCTCGCAGCTCGCAGGCCTGCACGAGGTGCCGATCGTTCCAGTCGACATCAGCGACAGCGATGCGCTGGAATTCGCGATCATCGAGAACGTGCAGCGCGAAGACCTCAACCCGATGGAAGAGGCGCAAGGCTATCACGCGCTTGCCAACGAGTTCAAACGCAGCCAGGACGACATCGCAAAAGTCGTCGGCAAGAGCCGCAGCCACGTCGCCAACATGATGCGCCTGACGAAACTGCCGGCGGAGGTGCAGGCCTTGATCGCGACCGGACAGTTGACGGCCGGCCACGCCCGTGCGCTGATCGGCGTGCCTGACCCACTCGCCGCTGCCAAGCGCATCGTGGAAGAGGGCCTCAACGTGCGCCAGGCCGAAGCGCTCGCGCACGAGGAGGGCGTGCCGGAGCGCAAGCCTCAGAAGGCGCGCGTCGGGGCCAAGGAGAAGGATCCCGATACGGTCGATCTGGAGAAGCGCGTCAGCGACGCACTCGGGCTCAAGGTGACCGTCAACCACCGCGATCCCGGCGGCTCCGTCCAGATCAACTACCGCAACCTCGAGCAGCTCGACGAGGTGATGCGACGGCTGGCGAAGGGTGTGCTCTAGACTGAGACCGCGACTTCCTCAGGCGTTGTGGACCAGGCAATCGGCCACACCCTCGGTGTCGTCCTGGCGAAAGCCAGGACCCAGTACCACAGGGAGAAGTTGTGGCGCGAAGCGGGTCACTACGAGTCTTCGCCAAACTATTCCCTGGGTGGATCGGCGCTCGCTCCGCTCGCTTGTCCAGGACGACGTAGGTTGAGGACGGCGCCACAACGACGCGCGGATAGAGCGAGCGCTCAGCCGCGCCGTTTCGCGTTCGCGGCGATCGCCATCAGCGTGCGCTGCGCGATTGCGGCGGCGAGGGACGGCTGCTTGCGGGTGTCGAGGGCTGCGGTTGCAAGCTGTTCGATGATGCCGGCAAGTCGCGCCACGCTGAAATTGCGCAACGCGGTTTCGACCGCGGGCTTTCGCGAAAAATGCAGCCGCGGAAATCCGCCTTCGAGTACGGCCGAGATCGGCGTGCCCTCGGCGACGGTGAGTGCCGACTTGTGCAGCCAGGCCGCCTGGCGCTGCGCGGCGGAGATGATCATGCCGGGATAGGTGCCGGCGATCATCGCCTTGGCGAACTCGCTTTCGACGATGTCGGGGCGTCCGGCGAAGGCGCCGTCGACGATCGGATCGAGCTTCAGCTCGGACGCGTCAGCGACGACCGCCATCACGTCGTCGAGCGTGATCTCGCCCTTGCCGTGAGCATATAGCGTCAGCTTGCGTAGCTCGTTGCGCGAGGCCTGGCGATCGCCGCCGAGGAACGACATCAGCGCAGCGCGGGCGTCCTGCGCGATACGCAGATTGGCAACGCGCAGCTCGTCCTCCATCAGTCTGGCGAGATCGCGCTCGGTGTCGGGATAGCAGCCGATCGCGACCGCCGTCTTGGCGCGTTCGCAAACCTTGCGCAGCGGCGATTCGGGGCGGAGCTCGCCGGCCTCGATCACGATGCGGCAGTCCTTCACGCTCATCTCGGCCAGCGTGTCGACACCGCTGGCAAAGCTGCGCGAGCCGGCGCGCACGCGGATGGCGCGGCGGCCGCCGAATAGCGGCACGGTCATGGCTTCGTCGACGAGGCGCGAGGGTTCAGCCGAGAGCTCATCGCCGTCGAGCTTGACCATCGAGAAGGGGTCGTTGAGATCATCGACCGCGGACGCAATCAGCGCGTCGGCGCGCTCGCGCACCAGGCCGGCATCGGGGCCATAAAGCAGGATGATCGGGCGGCCCGAATCGGGGCGGGCGAGGAAGGCGTCGATCTCTTTTCCGCGCAGCGCGACCATGGGCCAAATCGTCATTCCGGGGCACGCAGCGCGCGAACCCGGAATCCAGAGGTTATGGATCGAGATTCCGAGTTCACGCTTCGCGTGCCCCGGAATGACAAGGAGCAGTTACGTGCCGGCGGTGAAGAACGCGGCGAGGCGGGTCGAGATGTTCTCGGCGACCTCGTTGGCGGCACGGTCTTCCGCATCGCGAACGGCGCGCTGACGGGCGAAGCGCTGGTATGAGCCGGGGATGTCGTAGGACACGCGCGAGAACGTGGTGCCGGTCATCACCGACTGGTTGGTCGCGTTGTCGATCAGATTATACTGAACGTCGATGCCGTAATTCTCGCTCGTCGGAAGGCCGGTTGCGGAGCTGACGATCAACGAGGAGCGGCTGGTCGAGAACCGCAGCACCAGACGGTGGGTCGGCGGCGCACCGGTCGCGGTGCCATAAAGCTTGAAGGCGAGGGCGTTGCGGATTTCCACCCCGACCCGAGCCTCGCGCGAGGCATTGGCCTTGTCGACAGGGGGGATTTCCACCCCCATCAGCTTGTCCCGCAATCCCGGAGTACCGTCGGTATGCTCGGCATACATCGGCTGGAAGCAGCCGGCCGTCATTGCCGCGAGGGCGGCAACCGCGACGAGGCGGGCTGCGATGCGGATCCTAGCCGACAACATTCACGATCCTCTTGGGGACGATGATCACCTTGCGGACGGGCTTGCCGTCCAGGGCCAGTTTTACCGCATCGAGCGCCAAAACGGCAGCCTCGATTTCCGGATTCTGGGCCACTGTTGCAACCGTGACCTCACCCCGCTTCTTGCCGTTGACCTGGACCACCAGGGTCACGGTGTCTTCAACCAGCAAATCGCGTTCGATTTGCGGCCACACGGCCTCCGAGACGAAGCCGCTCTGGCCCAGCACCTGCCAGCACTCCTCGGCCAGATGCGGCATCATCGGGGAAAACAGCTGGACCAGGATGGTCCCGGCCTCCCGGATGGCCCAGCCGAGGTCGTCCGCCGGCTGGCCGGGGCGCTGAAGCACTTCGGACAGGCTATTGGCGAATTCGCGGATATGGGCGAGGCAGACGTTGAAGTGCAGCCGCTCGATTCCGATCGTGACCTTGTCCAGCGCGCCATGAGCCGCCTTGCGCAGGGCGAGCGCATCGGCGTCAAAGCTCGCCGGTCGGGCCGCAGGCGCGCCCTTGGAGGCCTCTGCGGATTCGTTCACCAGCCGCCACAACCGCTGCACGAAGCGCGAGGCGCCCTGGACGCGCTCGTCGCTCCAGATCACGTCGCGGTCGGGCGGTGAGTCCGACAACATGAACCAGCGCGCGACGTCGGCGCCGTAGGTCTCGATGATGTCGTCGGGGTCGACCGTGTTCTTCTTCGACTTCGACATCTTCTCGATCGCGCCGATCTGGATGTCTTCGCCGGTCGCAAGCAGCGTGGCGCGCCGGCCGTTGCTGCCGGTCTCGACCTTCACCTCGACCGGCTGCACATAGGTGCCGTCGGCCTTCTGGTAGGTCTCGTGCACCACCATGCCTTGCGTGAACATGCCGGCGAACGGCTCATCCAGCGCGATGTGGCCGGTTGCCTTCATCGCGCGGGTGAAGAAGCGGCTGTAGAGCAGATGCAGGATCGCGTGCTCGACGCCGCCGATGTACTGGTCGACCGGCAGCATCCGGTTGGCGACTGCAGGCGTCGTCGGCGAGGCCTCGTTCCAGGGATCGGTGAAGCGCGCAAAGTACCAGGACGAATCCACGAAGGTGTCCATGGTGTCGGTTTCGCGTTGTGCCTTGCCGCCGCATTTGGGGCAGGTGACGTGCTTCCAGGTCGGATGATGATCGAGCGCGTTGCCCGGCCTGTCGAAGGTCGCATCATCAGGCAGCTTCACCGGCAGCTCTGAATCCGGCACCGGCACGACGTCGCATTTCGGGCAGTGGATCACCGGAATCGGGCAGCCCCAATAGCGCTGGCGCGAGATGCCCCAGTCGCGCAGGCGGAAATTCACCTGCCGCTCGCCGACGGGCGCGTTGCCGCGCATCTCGTTTTCCAGGCGTTTTGCGATCTCTTCCTTCGCCGCGTCGATGGTCATGCCATCGAGGAAGCGCGAATTGATCATGCGGCCGTCACCGTCATAGGCGGTGTCGGTGATGATAAAAGTCGCCGGATCCTGGCCTTCGGGGCACACCACCGGCGTGACGCCGAGATTGTACTTGTTGACGAAGTCGAGGTCGCGCTGGTCGTGGCCCGGGCAGCCGAAGATCGCGCCGGTGCCGTATTCCATCAGCACGAAGTTCGCGACATAGACCGGCAGCTTCCAGGAGGGATCGAACGGGTGGACCGCGCGGATGCCGGTGTCAAAACCCTGCTTCTCGGCGGTGTCGATGATCTCCTGCGCGGTGCCGATCTTCTTGATCTCGGCGATGAACTCGGCAAGCTTCGGGTTCTTGGCGGCGGCAGCCTGCGCCAGCGGATGATCGGCCGAGATCGCCATGAACTTTGCGCCGAACAGCGTGTCCGGGCGCGTGGTGAAAATCTTCAGCTCGCTCTCGCCGGCGGGCGTCGTTGCCTGATCCAGCGCGAAGCGAATCAGCAGGCCTTCGGACCGACCGATCCAGTTGCGCTGCATCAGCCGCACCTTGTCGGGCCAGCGGTCGAGCGTATCCAGCGCGCTCAGCAGCTCCTGCGAGTACTTCGTGATCTTGAAGACCCACTGGTTCATTTCCCGTTGTTCGACAACGGCGCCCGAACGCCAGCCTCGGCCGTCGATCACCTGCTCATTGGCGAGCACGGTCATGTCGACGGGGTCCCAGTTCACCTTGCGCTTCTCGCGCTCGGCGAGGCCTTCGCGCAGGAAGTCCAGAAACATCTTCTGCTGGTGCTTGTAGTAGGAGGGGTCGCAGGTCGCGATCTCGCGGCTCCAGTCCAGCGACAGCCCGATCGAGCGAAGCTGCTTCTTCATCGCGGCGATGTTGTCGTAGGTCCAGGCTTTCGGCGCGACCTTGCGCTCGATCGCGGCGTTCTCGGCAGGCAGGCCGAAGGCGTCCCAGCCCATCGGGTGCAGCACGTTGAAACCCTTGGCGCGCATGAAGCGGGCCAGCACGTCGCCGAGCGTATAGTTCCGGACATGGCCGATATGGATGCGCCCGGACGGGTAGGGGAACATCTCGAGCACATAGTATTTCGGCCGCGAATCGTCGTTTCGGGAGACGAAGATGGCCTTTTCGTCCCAGGCGGCTTGCCAGCGCGGTTCGGAATCGCGGGCGTTATAACGTTCGGAGGTCATGGAATCGTTGCGGTTTTCTAGGGTTCGGCCGTCGTAAAGACGGCGGACTAGGCCACAAAAACCGCTGTGGGGTCAACGTCTAAGGCCTTCAAAACGGCCTGAGCGTGAGCTGTTTCAGCCCGCCATCGCGATCGCGCCGGCGCCTTCGCTCTCCTGCACCAGACCGTGCTCGACGACGGTGTTGCGGCCGCGATGCTTGGCGGCGTAGAGCGCGGCATCGGCCGCTTCGATCAGGTCGCCCGGACGCAAGGCCTCATTGGGCCGCGCCGCGGCAACGCCGATCGAGACGGTGACGATCATGTGGCTCGAGGTGATATGCGGCAGGCACAGCCGCAGCACCGCAACGCGAACGGTTTCGCCGATCTCTATGGCGCGCGTGAGGTCCGTGTTCGGCAGCAACAGGCAGAATTCCTCGCCGCCATAACGCGCGGCAAAGCCCATGGTGTCGGCCGCAATCCCCGACAGCGTCTCGCCGACCCTGGTCAGGCAGGAATCGCCCTCGAGATGGCCATAGGTGTCGTTGAAGAGCTTGAAATGGTCGACGTCGATCATCAGCAGCGACAGGTCGCTGTCATATTGCTGCGCGCGCATCCATTCGAAGTCGAGGCGGCTCTGGAAGCCGCGGCGGTTGGCAAGGCCCGACAGCATGTCGATCGAGGCCATGACAGTAAGCCGGTCGTTGCTCGCGATCAGCTCGCGCTCGCGCTGGCCGAGTTGGGCTGCCATCGCATTGAAGGCGCGGGCGAGCGGCACGAACTCGGCGGGCAGGCGATTGCGCGCGGCGCGGGCCGAAAGGTCGCCCTGGCCAAAGCGCTTGGCCATGTCGGCGAGCATCTCGATCGGCTTGATCACGAGCTTCTCGGCGGCGATCAGCGCGCCGAGCAGAACGAACACGACGACGAAAGCGAGCTGGAGATAGGCAGTGCGGATGTCGCGGCTGACGGCGGCAGAGACCTTGTCCTCGTCGATGCTGGCAATCAGGCGCGCATTGGTGCCGGCGATGCGCATGTAGCTGACCGCGCGGCGCGAGCCGTCGACCGCCATGAAGGACAGCGATCCTTCGTCCTGGTCCGAGCGGAGCGCCATGTCGGCAATCGCCGACATCAGCGGCAGATTGTCGAGCGGGCGGCCGACCGCGCTGTACTGGTCCGCGGGCGCGGCCAGCACCGTGCCGGCGCTGTCGACCAGCACGGCAGAAATGCCGGAGCGGCCGCCCAGATTGTTCATGATCTTCGACATCCAGTCGAGGTTCACGGTCGCGAGCACGACGGCGTCCGAGGTGCCCGAGAGCGCGGAGACCGGATAGACCGCCATCACGGTTGGCGTTTGCGACGGCTTTGACAGCAGGAAATCGGAGAGCACGAAGCGGCCGGTCTCCTGCGCCTGCTGGAAATAGGGCCGGTCACTCAAGTCGAGGCCGACATACATGTTGTTGGTCGAGCACTGGATGCGGCCGTCCTGGCCGGCGATCAGCAGCGTGCGGATCCAGGGCAGGCTGGCCGGCAGGCTTGCGCGCAGCACGTCGCAGCTCTTGCTGACGCCGCCGGCGGAGGCGCGGATGAAAGCCTCGGATTTCAATATCGTCTCGACCGACGAAATCACCTCGCGCTGTGCGTCCGCGCTGTGTCGCGCGATGGTCGTGAACTCGGTCGTCGCCTGCGCGATCTGCTTGACGCGCGCGTCTTCGAGCGAGCGGATGCGCTCCAGCATCAGGGGTACCACCAGAATCACCGCGAGCAACGCAAGCCGGGCCCGGATTCCGAGAACCTGCTTGAGTTTCGCGCGTTTGCGGTTGAGACTGACGTTGACCATTTTTGTGCTACCCACCCCGCGCGCAACTTAGTTCCAAGGGTTCAAGAAGCCTTTCTTGAAGTCGGTAAAATTGGAACTACCTCGGTAGTCACACGGGTCTCGAGCGACGTCATGACAGAAGCCAACGCCTTGCCGCTAACCGGGCATTCACCAAATGCGCTCGCCGCCGTGGAGCAGGAGATCGCGCGCGCATGCAAGGACGCACAGCGCGATCGCGCCGCGGTAACGCTGATCGCGGTGTCGAAGACGTTCGCTGCGGATGCAATTACACCGGTCATCGACGCGGGGCAGCGCGTATTCGGAGAAAATCGCGTGCAGGAAGCCAAGGCAAAGTGGCCGGCGTTAATTTCGAGTTACTCGGATATCGCGCTGCATCTGATCGGACCGTTGCAGTCGAACAAGGCGAAAGAGGCGGTCGCGCTGTTCGACGCCATTCATTCGGTGGACCGTCCGAGCATTTGCCAAGCGTTAGCCAAGGAAATCGAATCCCAGAACAGGCACCCGCAGCTCTTCGTCCAGATCAACACCGGCGAGGAGCCGCAGAAGGCCGGCGTCGCGCCCGGCGAGGCGGATGCCTTCATCGCAAGCTGCCGCGACAGCTATGGGCTCAACATTTCCGGCCTGATGTGCATCCCGCCCGCGAACGAGCCGCCGGCCGCGCATTTCGCCCTCACCGCCAAGATCGCCGCGCGCAACGGATTGAAAGATCTCTCGATGGGCATGAGCGCCGATTTCGCCACCGCCATCATGCTAGGTGCCACGCATATCCGCGTGGGCTCGGCGATCTTCGGGCATCGGTGATCACGCTGAGTGTATGTAAACGTCGTCGTCCCGGACAAGCATAGCGAAGCGGAGCGCAGATCCGGGACCCATAACCACAGGCAGTAGTTTGGCGAAGACTCGCGGTTGCCAGCTCGCGCCGCAGCTTCTTCCTGTGGTTATGGGTCCCGGGCTCGCGCTTCGCGCGCCCCGGGACGACGGCGGTGTTGGTGGCGCCTACGCGAACCTCACCGATACCTTCCCCAGCGCACCGAAATCCGCGGCGAGATGATCGCCGGCCTCGATCGGCAGCGGCGGATGGCAGGTGCCTGTCGTCACCACCTGCCCTGCTCTCAACGTGATCCCGAGCGCGCGCAGCTCGTTCGCGAGCCAGGCGAGCGCGATACGGGGATCGCCAAGCACGTTCCTGCCATGGCCGACATAGCGCCGGCCGCGCAGCGTGATCTCCGGCCGCTCCTCCACGAGATCACGCGCGCGCCAATCCACTGTGGTCGGCGCGCCCAGTACGAACAGGTGCGCGCAGGCATTGTCGGCGATGAGCTGCGCCTCGCCGGCGCTGACGAAATCGGCAAAGCGCGAGTCCGGAATTTCGATCGCGGGATGCAGCGTATCGACCGCCGCAAGTACCTCGTCGACGCCAAACGGCGAAGACTGCGGCGGCAGGTCGCGCGCCATGCGGAAGGCGAATTCCGGCTCCCCGACCCGCATCTCGTTGCCCCTCATCGAGGCCGTGCCGCCATCGGCGATGACGGTCTCGCTCAGGATGCGTCCGGCCATCGGTCCCCTGACATTGATGTGCCTCTGCCCGGCCTCGCTGGTCGCCGCGATCTTCCACCCGAACAGCGTGCCGCTTGACGCGGATTCGAGCGCAGCCTGGATGGCGTAGCCCTCGCTGCGCGAGTGCGGCCGCAAGGCGTTTTCAAGCGCGTCAAGCTTGGTGCCGGCGCGCCAGTGGCCCGCGAGCACGCGCGAGGCAGCTTTGATTCGGTTCTCGTCGAGCATGGTCCCTCACCCGATGATGATCCTGGTCTTTGGTCCCAGACGCCGCAACAATTGCAGCATTGCCGCTTGTCTCATCGAGACACAGCCCGCCGTGGGTCCGAAATTGTCGCGCGCCAGATGCAAAAACACCGCGCTGCCACGGCCGCGAATGCGTGGCCGTGTGTTGTGGTCGATCTCGACGATGAAGTCGTAGAGCTGGTCGGCGCGCGTGAGCCGGTCGCCGCCCTGCCCCGCCCCGCGCCGGATCGGCCGGTTATAATGGCGGTCGGCGGGATCTTCGCACCAGGCATCCTCGGGCCGAATGGCGCGGACCGGCAGGAAGGTCTGCGGCCGGCCGTAGCGGTCGCCCCGCCACCACAGCTGCCGCGGCCGAAAGCTGCCCTTGGGCGTGCCGCCGTCGCCCTCGCGCTTGTTGGCGCGAATGCCGCCACGGCCCAGCGCCACGGGAATCGTCAGGGGCCCGGCAGTCAGCCAGCCCCGCCGCGGATTACCTGCCGACGCCCTCACCCGGATCGTGGAAAGCGGTCCGTTTTTGGCGTAAGAAATTGATATATATTGTCTTTTCATGTGAAGGCGCGGTGTCGGCTTCATTACAGGACATTCATCGAAAAGCCCTGCTATTCTGCGTTAGAGTAGTTCTGGCTTGAGAATCGGTAGCAGCCCACTACTTCAAGACGAACAACAATAATAACGGCGACCTCTAACTTACCAATCGCAGCTCTCACGCGGCATGCGCGCGTCGGAGTTCGACCCCAAAAGGATGACCCCATGGCCAATGCCCGCAAGATCCTGATCGTGGATGACGATTCCGATCTGCGCGATACGTTGGTGGAGCAATTATCGCTGCACGAAGAGTTCGAAGCCTCGGCCGTCGATACCGGCGCAAAGGGCGCGAGCGCCGCAAAGGCCAATTCCCCCGATCTCGTGCTGATGGATGTCGGCCTGCCCGACACCGACGGCCGCGAGGTGGTGCGCAGCTTGCGCAAGGGCGGCTTCAAGGCCCCGATCATCATGCTGACCGGGCATGATACGGATTCCGACACGATTTTGGGCCTGGAATCCGGTGCCAACGACTATGTGGCAAAGCCCTTCCGCTTCGCGGTGCTGCTGGCGCGCATCCGCGCCCAGCTTCGTCAGCATGAAGCGAGCGAAGACGCGGTGTTCTCGGTCGGGCCCTACAGCTTCCGCCCGGGCTCGAAAATGTTGACCGCCGCCAACGCGCGCAAGGTACGGCTGACCGAGAAGGAAACCGCCATCCTGCGCTTCCTCTACCGGGCCGGCCAGATGCCGGTCTCGCGCGAGACGCTGCTCCAGGAGGTCTGGGGCTATAATTCCGGCGTCACCACCCACACGCTGGAAACCCATATCTACCGTCTCCGGCAGAAGATCGAGAAGGACGCCGCCAACCCGGAAATCCTGGTCACGGAAGCCGGTGGCTACAAGCTGGTGCCGTGATACGCTCCGAAGGCCTCGCGAATCGTTTTAGATTGCGGGCCTTTGAGCCACGGAACTGAATGTCAATCGACGACGACGTAGCGCTGCTCGAGCGTGTCCCGACACTGCGCCTGTTGGGAGAAGCCTCGTTGCGCATGTTGGCGATCGGTTCCGAGCAGCGTGACTTCGTGCGCGGCGATGTCCTCTTCAATAAGGGCGATGACGCGGACGCCGGCTTCGTGGTTCAGCGCGGCGCCTTTCGCGTCGAGGACGGCGCCGGTGCCGAGATGATCGCCGGCCCCGGTACGCTCATCGGCGAGCTTGCGCTGGTGGTGCCGATGAAGCGTCCGTCGAGCGCGATCGCGCTGGAGCACTCCTCCGTCATCCGCGTCGCCCGCAGCCTGTTTCAGCGCGTGCTGGAGAGCGATCCCGCCGCCGCCCTCCGCCTTCGCGACGAGTTCGCGATCCGGTCGAGCCAGATCGCCAGCGATATTCTGATGGCGGGTTCGAAGCTGAATAACTAGCCGTCTTTCGTAGCCCGGATGGAGCGAAGCGCAATCTGGGATTCGTTTCGATCCGGCGCGACTGACCCGGATTTCGCTTCGCTCCATCCGGGCTACGGGCAGCCCTGAGCTCACGCCTCCAGCGTCACCGTCACCGGCACATGATCCGACGGCCGCTCCCAGCTCCGCGCGTCGCGAAGAATCCTGAAATCGCTGACCGCATCCTTGAGCGCGCGCGAGACCCAGATGTGGTCGAGCCTGCGGCCGCGGTCGCCGACGGTCCAGTCGGCGGCGCGGTAGCTCCACCACGTATAGACCTTTTCCGACATCGGAATGTGCTCGCGCGCGACGTCGACCCATTCGCCGGCATCAAGGGCGGCCATCAGCTTCTCGCATTCGATCGGCGTATGCGAGACGACCTTCAGAAGCTGCTTGTGCGACCAGACGTCGTTCTCATGCGGCGCGACATTGAGATCGCCGACCAGGATGTGGCGGTCCTCGCCGCGCGGATGCAGCGGCTCGCACGCCTTCATCTCGTCGAGGAAACGAAGCTTGTGGTCGAATTTCTCGTTCAGCGCGGGATCGGGAATGTCGCCGCCGGCGGGAACGTAGAAATTGTGCAGCACCAGCGGTTTTGCAAGCTGCGCCTTTTCGCCGAACGACACCGAGATGTGGCGCGAATCGATCTTGTCGCAGAAGGTGCGGATGTCGGTATTCTCGAACGGAATTTTCGAGACGATGGCGACGCCGTGATAGCCCTTCTGCCCGTTCAGCGCGACGTGCTCATAGCCGAGCCGCTTGAATCGCTTGAGCGGAAAAGCATCGTCGATGCACTTGGTCTCCTGGAGGCACAGCACGTCCGGCCGCGCGCTCTTGAGGAATTTGGCGACGAGGTCGATGCGCAGCCGCACCGAATTGATGTTCCAGGTTGTCAGGGAGAGACGCATGAGGGATGCGTCATAGCATGGTTTGATGTGGTGGAGAGGTTTGTCCACAGGGCACGAAGCGCTTGTGGTTTCGTAGGGTGGGTTAGCGAAGCGTAACCCACCTCTTTGGTTTCCGCGGCAACGGAAGCGGTGGGTTACGCCTTCGGCTAACCCACCCTACAAGAACTCAACCCGGCGACGGGACGTTGTAGTTGGTGAAGTCGATCTTGAACATGTTCGGATCGAGCTTCTTGGTGCTGTCGAGATTGTAGACCGCGAAGGTGGTGTCGTAGCCCTGCGGGTCGGTCACCGTCCATTGCTTCAACTGGCCGTCCTTGGCGCCGACCATCAGCAGCAGACGGCTGGTGCCGATCAGCGCCTGCTTCTCCTCGATGGTGACGCTGATGAAGAGATCGTCCGCGGTGACGTTGATGACGTTGGTGTCCTTCATCAGGTCGATGCGGTCCGAGAGCAGGAAGCGCAGCGGCGTCTGCGACAGAGGATAGACGTCCTGGGTCGCGAGCTTGCGGTCGCGCACCACGAGCGAGGATCCGTCGGCGATGATGTCGATCGGATTCGGCGGATCGTATTCGACGCGCATCTTGCCGGGCTTCTGGATGTAGAAGTCGCCTTGCGTCTTGCTGCCGTCGGGCCCGACCTGCACGAAATTGCCGACCAGCGTCTGCAACGACGACAGATATGCGCTGACCCTGGCGGCCTGCGCCTTCTGCTTATCGTCAAAGGTCTGGAAGATGCTGCTCGGCACGTTGCGGCGCGGATCCGGAATGATCGGATTGGGCGGCGTCTGGGTGGCGCCCGTCGTGGCGGGCCCGCCGCTCATCTGCCCGCCGTCGCGGCCCTTCGGTGCGGGTTTCGGAACGGGGACGGTCTGCGCGAACGACGTCGCGCTGGCGGCAGCCATCGAAGCGGTGATGACAAGCATGCTCGCCAGCCGCGCGCTGCGCGCGGCGAAGGAGGCAGCCAATCGAATATCTGGATTTCCGGTCAACGCGTCGTCCTGTGTGGCTTGGCGCCCTTTTACCGTGGTTTCGGGCAAAAGCAGATATCGTTTTTGCGTGAAAAACTCATTGTGAGGCCCGGTTCGGCGCCTTTTGCCTCACATATGGCTGTCTTCTTCCTCGACCAGGATCTCGCGTTTGCCGGCATGATTGGCCGGTCCGACAATACCTTCCAGTTCCATGCGCTCCATCAGCGAGGCGGCGCGGTTGTAGCCGATCTGAAGCCGGCGCTGGATGTAGCTGGTGGAGGCCTTGCGGTCGCGTTTGACGATGGCAACGGCTTGCGAGAACAGGTCGCCGCCGCCATCCCCACCCATGCCGGTGGCATCGAAAACCGCGCCGTCTTCGTCCTCGGCAGGTTCTTCCGCGGTGACCGCTTCGAGATATTCCGGCTGTCCCTGCGTCTTGAGGTGACGCACCACCTTCTCGACTTCCTCGTCGGAGGCGAACGGGCCGTGCACGCGGCTGATGCGGCCGCCGCCGGCCATGTAGAGCATGTCGCCCTGGCCGAGCAGCTGCTCGGCGCCCATCTCGCCCAGGATGGTACGGCTGTCGATCTTGGAGGTGACCTGGAAGGCGATGCGGGTCGGGAAGTTCGCCTTGATGGTGCCGGTGATGACGTCGACCGAGGGACGCTGCGTCGCGAGGATCACGTGCAGGCCGGCGGCGCGCGCCATCTGCGCAAGGCGCTGCACCGCGCCTTCGATATCCTTGCCGGCGACCATCATCAGGTCGGCCATTTCGTCGACGATGATGACGATGTAGGGCAGCGGATCGAGCGCGAGCTTTTCTTCCTCGTAGATCGCCTTGCCGGTTTCCTTGTCGAAGCCGGTGTGCACCGTGCGCGTCAGATCCTCGCCCTTGCCCTTGGCCTCGAGCAGGCGCGCATTGTAGCCATCGATGTTGCGCACACCGAGCTTGGCCATGTTCTTGTAGCGCTCTTCCATCTCGCGCACGGCCCATTTCAGCGCGACCACCGCCTTCTTCGGATCGGTTACGACGGGGGTGAGCAGATGCGGGATGCCGTCATAGACGGAGAGTTCGAGCATCTTCGGATCGACCATGATCAGCCGGCACTGATCCGGGCGCAGCCTGTAGACCAGGCTGAGGATCATGGTGTTGATGGCGACCGACTTGCCCGAGCCGGTGGTGCCGGCGATCAGCATGTGCGGCGTGCGCGCCAGATCGATGATGACGGGATCGCCGCCGATGGTCTTGCCGAGGCAGAGCGGCAGTTTTGCCACCGTCTCGGTCGCCTCCTTCGCCACCAGCAGCTCGCGCAAATAAACCTTTTCGCGATGCGCGTTCGGCAGCTCGATGCCGATGGCGTTGCGGCCGGGCACCACGGCGACGCGGGCCGACAGCGCGCTCATGGAGCGCGCGATGTCGTCGGCAAGTCCGATCACGCGCGATGACTTGATGCCGGGTGCCGGCTCCAGCTCGTATAGCGTGACGACCGGACCCGGATTGGCTTTGACGATCTCGCCGCGCACGCCAAAGTCCCCGAGCACGCCTTCGAGCGAACGCGAATTGGTTTCCAGCTCGGCCTTGCTGAGTGGCTGGCGATCGCCGGCCTTCGGCGCAGCCAGCATGGAGACAGAGGGAAGGTCGAACTTGTCGGAAGATTTTTTCGAGGGCGCCTTCGGTGCAGCCTTCTTGCGCGAAGTGCGCGCGGCCGGCGCCTCCTCCTCCTCTTCGTCTTCCTCTTCCTCGTTCTCCTCTTCCTCGTAATCCTCGTCCTCATTGTCGGCATGCGGCGAGATCGAGGGCGCGGCGCGGCCGCCGAGATTGGGCTCCTGGCGATCGAACGAGGCGGTACGTGGCTTTGACCCACTCGAGACCAGCGAGCGATAGGCGGCACCACGCAGCCAGACGATCCGCGCCTTCGTGCTCATCAGCGCATGGAACAGCCAGCCGAGCGACACCGAGCCACGGTCCTCCCCCTCTTCCTCGAACGGGGTGTCGTCGTCCTCGATCTGCGTCAGCTCGTCGTCGTCGCGCGCGCGCGCGCCGAGGCCGCACGCGATCAGGAACGTCGTGGCCATCGCGACGAACAGGATCGTTCCGAACACCATGCGATAGATGGCGCCCGCGGGTCCGAAGATCACGGCCGGTGCGCGCACCAGCGCGTCGCCGACCACGCCGCCGAGCCCGGTCGGCAATGGCCATGCGCCGCCATGCGGCCAGCAGCTCGCAAAACCTGCCGCAATCACCGTGCAGAGGATCCAGCAGCCGAGCCGCAGCGCCTCGCGATCGAACGGGCGGTGGGTCATCATGCGCCAGCCCCACACCGCGACGGTGAGGATCAGCATGATCGCGCCGAGACCGAGAATCTGCATCGCGAGATCGGCGCCGATCGCGCCGGCATAGCCGAGGATGTTGCGGATCGGCCGCGAGGTGGCGTGGCTCAGACTCGGGTCCTGCACCGACCAGGTCATCAGCGCGGTTGCGGCGATGCCCGACAGCGCGATCAGGCCAAGACCGGTGAGCTCGCGCACGCGGCGCGTCAGCGCGTCACGGATCGACGGCGGCAGGTGTCCGACCAGTGGGATGACACGTTCGATTGCCGACATGCTCATCGCCTAACCCAACGTCGTGACCAGCCGGTGCAGCGCCTCGGCGGTGACCTCGCCGTTCTGCACCAGCGCCAGGCGGATGAAGCCCGCGCCCGGATTGAAACCATCCGGCTGGAGCCGCGCCAGATAGCTGCCCGGCACCACGCGCACGCCGGCCTCCTTCCAGAGCTTCAAGGTGACGGCCTCGTCGCTGCCGAGCGGCGAGGTGTCGAGCCAGACGCAGAAGCCACCCGCGGGCCGCCGATAGCCGTAGCGATTGCCGAGGATCTGGTCGGCGAGATCGAACTTGATGCGGTAGAGCCTGCGGTTCTCCTCGACATGCGCCTCGTCGCCATAGGCAACGGTGGCGACATGCTGGAGCGGCACAGGCACCTGTGGTGCGGCAACGCTGCGCAGCTCGAGAAACAGGCTCAGGAATTTCTTGTCGCCGGCGGCGAAGCCGACGCGCAGGCCCGGCAGGTTCGAGCGTTTGGAGAGCGACTGGAAGGCGACGACGCGTGTGAAGTCGGGGCCGGCGTATTCGAGTGCACTGCCCGGCGCTTCCCGCGTGTAGATTTCCGAGTAGCACTCGTCGCTCAGAATGACGAAGCCATAGCGGTCGGTGAGGCCCTTCAGGCGGGTGAAGTAATCGCGCGAGGCGACCGAGCCCTGCGGGTTGGCGGGCGAGGCGATGTAGAAGGCGACGGTGCGCGCCAGCGTCGCCTCGTCGATCGCATCGAGGTCGGGCAGGAAACCGTTCTCGACCGTCGTCGGCAGGTAGACCAGCTCGCAAGCGGCGGCGCGGGCCCCGGCGCCATAGACCGGGTAGAACGGGTTCGGCATCAGGATCGCCGGCTTGCCGGCACGCGGGCCGACATAGCGCGTGGCCGTGATTGCCGCGAAGAACAGCCCTTCGCGGCTGCCATTGAGAACGAGGACCTCGCTCTCGGGATCGACCGGACGGGGCAGGTTGAAGCGATGGCCGAGCCAGCTTGCGGCGGCTTTTCGGAACGGCTCGATGCCATTGTTCAGCGGATAGCGGCCGAAATCGGCGATGTGCTTTGCCAGCACCGGTCCTACGAAGTCGGGCACCGGGTGCTGCGGCTCGCCAACCGCGAGCGTAATCAAAGGCTTACCCGGCTGGTGTGGGGCCAGGAGCTCGTTCAGCCGGACAAATGGCGAGCGTTCGGTATCAGAGCTTCCACTGCCCTGCGGCGCACGGGATGAAGCGGTCATAGCCATACGTTGGGCGCCAGCACTCTTGGAACTGCCGGTTGCAGATCGCACCGGCCGGAAGCGGTTCAGTTCACCATAGATAGGGCGAGGTTAAGACGCGATTAACCATCGGTCGGTCCCCCCGTCCAGTGCCGAATAATTGGCGCCGATAGGAGGGGGATGCGCGGCCACCGACGGTTCCGTTTCCCGGCATTTTAGGCAAGGCCGTCGCGCCCCATTAACCCCCTCCTCCAAGAAGGTTTTCGCGTTGGCGATTCGCTGGTCGCGCCGGTGTTATGGCTACACGCGACAAGCGGGGGCGGTGTGTGACCATTCAGATTGCGACACATGGCGATGTGCTTCGCCATACGGCGAGGCGCGCGGCGATATCAGCGGGCCTGACCATCGTCATGACCGCGTCGACGCTGCTGCTGCATCTCGGCACCGATTTCAGCGCCACGGTGAGCGTCGGCTACATCATCGGCTTCAGCCTCTGCATTGCGACCGCAATCTCGGTCTCGCTGTCCGGCGCGCTCAGCTATCGCTCGGGGCTCGTGATGCAGGAACTGACGCTGACCCGCCGCGAGCTCGCGCGCATGTCGCAGACCGACCAGCTCACCGGCCTCTTCAACCGTCGCGGCTTCGATGACGCGGCGGCGCTCGCGCTGACCTCGGCGCGCCAGCGCAGCGTGCCGGTGACGGTGTTTTTGTGCGACATCGATCACTTCAAGTCGATCAACGACCGCTTCGGCCATGACGCCGGCGACAAGGTGCTGGTCGAGGTCTCCGACGTGCTGCGGCAGCTCGCGCGGACCGAGGGCGTGCTGGTCGCGCGCTATGGCGGCGAGGAGTTTGCCGGCCTCATGGTCGGCGTCACTCGCGATCAGGCTGAACGACACGCGGAGGCGCTGCGCACGACCTGCGCGAGCCGCGAAATCCCGATCGGCGAGAATCTCGAGCGCGTCACCATCAGCCTCGGCTTCACGGTGTCCTGCGCCGATGCCGACCTCGCCGAGCTGATCCGGATTGCCGACCGCGCGCTCTATGCTGCCAAACGCCGCGGTCGTGATCGTGTTGTCGAGGCCGACGAGCGCGCGCTCGTGGCGGCGTGATCGCGTCTCTGCTGGTGGAATAGCGCGATTGGGCCGCGGGCTCGCTCAATCTCTCCCGCAAGCGGGAGAGGGAGCGCACCGACTTTGCGGTCTAGTGCGGTGGCAGCTTCTCGAACGTCGGCATCCCTTCGGGGATCTGGTGGAACTCCTGCTTGTCGCAGGTATAGATCGCGATCTGCGGCTTGAACTGCGCAGGGTCGTCCAGCGTGCCGACCTTCACGATCGCGGCCGGCAGGCCCGGTACCTTCGTCACCAGATGCGTGCCGCATTCGGCGCAGAATTCCCGTGTCACGGCGCGCGCGAGGTCCTTGCGCGTAAACTGCTTGGGCTGGCCGGTGATGTAGGTGAAGCCGGACGCCGGCATCGCGATGAAGGTGTTGGGCTCGCCGCCCGAGATATACTGGCATTCGCGGCAATGGCATTGCGCCTGCATCATCGGATCGCCCTCGGCGACGTAACGCACCTCGCCGCAATAGCATCCACCTTCCAGCCGCATGACGACCTCCCTTTTGTTATTCGTTGAGGTCGTTATTTCGGCGCCGGCCGGCTTCCTTGGCAAGTTTTTCTTTTGTGACACCGCAAAAAAGAAAGGGGCTCCAACTTGCGCTGGAGCCCCTCAACGGTCGGGGCATTGCCGGGTATGTGCCCAAACCGTAGTTCTGGATGCGATCTTCCTTCGAAGATCGCACCCGGGAGGAGAGCGTTACATGTTGTAAGCGCGTTCGGTGTGCTCGGTGATGTCGAGGCCTTCACGCTCGGTCTCGACATTGGCACGCAGGCCGACGATCACGTCGACGACCTTGTAGAGGATCGCCGAGCCGATGCCGGACCACACCAGCGTGGTGGAGACGCCCCAGATCTGGGAGATCATCTGTGCCGCGAAGTCGTAATCGGCAACCTTCGGCGGGATCGCGGTGTAGTCGATGATGCCCGCACCACCCAGCGCCGGGTTGACGAGGATGCCGGTGCCCAGCGCGCCGACGATGCCGCCGACGCAGTGCACGCCGAACACGTCGAGCGAGTCATCGTAGCCGAGGGCGTTCTTCACCACGGTGCAGAAGAACAGGCAGACGACGCCGACGACGAGGCCGAGCACGATCGCACCCATCGGGCCCGAGTAGCCGGCCGCCGGGGTTACCGCCACGAGACCCGCGACCGCGCCGGAGAGCGCGCCGAGCACCGAGGGATGACCCTTCACGATCCACTCCGCGAACATCCACGACAGCGCAGCGGCTGCGGTGGCGACGAAGGAGTTGGTCATGGCGAGGGCTGCGCCGCCGTTGGCTTCCAGGTTGGAGCCGGCGTTGAAGCCGAACCAGCCGACCCAGAGCAGCGAGGCGCCGATCATGGTCATGGTCAGCGAGTGCGGGGCCATCAGCTCCTTGCCGTAGCCGGTGCGCTTGCCGATCAGGAGCGCACCAACGAGACCGGCGATGCCGGCATTGATGTGCACCACGGTGCCGCCCGCGAAGTCGATCGCGCCCTTCTTGAAGACCCAACCAGCGTCGGCGTTGATCGCGTCGAGCTGGGCCTGGGCCGCCGTCTTCGCCGCCGCATCACCCGCAGCAGCCAGAGCCTTGGCGGCATCCTGGATCGCGTCCGGACCCGGCCAGTACCAGACCATGTGCGCGATCGGGAAGTAGATCAGCGTGACCCAGAGCGGAATGAACAGCGCGACCGCCGAAAACTTCATGCGCTCGGCAAAGGCGCCGACGATGAGGGCGGGCGTGATCGCCGCGAAGGTCATCTGGAAGCAGACATAGACGAGCTCCGAAATGTTGGCATCGACGCTGAAGGTCGCCACCTTCGAGTCCGTCGTGATGCCCATCATGAAGGCCTTGGAGAAGCCGCCGATGAAGTCGGAACCGCCGGTGAAGGCGAGGCTGTAGCCGTAGAGGGCCCAGAGCACGGTGACGACGCAGACCGTGTAGAACACCTGGGCGAGAACCGAGAGCATGTTCTTGGAGCGGACGAGGCCGCCATAGAACAGCGCAAGACCCGGGATCGTCATCAACAGCACGAGCACTGTCGATGTCAGCATCCAGGCGTTATCCCCCTTGTTGACCGTTGGCTCGGCGTAGGCTGCGGTCGCAGCGAACATGCCGACTGCGAGGGCGGCCAGTCCCGCGCCATAGGGACGCTTAAACGTCATTTCATTTTCTCCTGATTCGATAAAGGTTGAGCGCGAAATCAAAGTGCCGCGGCGTCGGCCTCGCCGGTGCGGATGCGGACCGCATGGTCGAGGTTGATGACGAAGATCTTGCCGTCGCCGATTTGTCCGGTTTTCGCAGCCGACGTGATGGCGTCGATGGTCTTGTCGACCTGCTCGGAGGCGACGGCGACTTCGATCTTGATCTTGGGCAGGAAGCTCACGGCGTATTCGGCGCCGCGATAGATTTCCGTATGGCCCTTCTGCCGGCCGTATCCCTTGACTTCCGTCACCGTGAGACCGTGAACGCCGATGGCGGTCAGGGCGTCACGGACTTCTTCCAGCTTGAATGGCTTGATAATCGCCATAACAATTTTCATGGGTCCTATCCCCGCTTGGGCCCGGTCCGGACGTGGCCGGGCGTTCTCGACTGGTTCACCACGAGGAGAAGCTTCACACCGCGGGCACAGCCGGGCCCTGAGAATCAAATGCCGTGCCAGATCGATGTCGTTGCCTAACGGACTATGAATGCGAGGCTTTTCCCGCTTTGCGGATGTCACGCTGCACTGCGCTAATAGGTCGCGCCTAAAACATAATCACGTCTGCTCAAATCGAATGCAGAACAGGCTGCCGACACAATGTTGCTCACGTGTCAGGCAGGGAAACGGTATTTTGATACGTGAGAGCGCCTACCGGAGCGCCGCGTCGTGCCGGAAAATGTCGGGTCTTCCAATTCGTGCTCACGCGTGATGCGCAAGCGCGCGACCAGCGCGACCGGGCTGAAGCTCGCAAGCTCCGCTGAGCATGGAACAGCCGGACGGTAGCGGCTGAAGGGCCCTATCGGACCATCAGGCGGCGTCGCGTTCCGCAAAGACCCTGTCGATCAGTCCCCATTCGACCGCCTGTTGCGCGTTCATGAAGTGGTCGCGATCCAGGGTCCGTTCCACCTCCTGTTCAGGGCGCCGGCAATGTTGTGCATAGAGCCGGATAATGCGCCGCTTGGTTTCCTGCATTTCGGTGGCATGGATCAGGATGTCAGACGCCTGGCCCTGAAAGCCGCCGAGCGGCTGATGCACGTGGAGGCTCGCATTGGGCAGCGCGGCGCGGTGACCGGGCTCGCCGGCCATCAGCAGGAACGACCCCATGGAGCGCGCGGTGCCCATGCATAGCGTATGAACCGGCGCCTTGATGAACTGCATGGTGTCGTACATCGCAAGTCCGCTGGTGACCACGCCGCCATAGGAATTGATGTAGAGATTGATCGGCTTGTTCGGGTTCTCCGCCTCCAGGAACAACAGCTGCGCGCAGACGAGCCCGGACATTGCATCATTGACTTCGCCGTTGAGAAAGATGATGCGCTCGCGCAGGAGCCGGGAGTAGATATCGAAGGATCGTTCGCCGCGGCTGGACTGTTCGACGACCATAGGGACGAGCTGCAGCATGTCGCGCATCGGCGACCTCCATTTCCGTAGGTGATGAAGTCGTTCTGCTTGCTAACGCGCGATGAGATCAGGCCGCGCGCATCAGGCAGCAGTTGGTGTTGGCCGCCTGCGGCCGCTTTGCTCTGATGTCGCAGGCTTCCTGGAT